>JAOACQ010000046.1 GCA_026417755.1 Brevinematales bacterium | reverse complement strand
CCAGAGAATATTATACACACTCACAAAATGAAAAGAAAAAGAAATGTTTAAACCCTTTGAATAAATATAAGAATATTCAAGAATTAAATATAGTTCCGTAATTAAAATAACATTGAAAAGGTCTTTATAAATTATATTCCTATGCCTTACAAAGGCAATAAAAGCTAGAATAGCAGCTACCAGACCAAAGCCAAAGCTAAAGAAATTTAAAAAGATAAAAAAATGAACCATATTTCCTAACTGATTTAATTCTAATTAATTTTAAAAAATAAAGTTAAAATAATCAAATATTTTCTAATGCTTAAAAAATATTGAAAAAACATTTATCTAAGATCTATAACTGTTTATAGTTCTGTATTTGTCTATCAATTCAAAAACATTAAGGACAATAACATCTCTATTACTCAAAGATATAACCCCCGAAGCGATCTTCAATTTGTTTTGAAGTGAAGAAATTGTTTTAATAACCATTCTACTCTCTCCAATAATTTTACCTGTAAGTAGCCCATAATTTTTATTTTGTGAAGTAATTATAATGATATTTTCAAAATCTATTTCATCATCAAGATCATAAAACATTTTTTTTAAATTAATCAAAGGTATCCACTTTTTATCATATTCCAACATTTTTTCTTCTTCAATTATTGAAGTTTTTGTCTCAGAAAATAAAACAACCTTTTCTATATTCAAGGAGGGAATTGAAAATATTTCGTTATTAACCTCAAATAGTGTTATCGACATTATAGAAGAATTTAAAGGAAAACTGAGAATAAATGTTGTGCCTTTGTTTTTTTCGTTTTTAACTATTACTTCACTGTTGAATTTTCTCATTGTATCAGCAACTACATCAAGCCCTACTCCTCTCCCGGAAAAATCAGTTACATTATCTTTTGTCGAAAATCCAGGTTTAAAAATAAATTGTAGAATTTCATTTTCAGTAAGATTCAACGCCTCCTCTGTTGTAAGCAAATTGTTCCTTATAGCTTTTTCTTTAACCTTCTCTATATCTATACCTTTTCCATCATCTTTAACTTCTATAATCATCCTATCCATATGAGAATATGCTTTAAGTATTATGTTTCCTTTAGATGGTTTCCCTGCTTTTACCCTCTCCATTGGAGTTTCTACTCCATGATCAACTGCATTTCTCAATAAGTGTATAAGAACATTATTGATAGGTTCAATAAGTTGTTTATCTATTTCAAGTTCTCTGCCTTCTATGGTAAAGTTGACATCTTTTTGTGTTGACACGGCAACATCTCTTATAAGTCTTGGATAATTATTAAATATAGTGCTTAATGGCACCAGTATTAATGAAGAAACAAGATCCTGAAATTGTTTAGTATATAATTCATAAAAATGTAATTCATATGACAGTTCATCTTTGATTTTTTGAATTATTGCTACAATATCATTCTTTGACAATTCCTCATAATTTATTTGTTCAAATTTATCCTCAAAGTATTTAAATCTCCCAATATAATTGGTAAAAATATTACTAAAAGTAAGAAGGGATTTTATCTTTTCAAATTTTATAGCAAGATAGTCTGACTTCTTAGATTGTTCTTCAATTGGTTTGTCTTGTTTTGGTTTTTCATCAGTTTGGATTTTTGCTGATTCATTTTTCTTTATCTTTTCTAAAGAAGATAAAAAATTCTCCTCAAAGTTTTCATCAAGGTTTGGTTCTTCTGGAATCTTGTAGATAGCATTTTTTATCCAATCCAACCATTTAAGTATAAAAGTTATAAGATTAGAAGAAATTTTTAGTTCTTTTAACTCAAGGCTTTCAAAAATATTTTCAATCTGATGGGCTACTCTGCTTATTTTATTCAAACCAATCATTCTGCTTGAACCCTTTAAAGTATGAATTTCTCTTTTAATTTCTTTTATGATTTCAATATTTTCAGGATTTTTTTCCAGTTCTATAATTAAATTGTCACTTCTTTCAATATGCTTTTCAGATTCCTGTTTGAACAGATTTTTAATATCATCTGTTATTAACATATTTTTCTCCCATTTTAAATTTGAATATCAAATTAGCTACCTCTACTGGATCTATAACATCAGAAAAACTCAAGAACAAAGATGGTATGTTCTGAATATATATTACTCCGTATATAAAGGTTAGCTTTTGTTTTCTCAGTAAAAAGTCTGGAAATATAGAAATATCCTTTTTTTCTATTTTAATTTCTTCAATAACATCTGGCAAACATATTGCAAACTTTATATTTTCTTCAATATCGTTTATAAGAAGAGCATATTGTGGTAAAGTCTTATTTTTTATATTTAACATAAGCTGTATGTCAAAAAGAGGCACCCAATTATTATTATAACTTAAGTGGGGAAGTTCAAAACAACTATCATTCAGTCTTTTTCTTGTCAATTTTTTTCTATCTATTTTTAAAACTTCTTTCACCTCACGATAGTAAAAACTTAAGTTATAATTTTCAACTCTTGTGGTAAGAAAACTATTCATTGTCCCACCTATTTAAGAAAATCTGATTCATACAATGTAAAAACATCAATTACATTTGAAACCTTGTTTTCTTCTATATCAAACTCATAAGGAATAATGTTTGATATTTTTGTTTCTTTTGAATGATATATAGGTTTTAAATTTTTTGAAGATATCTGGTATAAGTCTTTAACCTCTTCAACTGCAATTCCTATTTTGAAAGAATGTTCCACTACAAGAACGTATTTAATACTTTTCTCAGAAAAAGGTAGATTCAGTATTTTATTCATCGATATAACAGGAATTATTTCTCCCCTGATATTTATTATTCCTAATATATAATCTTCTACTAATGGAATCTTAAGAAGAGAGTTTATGTCCGTCTCGCAAACTTCATTGATGTAATCTATAGATATAGCATAATATTCATGATTTTCTCTTGCAACCAGAAATGTGTAATATATGACTTCTTCCTTCTTAACTTCTTTTTCTTCTAAAATGTTTTGAATTATCTCTTTTACGTATGACATAAAAAACCTCCCCTTAGCAAAGTTCAAGCCCAAAAATCGTTACATCATCTGAAACCTTTTGTTTCGTAAAATTGTAAAAATCCTGTAATATAATCTTAAGCAAATTTGTAAGCTGCTGTTTATGATGTTTTTTTATAAGATTTTTTACTCTTTCTATTCCATATTCTTCATCTGTCTCGGGGTTTCTTGCTTCTATAATTCCATCGGTGAATAGGATTAATCTTTCACCATTATTCATAATAAATCTATCACAATTAAATTCTATCGTCTTACCTAACATCTCTTCTGTATATATACCTATGAGTTTGTATTTACCATTGTCAATTTCCGTGATTTCGCCATCATCTTTTATTAACAATATTGGGTTTTGAAATTCATTTGTGTATGTTACTGATTTTTCATTTTCATCAAGTATAAGATAGCTTATCGTAGCGTATTTTGATTCTGGAAACAAGCGAGAAAGTTTTGAATTTATTTCTTTCATTGTTGAACAAGTCGGAAAATTTTCATTTTTGTTGTTTTCCATAGCTTCTAAAACTGCATTTTTAAAAACAAGCATTAGCAAAGCTGCAGGGATACCATGCCCTGATATATCCCCCATAAGAACACCAATCTTGTTATCAGTAAGTCTTCTTATAGTAAAAAAATCTCCTCCTATCATATTTGACATCTTGTTATAATATGATAGTCTAAACACAGAGCTTTTTACATCCGTGATCTCTTTAAATTCTGAAAGTAAAACCCTTGCCGTTTCAAGTTCTATCTTTATTCTCTTGTCTCTCTCTTTAAGTTCAGCAAGTAACTTCTCATTTTCCTTTCTTATCTCATAATTTTCAAAACACTTCCGTATAACAAAAAATATATCAGACTTTATTAAGTCTATTTCATCTTTGATTATATAATCATCTGCTTTTCTCATCATTTCGACTATCTTTTGTTTGCTTGTTTGAGCACTTAATACTATAATGATAACATCGTTTCCATAACTATTTCGCAAATTATCTACAAGTTCTTCTCCATTCATTTCCGGCATATCATAATCAGTGATCACCATATCTATTGTTTTATTTTGCTTAATTTTTTCAATGGCATCTTTACCATTTTCGCACATTATTACATTTTTAAATCCTTCTTCAATAAGACAATTTGTTATCAATGTTCTTATTACAGGAGAATCATCAACTACATATATCATCTTATCGTAAAATTTTTCAAGCTCTTTCATTGTTGTTCTCCAAGTATTTTGTTTATAGCACCATAAAATTGAATCTTTCTTAAAGAATTATAAGGGAAAAAGCTATCATCTTGAATGATATTTGTTTTCTTAAGAAGTTCGATAATCTCTGACTTTTTTTCTTGATTCTTTAAGGATTCATATGCTTTATACAATAAATAGAGAGTTATCTTATTTGAACTGTCATTTTTAAAAGAAATATTAAGAGAAAATAATGCTTGCAAAGGTTCATTTTCTAAAAGAAAAATATATCCATTGAGATTATGTGCATCTAAAGAAGATGGATATTTTTCAAGAGCCATCTCACACATCTTCTTTGCTGTTGAAATATCATTGTTGTCAATAAAAAATTCGCCAAAAATAAGAAATATCTTCTCGTCTTTTATAAAATCTGGATTAACAGAGTAAATCTGTAACAATTCTTTATAAAGTTTTAACAAACTGTCTTTATCGTTTTTTAAATATGATTTCATTATCGAGTAAACAAAATCTTCATATGAAGCTCTTTCATCCTTAAAATTTTTATCATAACATATGTCTTTGTTTATGGCTTGACTTTCTTCCTTTTTATAACAAATCTCCTCCTTAATATAATAATAAGTCTGATTATTCCAGCATAAATTAAAATGATGTTTTATCATATTAAGGGTTTCAGAATAGCCAAGAAAAAGATATCCAGGCATATTTAATGAATGGTAAAATTTATTAATTAACTTTTCAGTTGAAGTATAATCAAAATATATTATAACATTTTCACAAAAAATTACATCAAGTTTCAGAGAATTTATTAAATTTTCTGAAAGCAAATTTTCATGGTAAAAGGAAACCATCTTTTTTATATCATCTTTAACAATAAAATATTGTCTTGAGTTTCTGAGTTCAATGTCAAAAAATTTCTCAATATAATAGTTGTCTATATTCTTCATTTTATATTCACTATATATTCCTTTCTTAGCTTCTTCCAAAGCCTCTTTCGATATATCAATAGCATAAATGTTTATCTGCCAGTTTGTTAATTCTTGGCCAAAAAAATCCTTAACTATCATTGCAATAGTATAAGGTTCCTCCCCAGTAGCACAGCCAGCCGAAAGTATCGAAATAGTTTTATCCCTTTTTATTTCTTTAAGAGCTGGTAATATTTTGTTCTTTAATGTATTGAAATGATCCTTGTTTCTATAAAAACTTGTTTCCTGAACTGTAAAATAAGTTGCTAATTCTATTATCTTATTATGATTGGTTTTCAAAAGAGTTAAATAATTTTCTACTGACAGATTATCTTTTTGTAAAATTTGATTTATGGTAGAAAGTAGAAAACTATTTTTGTCATCTGAAATCCTTATTCCAGTATTCTTTAGTAAAATCTCCCTTATCTCAAGCAAATATTTCTCCATCTCTCAAAATCCCCCAACTTATTAATTTTTAAAAATAAGCTGTAAGTTGATTTAAAAAAGAAGCAAGTTCACTTATTTTCATAACTTTATCTGCCAAACCTTCTTCAATTACAGCTTTAGGCATCCCAAAGATTATACAATCTTCTTCTGCTTCAGCAATTATAGTGCCTCCCTTTTCCTTAATGACTTTTGCCCCCTCTTTTCCATCATCACCCATTCCAGTCAAAACTATACCTATAGCCCTTTCTTTATATGTTTCCCCAAGAGACTTAAACATATAATCCGCCGATGGTCTAATCCCATAAACTGGTGGTTCATCTAAAAATTTAAACCTCCCATCCGGAGAAAAAACAAGATGCTTATCACAATTAACAAGATATATTTTACCCGCCTGTGGAAGAGCATGTTCGCGCACAAATTCACATTCGCATTTTGTATAAAGCATAAGCCAATCTTTTAAACTTTGAATAAAATTATGTGGTATATGCTGGACAATTATTATTGGATAGGCTGGTTTTTCCAACTGGGAAAACAGCCTTTTTAATGTCTGTGGACCGCCTGTTGATGAAGCAATACCTATGCAAGGAATATTTGTTTGCTTTTGTAAGCGTGTTTTTTTTTCTGCAATTTTCTGAAGTTTTTCTTTTTCTTCTGATAATTTTTTCATAGTTAATGGACTCAGACGTCTGATTACTTTAAATCCATAAAATATTTTTATTTTATTTATTAAATTTTTTTCAATAAAACTCTCAATTCCTATTTCACCCAAATTTTCAGGTTTCTCTACAACATCAACAGCACCTGCTTCAAGAGCTTTCATTACAAGATCCGCTATTTTTTTAGTCGCAGCACTGAAAACAATTATAGGAGTAGGTTTTTCTTCCATTATTTTTTTTGTTGCAGTTAGTCCATCCATAACTGGCATTTCAATATCCATAATTATAATATCAGGAGACTGGTTTTTTAAAAAATTTAACGCTTCTTCACCATTGTAAACATTTCCTATGATTTCAATATCATTAGATTTTTCTTTAATTACTTTTCTTAATATCTCATGAACAATAGCAGAATCATCAACAATTAAAACTTTAACCACTTTTTACTCCCTTTGAGTTTCTTTCTTATAACCACTATATTTCCTTACCAATTCGTCAAGATGATTTGCAAGATCTACAAGCTCTTTTACAGAATTAAGGCTTTGATTAGAAACTTCAACTGATTGTTTTGAGATTTCTGCCATCTGTTTCATTGTTTCCGCTGCCTGTTGAGAACCAACTTCCTGCTGCTTTGTTGAAATTTCTATCTTTCTCAGGAAAGAATAGTTGTTATTCATTTCACTCATTATATCGCCGGTTGAATCAACAACCTCTTTAACTTTAAACACACTTTCTTTAATTTCATTAACTTCTTTATTTGAATTTTCAACTATCTTCTCGATAAAATTCTTGATCTCTTCCGCTGCGGTTGTTACTTTTTTAGCTGAGGCTATTGTTTCTTTGGATAATTCTCTTATTTCAGCAGAAACCACACTAAAACCTTTACCCACTTCTCCAGCTCTTGCAGCTTCTATCGAAGCATTGAGGGAAAGAAGATTTGTTTTATTTGCGACATCTGTAATTATTTTTACCATCTCGCTTATGAAAACTGACTTTTTATTCAAATCCATAATCTCTTGAGCATTCTGTTCAATAAGGCTACTTATGTTCATTATTCTGTTATAAGCACTTTCCAAAGATACTTTATTATTTGAAAGAATATTTACAACATTTTTAGTAGCCTGAACTAATTGTTCCGTACTCTCTGCAATCTGTTTTGCAGTTACCGAAAGTTCCTCTATCGTTGCACTAACCTCAGTTATACCACTTGAATGCTCTGTTGCGGCACTTATCTGTTCCTGACTTGAGGCTTCCAGTTCCTTGGCTGCAGATGTTAATTTACTTATTCCTTCTTCGATACTGATTAAAATTTCGTTAAGACTTAAGATTATTTGCTCTTTTTTCTCTTTATCCTGAAGAATAAGTTCTTTACTATCCTCATGTTCTTTAAGAAGGAAGAAATGACAATTGTCAACTTTATTAAGTTCGTTATAAACGGCTATTGCCATTCCTTCACAGGTATTGTAGCCACAAGATGAACAATTTTTAAAGTCTTTTTCAGCAACTTTATGCATTCTTAAGTATACACCTTTTTTCTCTTTTTCCGACGGATTTTTTATCCTTTCTTTTAAAAGATGTGATAAGTCTATATAATTTCTATCATATAATTTTGGTTTCCAATATCTGTCAAGTAATTTTTCAAGTTGTTTTGGTTTTTCAGTGTGAGGTATTGTTCCTTTCTTTTTGTAATAATCGATCATTTGTTCTGCTCTTTTTTTCACATAGTATTCCACATCATCCATTGGAACATTGTGTGTTACTGTTGCTGTCCCACCATTACAACCCATTTCACAATTAAGACAATCTATAAGTAATGGAGATCTTTTAGTCTTAATACTTTCAAACAGTCTGGATAGATAGTGATAGATTATTTGAGGCCCTTCTATTTTTCTTGTTTGATGCCTTATCTCTGGAATTTCCCTTATAGCCGTCTCAAGTAATCCTCCTGGAGAAGAAAACAGAACAGCTCTCTCTGCCGGGTCATTATCAAAATCTACCTCAGGATAGTTAGACAAAAGTATATGATTCTTTTCAAGATAATCACTTAAGCTTTTCATAGTTACGTTATAATCTCCGATACCAACCTCATCAAACTCTCTTCTCTTTGCCGTACAAGGAGAAATAACCATCATCTTATGGTTTCTATAAGCTGGATAAAACTCCCTTACCATTTTCATTGTATGCATCATAGGACTATCTGCCGGTGCAAGAAATTGAATGAGTTCTGGTTTATATATTTCAATATAGGTTACAATAGCTGGACAGGGTTGAGCAATAACTGTTTTTGGTTTTTTTTCTTTTATATATTCTATATAAGATTTGATAGTTAATTCAGCTCCAAAACTTACATCAAAAACTGCACTTACTCCCATAGATTTTAACCAACCATTGAGTCTTAAATAATTATCAGGAAAGTTTGAAGAAGCTGCAGGAGCAACAATCGCAACTATAGGTTCCCTTCTTTTCAATGCTTCCAGAGCCTTTGAAAGATCATCAACTATAACTCTGGCATTATGGGAGCATGCTTTGATACATTCTCCACAACCTATACACAAATCTTCGATAACCTTTACGTAATCTCCACTTCCATCATTGCAATATTTCACAGGACAAACTGATATACATCTGTGACAATTAACACAATTCTCTTGAATTACATCCACTACTTTTGCTAATTGCATATCTTCCCCCAGAGGTTTTTTTACAAAACTTGACAATAATTGTTCTTTATCTTAATATTTCGGTCTAAAGTTGTTATAACTTTATTAAGGAATTTTTATGGGTTCTATCTTTTTAAAAAAGGGACGGGACAAATTATCAAAAAATTTTCACCCATGGGTTTACTCTCAGGCAATCGAAAAGACAGAAAATGCCAGTTCTGCTGATGTTGTTAAAGTTTTTGATAGTGAAGGAAAATTTATAGCTTATGGTTTTTATAACTCAAATTCAAAGATTGCAATAAGGCTTTGCGAATGGAATGAGAATAAAAAAATAGACAAGGATTGGTTTTCTGAAAAGATAAATGAGGCTTTAAATTATAGAAAATTTTTGAATATTGAAAAAAAGACAAACTGTTATAGAATATTTTTCAGTGAGGCTGATAATATTCCCGGCTTAGTAGTTGATAGGTATGGAGAATATTATGTAATTCAAGTCTCTGTAAAAGCTATAGAAAATTATATTGATACAATAATAGATATTCTTAAGAAAAAACTCAACCCTCAAGGAATCTATTTAAAAATCGATGAAGATTTTGCAACAAAAGAAAAATTAAAGCTATCAAATGGATTGATCTATGGGCATATCCCAGAAGAAATTGAAATTAATGAAAACGAAATAAAATATATTGTAAATCTGAAAAGTGGGCAAAAGACTGGCTTTTTCATTGATCAACGTAACAATAGAGAAAAAATAAGAAAATATGTAAAAAATAAAAGTGTCCTCGATGTATTTTGCTACAGTGGTGGTTTTAGCCTTAATTCTTTCTATGGTGGAGCAAAAGAAGTTTTCTCGTTAGACTCTTCAAAAGATGCACTTTTTTCCTTAGAAAAAAATGTTAAGTTAAATGGATTTTCACAACCTGAAGTTTTAAATGGCGATGCTTTTTTGATCTTGAGGGAATTAGTAAAGAAAGAAAAAAAATTTGACGTAATTATTTTAGACCCGCCAAAACTATCAAAAAAAGATACAGATAAAGAAAGAGCTCTCAGGGCTTATAAGGATCTTAATATGCAGGCAATGAAATTGTTAACTGATAAAGGAATTTTATTCACTTTTTCTTGTTCTGGAAATATTTCTCGAGATGACCTAAAGAAAGCAATCTCATGGGCATCTATTGATAGTGGTAGAATTGTAAAGATAGTCGATAATCTTTTCCAAAGTGAGGATCATCCTATCAGATTATCTTATCCTGAATCAGAATATCTTAAGGGTTTTATCTGTTTTGTAGAATAAAACTTTGCCAAATTAATATTTTTTATATTGACTTTTATATGATATAGTTTTAAAATATCTTTTGAAAACGTGTTTATAAAGGAGGAGAGGTACTAATATGTTAAAAAGGTTAACATTAATTTTGGTGTTGATTTTTCTGGCCAGCTATTTGAATGCACAGGAAAACTTGCTTGGTCTCAGAAATCTTGCAAAGGAGAGAAACATTTATATTGGAACTGCAGTTATGTCCCAATATCTTGATGACGCAGAATTTGTCAAAGTGCTTACTAACAATTTCAGCTATCTTACACCAGAAAATGAAATGAAATGGGAACTTATTCATCCTGCAAATGGTAGATATGATTTTACTGGAGCAGATAAGATTGTTAATTTCGCCATGAAGAATGGAATGAGTGTAAGAGGGCATACACTTGCTTGGCATTTTCAAAATCCCGCTTGGCTTGGTAGTAGCTTATCAAAGGAAAAGGCAATAGAAATCCTAAGAGACCATATTAAAACTGTTGTTGGAAGATACAAGGGAAAAGTAAGAGACTGGGATGTTGTTAATGAACCAATGGATGAAAATGGAAGTTTAAGAAAAAATATCTGGTATAATGCTATTGGAGAGGAATATATTGAGATGGCTTTAAAATGGGCAAATGAGGCAGACCCGCAGGCAAAACTTTTCTTAAACGATTATAGTGTCGAAGGTAGAGGGGCAAAAAGTGATGGATTTTATAACCTCGTTAAAAAATTGAAGGAAAAGGGCGCCCCAATACATGGTGTAGGTCTACAATTTCATCTTGATGGACTTTATTTTCCAGACTTTATGGCTTATGTCGAAAATGTGAAGCGTTTTAAAGAATTAGGACTTGAGGTTCACATCACAGAGCTTGATGTAAGAATTCAAGGTAAACCTACCGAAAAGGATATAAATCAGCATAAAAGAATTTATGGAGAGCTTATGAAACTTGCATTAGCATATGATTGTGAGGCTTTTATAACATGGGGTTTAAGTGATAAACATTCATGGATACCAACCTTTTTTATTGGCTATGGTTATGGATTAATGTTTGATAAGGATTATAAGCCAAAACCAGCAGCCTTTGCTGTAAAAGATGTTCTTGAAGGAGATAGACCAACAAGAGCATATTTTGAAAAATTGACATCTAGTAGTGAAAGGAGCCTTCCAACATTCAGAGGAGTTAAAGCAACAAAAATCCCTGTTATCGATGGTAAATGGAGTGAAGAAGAATGGAAAGGTGCTTACGTTTATCCTTTTGCTTTCAATCAGCTTGATACACAGAATTTTACTCCTGTAGATTCACAGGATGATATTTATGGCAATTTCAGAATAATGTATAACGGAAGTAAAATTTATGGTCTTGTAATAAGAAGGGATGATAAAACAATCACCCATCACAAAAATCCATGGGATAATGACAATTTTGAACTATTCTATAACATAGATGGAAATTGGAAACAAATAAGAACTATTGTAGGAATGGGATGGCAAAAAGACAACAATGTAAATGGCAATGCTATCTGGAGTACAGACGGAAGTATTCTTGAATTTGTTGTTGATACAGGTGTTGACTTAACTGGTAAAACTATTGGCTTTAATGCTGCACTTTCAGATAATGATACTCCTGAGAGTGAATTAAGAAAATGCCAGTTGTATCCAATAGTCGGAAATAATACTGGTTGGCAGGGTAAAGGTTTTGGAGAAATGACTTTTCAAAACGAAAAAGGGGCATTTGTAGATGGAAAACTTATAGGAGATATAATGCCTTTTGTCGCTGTTGCAACAAAAACACAAATCAAACTTGATGGAAAAGCTGACGAATGGAAAGAAGCAGTTAAATACCCATTAATGTATAATATTCTCGGCAAAAACCAGGCGATTTCATATTATGGTAAAAATGTTGCCAATTTCAAATTGTTCACAGTTAAAGATAGTATTTATGGTCTTGTAGAATTTGTTGACAATACTAATGTTAACATAGAATTTTTTGAGTTTGCCTTTTATGTCGATGGCAAGACAACAATAGGAAAATTTGTAAAAGGTAAAGGAGTTGAAGGCAATGTTAATGCAAAGGTCAGCTGGTCAAAGGACAATAAATTATGTGAATTTGTTATCAAAGTAAGTGATAAAAGCATTGAGGGTAAGCGAGCCAAATTCTCTCTTACAGTTTCCGGTAATGATAAAGATGGTAAATTTATTTTATCTCCTTTCTGCAGTTATAATGCCATAGGGGAAGAAAACGTAAAAGACCTTGGGGCAATAATGAGCAAAAAAGGAATCGAATTCGCTGATATTGTCTGTCAATAATTAAATAGAAGAGCAGGGATTGCTTTTGGGTCAATCCCTGCAATTTTATATATTGTTTAACGGACGCGGCTATTCTTTTAATGCACCTTCTGTTACTTTTGATATTATCATTTTTGACATAAAAATAAACATTATAAGAAGAGGAAATACAGAGATAACTGTCCCAACCATTATAGCACCATAATCAACACTCTGCATACCTACTAAAGAACCTAAAGCAAGTGGGACTGTATAGCTTTTTGGATCTTTGAGTACTACGAGGGCTGTCATATAGTTATTCCACTGGTTTAAAAATGTGATAATTCCATATGAACCAATAATTGGAGTAATAAGCGGCAAAACAATTCTCCAGTAAATACCAAATTCCGAACAACCATCAACTCTCGCAGCTTCAACAAGATCCTGCTGGATAGACGTCATAATATACTGCCTCATAAGAAAGATCCCAAAAGCACTAGCAGCGGCTGGTAAATACATTGCTCTCGCAGTGCTTATCCAACCAAATGTTTTCATCATAATAAAATAAGGGATAATATTTATAGTTTGAGGGACCATAAGGGTAAAAAGCATAAGAGAAAAAAGAATATTTCTTCCTTTGAATCTATACATTGCAAATCCATAACCGGCTAGCGAACACAAAAATGTCCCAAGTAATGTTGTCATTGCTGAGATATAAACACTGTTAAACAAATTTCTCCAGTAATAAGTCCTGGAAATAAGATTATTGTAGTTTGCAATAAATTGTTCTACAAAGTTTGGCTTAAGTAAAAGTGGTGGAGGGAATGAAAATATATCCCCTGCACTTCTTGTAGAAACAACAAGCATATACCAGAAAGGAAAGCAGGTTATTATTGTCCAGATAATAAGAGGTATATATAACAAAATTGTCTTTACAATATCTACTAGCCAATGAGATTCTTTAATTCTGTGTTTTTCATCTATATGAACTGAAGTATTTACAGCCATTTTGTCCTCCTTTATTCTTCTTTAAATAATTTTCTATTAATATAAGAAAGAATCATTATGATGAGGAAGATAAGATAGGAGGTTGCGCATGCATTACCAAATCTACTCCAGTTAAATCCCCATGCATACATATATACAGCTAAAGACATACCCATATTTCCCCTTAGTTCCATAGCTCTATTTTGTAAACCTATCATAACCATAGGTTCGTCAAAGAGTTGCATATTTCCAATAATTGTCATTGTTGTTGCAAAATATATTACAGGTTTAAGAAGAGGCACCGTTATTTTAGTAAATATCTGCCACCATGTTGCTCCATCTATTCTTGCTGCTTCATACAAGCTATTTGAAATAGCCTGAAGTCCAGCTAGATAAATTATAGCATTCCATCCCTGTCTCTTATA
>JAOACQ010000034.1 GCA_026417755.1 Brevinematales bacterium | reverse complement strand
ATTTTTACCATAATAACATAGTTGATAATATTTTTCAACTTTTTTTCCGTATCGATTGAAAAAAAAACAACAATATATTATAATTTATAGCTTTATATTTTTTAAAGTTACCGGAGGTTTTAATGACCGAAAAGAATACCGCTATCATTGGGCAACTGGTTGAGTTAGCAAAAAAGAATGCGAAAATAGATCCAGAATTATATATAAAATATAATGTGAAAAGAGGTTTAAGAAATGAAGATGGTAGTGGTGTCATTGTTGGTCTCACAACGATTGGGGATGTTCATGGTTATGTTATAGATGAAGGAGAAATAAAGCCTGTAGAAGGGCGTTTAAGATATAGAGGAATAGATATTAAAGAATTGGTAAGTGGTTTTCAGAGTGAAAATCGATATGGATTTGAAGAAACTGCTTTTTTGCTTTTGTTTGGTAAGTTGCCTAATAGAAAAGAATTGTCTGATTTTTGTGAGTTACTTAACTTATATAGAAATTTACCAGAGGGATTTAAGGAAAATATTATTCTTAAATCACCGGGTAAGAATCTTATGAACTTACTAATACGTCAGGTAAGTGTTCTTTATGCCTATGATCCTGATCCGGATAATCTTGAAGTTGCAAATGTGTTGACTCAATGTATAAAACTTATTGCGAGATTTCCCGCTATGGTAGCTTATGCTTACCACGCAAAAAGGCACTATCATCAGGGAAAAAGTTTACATCTTCATCATCAGTCTGGTGAGCATTCTCATGCAGAAAATTTTCTTTCACTTATAAGACCTACAAGGGATTTTTCAAAGTTGGAGGCCGAAATTCTTGATCTTTGTCTTGTTTTACATGCTGAACATGGTGGCGGAAATAACTCTACCTTTACTGTTCACGTTGTGTCTTCAACAGGCACGGACACATATTCTGCTATAGCTGCTGCTATTGGTTCTCTCAAGGGGCCAAAACATGGTGGTGCAAATACAAAAGTTATGGAAATGATGGAAGACGCCAAGAAGAATATTAAAGACTGGACGAGTGAGAAAGAGATTAAGGATTATATAGTTAAGATCTTAAAAAAAGAGGCATTTGATAGAAGTGGTCTTATCTACGGAATGGGACATGCGGTTTATTCTTTGTCGGATCCGAGAGCAGAATTACTTAAGAATAAAGCAATGGAGCTTGCAAAGGAAGCGAAGAGAGAAGAAGAATTTTATTTGTATTCAAAAATTGAAGAGATAGGAAAAGAGACTTTCACTGAGCTTAAAGGCTCAAAAATTATTTGTGCAAATGTAGACTTCTATTCTGGTTTTGTTTATGATATGCTTGGTATAGAGGAAGATTTGCATACTCCAATATTTGCTATAGCAAGAATTGCTGGTTGGGCGGCTCATCTTATAGAAGAGATCGTGTCAGGTGGAAGAATTATAAGACCTGCTTATAAATATGTTCTTGGAGAACACAAGTATATTCCTCTGGATAAACGGAAATAATGTCTGATAAATTCTCATTAAATTAGATTTGTTGGAATTTACAAATAAGAATGAAAACTTATGGAGTTTTGATTTTTGGAATGTTAACTTTTAATTTCAGTTAAACTTTAAAAGCATAGTTTTTTCAATCTTTCAGTGGCTTCAATTATGTCATCTCTATTTCCAAAAGCTGAAAGTCTTATAAATCCTTCTCCATTTTGACCGAAACCTTCTCCTGGTGTTGAGACAATCTGGCATTGATTAAGTAGAAAGTCAAAAAAGCTCCATGAGTCAAATTTATCGGGGACTTTGAACCAAATGTAAGGAGAATTTACACCTCCATACACTTTTAATCCAAGATTTTTAATAGTATTGTAGATTATTTTGGCATTTTCAAGATAATATGCTACAAGTTTTTTTACTTCTTCTTGACCTTTATCGGTGAATACAGCAGCAGCACCTTTTTGAATAATATAGGCAACTCCATTGAATTTAGTTGACTGTCTTCTTAACCATAGTTCACCAAGGGGGTATGTGTTTTTTTCTTTGTCATAAATACAAACTTCTTTGGGGATAATTGTATAAGCACATCTTGTCCCTGTAAATCCGGCTGTTTTGGATAAACTTCTGAATTCAACAGCTACTTTTTTAGCACCTTCTATTTCATAAATACTTTTTGGAATATCAGGTTCCTGAACATATGCTTCATAAGCAGCATCGTAAAGGATTATGGAGTTATTTTGAATAGCGTAATCAACCCATTTTTTTAGCTCTTATTTGGTTATAACCTGTCCAGAAGGATTATTTGGAAAACATAAATATATTATATCAACCTTTTCAGATGGTAGAGATGGTTTAAAATTATTTTCTTCATTACACTCAAGGTAAACAAAATTACTATACCTTTTTTCTTTTGCAATGCCACTTCTGCCAGCCATAACGTTGCTATCTACATAAACAGGATAAACAGGATCGGGTATAGCTACCTTACACTCTTTTGAAAACAATTCCTGAAAATTTGCTGTATCTTCCTTTGCTCCTGTAGATATGTATATTTCATCTGGAGATATGTCTATACCTCTTCTTTTGAAATCAATCTCTGAGATTGCCTTTCTTAAAAAATCATACCCCTCATAAGGAGGATAGCCCTGAAATGTTTCTCTTTTCGACATTTCTTTGACTGCATTTTCAAGCTCTTTTATAACACTATCAGTCAGTGGTTCTGTAACATCACCAATACCAAGCCTTATAATTTTTGATTCAGGATGAGTTTCTTTATATTTTTTTACTCTATTTGAAACTTCCGCAAACAGATAGTTTCTTTTTAAGAGTTTAAAATTTTCGTTTATATATACCATATCATCTCCTTTAATTAATCTCTTGTCTTTAGTGTAGGGAATAGAATTGTATCCCTTATAGAATTCGTATTTATAAAGAACATAACAAGTCTGTCAATACCTATGCCCATTCCACCGGTTGGTGGCATTCCAACTTCAAGAGCTTTAAGATAATCTTCATCAACATACATTGCTTCTTCATCACCTTCAGCCTTTTTCTTTGCCTGTTCAAAAAATCTTTCTGCCTGAACTATTGGGTCATTAAGCTCTGAGAATGCATTTGCTATCTCTCTTCCATATACATAGGCCTCAAATCTTTCCACAAATTCATAATCTTCTTCTTTATACTTTGCAAGAGGAGAGATTTCTGCCGGATATTCATATATTATAGTTGGTTCCATCAAATGTGGTTCAACGTATTCTTCAAATAATCTGTTTATAATACTCCACTTACCTTCAAAATCTTTTACATCTGAGAAACCTTTAAGAGAAGCAATTTCTCTTGCTTGGTCGATTGTTTTTATGTTTGTTACATCTATATTTGCATATTTTTTAAGGGCGTCAACATATTTTATCTTTTCCCACTTTCCGAAATCAAGTATTTTATCCTGGTATTCAAGTTTTGTATCGCCTTTAATCTCAAGAGAAAGATTTTGCATAAGCTCTTCAAATATAGCAATCATATCATTATAATCAGCATAAGCCTGATAGAGTTCAAGCATCGTGAATTCTGGATTATGTCTGGTGTCTATACCTTCATTTCTGAAATTTCTATTGAGTTCATAAACCTTTTCAAAGCCACCAACTATAAGCCTTTTTAAGAAAAGCTCTGGTGCAATTCTCAAATATAAATCAATATCTAAAGCATTATGATGGGTGATAAAAGGTTTTGCAGTTGCTCCACCGGGGATAGTCTGCATCATTGGAGTTTCAACTTCAAGAAAACCTTTGTTATTTAAAAAATTTCTTATGTATGCAATTATCTTAAATCTGGTCTTGAAATCTTCTTTAACCTTATCGTTCACTATTAAGTCAAGGTATCTCTGTCTATACCTTGTTTCTACATCAGTTAAACCGTGCCATTTTTCTGGAAGTCCAAGAAGAGATTTTGCAAGTAGTTTAAATTCTTTGACAAGAATAGTTATCTCTCCCTTATGGGTTCTGAAAACATCACCTCTAGCTCCAATTATATCTCCAATATCAAGAAGTTTAAAATCTTCAAACTTTTCATCACCGAGAATATCTTTTCTAGCATATATCTGAATAGTTCCTTTGCTATCTTTAATTGTGGCAAAGATAGCTTTACCAAAATCTCTCAAAAGTATAATTCTACCGGCAATATCTGTAGGAAACTCTTTATCACCTTCTTTTTCAAACTTTTCCTTTATATCTATAGAATAAGAAGATGGTTTATATAAGTTTGGATAGGGGTTAATCTTTTTTTCTTTCCATAGATTGAGTTTGTTTAAACGAGATTGTCTTTCATCTGATAAATTTTTTTCTTCCATAAAAACCCTTCTTTGTTTATTTGATTTAATTGAAGTATAACATTTTAAGGTAAAAATTTTCCAATGTCAAATAAAAGAAATGCTTTATCCCTTTTTCCTGCCATATATATCTTCAAGTCTTTCTATATCGTCTTCTCCTACATATTCCCCATTTTGGACCTCGATTATTTCCAGGGGGATTTTACCTGGGTTTGAAAGTCTGTGGGGGGTGAGTTTTGGAATATATGTGCTTTCATTTTCTTTAAGAATTATTTCCTTATCTTCAAGCTGAACTTTTGCTGTTCCCTTAACTACTACCCAATGTTCGCTTCTATGAAAATGTCTTTGAAGGGAAAGACTTGCTCCCTCATTTACAGTAATCTTTTTAATCTTATATCTATCACTCTCTTCAAGAACGGTATAACTTCCCCAAGGTCTATAAACAGTCCTGTGTTCTATAGCTTCTGGTTTATCCTGTTTCTTAAGTTTTTCTACAATATCTTTAACCTTTTGAGAACTTTTTCTATCACAAATAAGTAAGGCATCAGGAGTGTCTATCACAATAGAATTTTTTATACCTATAAGGGATGAAATTTTTTTTTCAGAAATGATAATGTTATTTTCAGAATCTATCGTAATAACGTCACCAATTATGACGTTTTGATTTTCATCCTTTTTAAGGATGTCATACATTGAATCCCAGCTACCAACGTCGTTCCATTGAATTTTTATTTTGTTACATATAATCTTATCAGATTTTTCCATAATTGCGTAATCGATAGATATTTTTTCAAGTTCTGGGTATTTTGTTAACATTTCCTCATAAGAATTTTTTTCAAAAAATTCAAACATTTCTTTCTTAAATTTTTTAAAATTTTCAAGCATAACCTTGATAGAAAACAAAAACATTCCCGAATTCCAGAGAAAATTTTCACTTTCAAGGTATGCTTTTGCTTTTTCAAACGAGGGCTTTTCTACAAATCTTTTTACCTCATAGAATGAACTTTTAATATTTTTATCAATTTCAATATAACCATATCCTGTTTCTGGCTTATCGGGAGTAATCCCAAATACTACAATATGTTCTTTAGCTAATGGTTCGCTTTCGATGACTGCTTTTTTAAAATCTTCTTCCGGGTTAATAAGATGATCTGCAGGGCTAAAAAATACCACTTCATTTTCAGAAATTTTCATCTTTTCAACTAAAAATTTTAAAGTAAGGAGTATAGCTGGGGCAGTATTTCTTGCACAAGGTTCAAGAATAAGGTTATCGTAGCTTCGTTTTGTTATGTTTTCTATCTGTTTTTTTATGAGGAACTTGTAGTCTTCTCCTGTAACTACAAAAATATCTTTTGGTTCTGAAAAATTTTTAAGTCTTAAGAAAGTTTTCTCAAGAAAACTTTTGTCCTCACCAATAGCTAAGAACTGCTTTGGGAAATTTTTTCTCGAAAGTGGCCAGAGTCTTGTTCCTTCTCCACCAGCAAGTATAATTGACTTCATAATAAACCTCACCTATAATTTTTAAGCTCTCTATCCATTTCTCTCTGGATATCTTTTTCTTTTAAAGATTCCTTTTTATTATGGAGTTTTTTGCCTTTTGCAATACCTACAAGCAACTTTGCATATTTACCCTTAATATATATCTTTAAAGGGATTAAAGCAACTCCCTTCTGAGATATGAGATTTGATAGTTTAAGAATTTCTTTCTTATGAAGAAGAAGTTTTCTTGTGCTTGTAGGATCATGGTTGAAAATATTTCCAAATCCGTAAGGGCTTATATGCATATTGTAAACCTTTGCTTCTCCATCTCTGACAAGTACGTAGCTATCTTTTAGATTTACATTATGTTCTCTTACGGATTTAATTTCCGTCCCTCGTAAAACGATTCCTGCTTCTATAGTGTCAATTATCTCGTAATCGTGATAAGCCTTTTTATTCTGTGCAATTTCTATGATTTTTTTATTGCTCATTAAGATTATTGAACCTCTCTCACGATGTTCTTTGGCATTTCAAGACTTGGTATCTCACCAAATTGATCTTCATAGTTCTTGAGATTGTTATTAATTGCCATAACAAAGTTTTTGAAATTCTTTGGGGTCATTATTATTCTTGAAACAACCTTCGCTTCTTCCTTTCCGGGTAAAATTGTAGCAAAATCTATGACAAATTCTTCCGGAGAATGAGAAACTATGGCAAAGTTTGAATAGTGGACTATACAATTATCATTTGGTATATCGATTTTTAATGTAGCCTTTTTTGTTTCTTCCATACTTAAACTCCTTAATTATTAAAATTCTCATTTTTGTGCTAAGTCTTTTCTTTTAAATAACATTTTTATGAATAAAAAATTTTTTTAAAAATTGCCTTTTCAAAAGGCATTAAATACTATTGTAACGCTCTCCCCTTAATAATATAATAGAACTTTTGTTTTTATGCAATTTTTCTAGTTAAATATTGAATTACATAATTTTTGAAACTTTTTCCTTTTTTACTGACTTATTATATAATAAAGCCAAAAATTTTTAAGGATTTGTAATGTTTAAAAAATTGGCACTAATTGTCTTGTTTCCACTTTTAAGTTATTCTATAGACATCGAGTTTGAAACAGCTCTTAATATTGCTCTGTCAAACAATAACGAATTGAAGATTGTTGAGAAAGAATTAACCATTGCGAGATTAAAACTTAGTGGAAGTTTCGCTAATCTTTACTATCCATCAATAAATGCCGGTGGAAATTTTACTTATCAGTTTTTTACAAATGGTGAAAATACCACTACTTATATTCAGGGTAATAAAACTATAGAGATTACAAATCAGTTTCCGGACAATTATACATTTTCTATTGGTATTGACAAGGAAATTTTCAGTGGTTTTAAGAACTATAATAATTATCAATCAGCCATGCTTGATTACGAACTCAAGCAGAAAGAATTTAAAGATAAGCAAAAAGAAATATGGTTTAACTTGTTTCAGTCTTATTTTAAATTGTTAGTTCTTCAGTCAAAGTTAGATACAATAAGATTTAATTTACAGATTTTTTCAAATCAATTAAGGCAGAGTGAAGAAAAATATAAACTTAACATTATTACACTTCTTGAACTCAATCAGACAAACATAAATTTGAAAAACGAAAATATTAATTATCTTCAATACTTAAATGAATATAAAAAAGAAGAAAAAAATTTGTTAAAAATTATGAATGTAAAGACTAATATAGTTTTAACTGAGTCTATAAGCAATATTTCAAAATATATTTCTACAAATATTCCTTCTCAGGAGTTTGCAAGGAATCTTATTTTATCAAATGATATACAGTATGTTACATATAATTATAATCTTAGAAAAGAGGAGATTAACAAAAATACACTTGAATGGTCAAGATTTCCCTCTATCTATGCTTCTTTTGATTATAGATGGCGATATGAAAGAGATAATTCTGAAATTAACAAAAGAAGCTGGCAAAGAAACTGGCAGGTTGGTTTATCTTTTTCATTGCCTATAGATTCTATCTTACCAGATTCTTCGACGGATATTTCTATAAAACAATCGAAAGAAAATATTGAGAAAATAAAGCTACAAATGGCAAATTATGAATCGGAACTTTTGAATTCTCTTGAATCTTACTATTCTGACATAAAATATTATGAAGAGGCATTAAAAATAGCAGAAGAGAAACTTAAAATATCACTTGATAATTTTAATTATGCAATAAAGCAAAAAGAATTAAAGATAATAAATGAGTTAGAATATTCTTTATATGAATCTTCTTACTTAAATGCAAAGGATGATTATTATTCTACAATTTATAATTATTATCTGGCTATTGCAAAAATAGTAAGGTATTTGTAATCTGGAGGCTAAAATGAAGAAAAAAAGTATTTTATTTATATTATTTTTAATAGTTTTAGTTGGTGTCTTTGTAGTGTATTCTAACTTTTTCAGAAGAAAAGAATATAATTTTCAGACAGTTAAAATAGAAAGGGGGGAGATAACCAAAACAATTTCTACAACAGGAACTTTAAAATATATAAAATCTGTAAGCGTTTACCCAAAAATTGGTGGTATAGTAGAAAATGTTTATGTAGATTTCAATAGCAAGGTCAAAAAAGGACAGCTTTTAGCAACATTAAATAGTTCAACCTATAGAATTGAACTTAAAAAGACTCTACAAAATATTATTCAGACATCAAATTCGATGGTTAACTATGAGAAGGAGTACAAAGATACCTTAAAACTTTACGAAGCAGGCTTTAAATCAGATAAAGAGCTTTCTCTTGCTAAATATAATTATGAAAATGCAGAAGCAAGTTATAAAACTGCAGTTCTTGAGTATGAGAATGCTAAGTTGAGTTATGAGTATTGTTTTATAACCTCACCTATAGATGGAATTGTGGTGAATAAGAATATAGATATTGGGACAAATGTTACTACCACAACTTCACTTTTTACAATAGCTTCTGGATTGAATGAACTAGAGATTGAAGCCCTTGTTGATGAAACTGAAATTGGGAATGTAAAGATCGGGCTACCTGTTAGTTTCAGCGTAGGGGCGTTTCCCAACAAAATTTTCAGTGGAAAGATTCGTCAGATAAGGCTTAATCCACAAACAATCCAGAATATTGTTAACTATACAGTAGTCATAAAGGTTGATGAAAAAGAAAAAAATCTTTTAGCAGGTATGACTGCTTCAATAGATATAGTGATAGAAAGTAAAGAAAATATACTTAAAGTTCCATCTACTGCTTTAAGATTTCAGCCTTCAAAAGATATGTTGCCAAAGGGTAAACCAGCCATTCAACATTCCAGAGATGACAAAAAAGAAAGAAAATTCGATAGAGAAGTTAAAATTATATGGTTATATGACAAAAACACAAAAGATATAAAACCTCTTCCTGTTAAAACAGGACTTTCTGATGGTAAAAATGTAGAAATTATTCCCTTAAAAGAAGAAAACATCGAAGGGCTTGATGTAATAATAGCTTCAACAACAAAGGATAAAAAACAAGGTACTACAACTCCTTCAAACCCAATGATGTTTGGTCCACAACCGCCAAGGAGGTGATATTTGAAAGAACTGTTGATAAAACTTGAAAATATCAAAAAAATATACAATAGTGGTAGTGAAGAAGCTAAAGTTTATGCTTTAAAGGGAATAAATCTTGAAGTAAAAAAGGGAGAATTTATTGCAATAATGGGAGCCTCTGGTTCTGGTAAAAGTACTCTTATGAATATCATAGGTTTTCTGGATATTCCTACAGAGGGAAGTTATTATCTTGAAGGGGACAGAGTGGATACTTTTTCTAAAGATGAGCTGGCAGAAATAAGAAATAAAAAACTTGGTTTTGTGTTCCAATCTTTCAATTTACTTTCAAGGACAAGTGCATTTGATAATGTTAAGTTGCCCTTGCTTTATAGTAAACCAAGACTTAAAGAAAGCGAAATTTCAAGAAGGGTTATAAATGCTCTGGAGATGGTTGGATTAAAAGAGAGAAAAAATCATTTACCAAATCAGTTATCAGGTGGTGAACAACAAAGAGTAGCCATAGCAAGGGCTCTTGTGAATAATCCTTCAATAATACTTGCAGATGAACCTACAGGAAACCTTGATAGTAAAAGAAGCAAGGAGATTATGAATATATTTACCGAACTCAACAAATATGGTATAACAATAATACTTGTTACCCATGAGCATGATATTGCAGAATATGCAAAAAGAGTTATAGAGATGAGGGATGGTAATATATTAAAGGACAGTGGAGGAGAATAATGTTTTTTCATACACTAATCGATGCCTACAGATCAATCTTGAAGAATAAAACTAGAAGTTTTTTAACAATGCTTGGTATTATAATCGGGATAACCTCTGTTGTAGTAATGTTATCTATAGGGCTTGGTGTGCAAAAGCAGGTTGAAAGTCAGATAGGCAGTATGGGGGTTAATCTTATAACAATATTTCCAGGGACATTCAGGCAGGGTGGAGTAAGAATGGGTGGAGGAAGTATATCGAGGCTTTCTGTAGCTGATGTTGAAAAAATTAAAAGGGAAGCAACTCTGGTAAATGCAATTTCTCCAGTCTATAGAGTTAATACCCAGATCATAGGGTCGGGAGGAAACTGGTATACGACTGTTTATGGGGTATCCGAAGACTATTTTAAGATAAGAGGTTGGGAATTTTCTAGCGGCGAAGGCTTTAACGAAGCGGCTGTTAGGACAAAAGCAAGAGTATGTGTAATTGGCTTTACTGTTGCTACGAATATTTTTGGTAGCACGGATGTGGTTGGGGAGGAGGTGAGAATTTCAGGCAATAGATATACAATTATAGGAGTTCTAGCTTCAAAGGGTGCAAGTGGTGGGATGAGTGATCAGGATGATCAGGTGCTTGTGCCGTATACAACCTTTGAGGCAAGAATTTCGAGATGGAGATATATCAATCAAATCCTTGTGAGTGCTATTTCAAAAGATGTAATGTATGCAGCTCAGGAAGAGATAAGAAATATTTTAAGGGAATCTCATAAATTATCACAGAATGCTGAAGATGATTTTACGATTGGTAACCAGACAGATCTACTTGAAACATTTAATCAAACGACAATGTTACTCACTATATTTCTTGCTTCTATAGCCGGTATTTCTCTTATTGTGGGTGGGGTTGGTATTATGAATATTATGCTTGTCTCTGTTACAGAAAGAACGAGAGAGATAGGGATCAGGATAGCTATAGGTGCAAGAGAGAGGGATATACTTTTACAATTTCTATTGGAGTCAATAGTTTTATGCTTTACGGGGGGAATAATCGGTATATTTCTTGGAGTAACAGTAAGTTTTATACTAGAAAGATTTTTTAATATGACGGTTGTTTTTTCTGTTCCAGTTTTTTTACTTGCTTTCATTTTTTCTCTTTGTGTTGGTGTGTTTTTTGGTTTTTATCCGGCAAGGAAAGCCGCTGAAATGAACCCAATCGAAGCATTGAGATATGAATAAGTTTGCAATATTATATTTTAAAAGTTATAATTTTTTGAGGAGAAAATAATGAAGGACAATAATACATTTGGGGCAATTTATTTACTTTCTATGATTGGAGCCGCGGTTTATTTTATTAAAACTGCTATTTCCTTTTGGAGTGGAGTGCTTGGTATTCTTAAAGCTATGGTATGGCCTGCTATACTAATATATAAAATTTTTGAGCTTCTTAAACTTTAATCTTAAAGTGAACTTTTGCAATTTTTTTCAGATTTTCTTCTGATAGACTATTTTTTAATTCTATAAATTTTTTGATTGCTATTTCTCCTGTCCCTTTTGGAAGTAAAATTTTTTGATTATTAAACCACTCAGAAAAATAATACCTTGCAACTATTGAGGCAAGCGCAACGGGGATGAAACGCTCACCTTTATGATACATTTCAAAAGGTTTTGAAATGCCATTTTTGAGAAATTTTATATCTTCTATGGAAATAGAATACTTGTCAAGGATTATTTTGTTATAGTCTTTATCTTCAAAGGAAAGTATGAGCCTTTTATATTCTTCTGTCATCAGTTTATTAATGTTATTATATTTTTCGTACAAGATATTATATTCTTCTGGCTCAATAATTCTTACTTTGTAAATTATATCATTTTTTACCTTGTTAAAAATGATATATATTTTTTCATCGTTTAAATTCTTTGAATCTTCTATTTCATAATCATTAATTTTATCTGGATTTTTAATTATTGTTCCAGCAAGAACGAGAGGGCCAAAGATATCCCCCTTGCCAGATTCATCAAGCCCTAAAATACCAGCATTTATTTTTTGAGAGGAAATTATTTTTCTTAGTTTCAGAAAATATTCATCTATTAAAGAAATATCTCCTTGGAAAAGAAGAGTCTGATTTTCATATAAAATTATCGTTAAACCGTCCTTTTGTGCTCTGAAATAGGCATACTGATGATCTTTAAACAAGAAACCTTCATTTTCAAGAAATTTTTTTATAATTTCATTTTCTATTTCTTCAACTTTTATTTTTCGTGTTTCATTTGCCATTAGTTAATCCGCTTTTTTTAAAATGTCTATTAAATCTTCTTTCTCTAATTTAACTGGATTGTTTTTTGAAGAGGTTTCTCTTGCAATTTTTTCAAAGTCTTCTGTTTTTATTCCAAAATCCCTAAGGAGAGGAAGTTTCAACATATCTTTTATTTCATATAGATATGCAAGTAAGTCTTTTTTTTCATAAGAAAATAATTCTGTGATTTTTTTATATTTTTTAAAATATATTGAATCATTATCAAGTTTGGAAATTGTTTTTTCAACAACGGGTAAAAGTAATTTTGCACATACAATTCCATGAGGTATTTCATAATATCCACCGAGGACGGATGCAAAACCATGAACAGCACCAAGTCCTGCATTTGTAAGTGTTATACCGGAGATATAAGCTGCAAAAGATAAATTGCAATAATCTTCGTCTGTAGCATTATTCATAATAACTTTTATAAAGGATTTACCAAAAAGACTTAAAGCCTTTTCGCACAAGGCATCGGTATATATGTTGGCTTTTGTTGAGGTATAGGATTCGATAAGCTGGGTCAAGGCATCCATCCCACATGAGTAAGAAAGAATTAGGGGACAATTCTTGGTTAGGAGTGGGTCAACTATTGCAATGTCAGGCATAAAATTGTCATGTCTTAGAGATCTTTTAAACCCTGATGGGCCTATTTTTGAGATAACAGCATTCTTTGTGGCTTCTGCCCCTGTGCCGGCTGTTGTTGGAATTGCTATAAAAGGTACTTTATAACCCGGATGTTTTTTATCTCCTACTCCCTCAAGGTAACTTAAAATACTCTCTTTAAGAGGTAACATTGCAGATACAGCTTTGCCAAGATCTATTGGACTTCCACCACCGATTGAAACAACAACATTAATATTTTCTTTTGCAAACTCTTTTACAATCATATCAACGTTATCAACCGAAGGTTCTCCATTGTTTATATATTCTGAAATTTTAATCTTTTCTCTTCTTAACTCATCATACAATTTTTTGTAATAATCAGTATTCAAAAAAGAATTTGTTGTTATAATAAGAACATTTGTTCCAAAGTCTCTCAACAGAAAAGGAAGTTCAAATAGACTTCCATTACCAAAATAAAGTTTTGGGTTTGTCTGAAAGCTGAAATTCATTTCCATAAAGATATATCCTCTGGTGCTATAACTTTATGTTGTAAACCTTCCCTTGGTCTTGCCATAAAATTTTCTACAGTTTCTTTCCATTTTTTGTAGTGAGGAGTGTCTTTATGTGCTTTTGCAGCCTCTTCCGATTCGTAGGCTTCATAAAGTGTGAATTTGCATGGGTCATTTTTGTCCTGTAAAAAGTCAAAACGAAGATTTCCTTTCTCTTGAATAGAATTTTTGTGGTTTTCTATTGTTGCTTCGATGAATTTGTCTCTGTACTCTGGTTTTACCCAGACATTAACTATCGTTACTATCATTGTTATCCTCTTAGATTGCTTCTTTGTGAAATTCATTATAAAATTGCCAGCATAACTCAAGTTTTTCTTTAAATATATGATAACAAGCTGGCGGTGAACCCTGTTCATTATAAAATTTTTTCATTCTCTCGAGGAGGGAATTTTTGTATTCTTCTGGTGTTTTATAGTTTAATAAGTCTATTTTCTCTATTTCTTTTATAGTTTCATGGATATGATATGATTCTCTTTCTATCAAAGCAAGGTTTTCTTTCCTAAGTATTGTATACGTTTCTTTTGGGTTTTCTGCTAATTCTTTATATTCTTTTACCTTTTCTTTAAGATATTTGTCTAAAAGCCTCATTCCAAAAAGTACAATACCATGGAATATTTTTACTTCATTTTGCATTTTTCCCTCCTTCTCTCACCATAATTATATCATACATAAGTCCTATATGCAATGAGTTGAAAGAATTTTTATTGCCTCGTCAAATGAGATATTTTTTTCTTTACAGATTTTTCTTACATCTTCATATTCAAACTTTTGTTTTATTAATTTTCCGTTGTAGTATCCTCTTTTTACCCTTACTGTTCCAAGATGTGTTTTCATCTCTACAATTTCTCTCTCAAGCATTTTTTTGGTAACATTTGTCTTTCTTAATCCAAAAGTAGTTGTTTCTTCAAAAATTATTTGTTCTATGTAGGGTTCTTTTTGCTTTTCACATAACACAGATATTAGAAATGCAGGTCTGCTTTTTTTCATAATTATAGGTGTAAAAAAAACATCTAAAGCACCATTCTCAAATAAACGGTCCATTATGTATTCCATTCTTTCGGGTGCAGTATCATCAATGTTTACTTCTATGAGTGTTTCTTCTTCTGTTTTTTCTCCATCCAGTTCTCCGAGAAAGATTCTTAAAACATTCGGGATTTCTGTATCCCTTTCTCCCGCACCATAGCCTATTTTTTCTATTTTGAGTTTTTGAGGAAAACTGAATTCATTTACTATGCTTGAAATTATTGCTGCACCTGTTGGGGTTGTTGCTTCACCACTTAGTGTTTGTACTATTGGAATATTCTTTAAAATTTCTGCTGTTGCTGGTGCCGGCACTGGAAATACGCCGTGCTCAATTTTTATCTTTCCACTACCTATCTCTATTTTTGAAGAATAAATTTTAGCTACCTTTAATCTTTCAAGTAAGAAAACTCCACCGACTATATCTACAATTGTGTCAACGGCTCCTATCTCATGAAAGTGAACTTTTTCGACTGGAATATTATGAACTTTTGCCTCAGCCAGAGCAATTTTGTTAAATATTTCCAGACTTTTTTGCTTGACAAAATCGGACACCGAAGAATTATTGATTAAATTTTCTATATCATGTAAATGCCTGAAATCTTTTTGTTTATTTTTTTCTTTTACTGTGAGTTTTTTGGCACTTATTCCTTTTTTATTAACATCTTGAAACTCTATTTCTACTTCTTCGGAGAATAGTTGAAGAATAAGTTGTTTAATTTCTTCTTCATTTCCATAAAGGTCAACAAGAGCAGATAAGTTCATATCTCCACTTATACCGGCAAAACAATCATAGTATAAAACCTTCATAAAATTACCTCTCGGAGAATATTTTAATTCTTAAAAATTTTAATGTAAAGA
The DNA here is from genome assembly GCA_026417755.1 of Brevinematales bacterium. Taxonomy (GTDB): domain Bacteria; phylum Spirochaetota; class Brevinematia; order Brevinematales; family JAOACQ01; genus JAOACQ01. Next base: position 20,631 of record JAOACQ010000034.1, on the reverse strand, counting down.
ATTTTTTAAAAATTAATTTTTATGATAAAATATTACGACAAGGATTTACTATGAATGAAATGACCAAATTGACTCCAATGGAAAAGCAATATAAGGAAATTAAATCAAGACACCTAGATAAGATTTTATTTTTCAGGGTTGGTGATTTTTATGAAATGTTTTTTGAAGATGCCAAGGAGGCTTCTTCGATCTTAAAGATTGCACTTACCTCACGTAATAATATTCCAATGGCAGGAGTACCATATCATGCGGCCAATTATTATATTCAAAAACTCTTACAGAATGGCAAAAAGGTAGCAATATGTGAGCAAACAGAAGATCCGGCAAAGGCTAAAGGTATAGTAAAAAGGGAAATAGTTAATATAATAACTCCCGGAACGGTTGTTGAGGAAAATTTTATTTCCTCATTTGAGAACAATTATTTTTGTTCCATTTTTTACGATGATGATTTTAGTCTGTTATTTTCTGATATATCCACTGGTGAAGTTTTTTTGATTGATGGCGATGAAAAAACAGTAATAGAAGAAATAAATAAGTTTTTACCTAAAGAAATAATTGCAAATGAAAAGTCAAAGGAAACATCAATCTTTAAAGAAAATTTGCTTGTTGAAGTCCAGTATTACCCAGAATGGTATTTTGAAAAAAGATTTGTTGAATTTTTTGAGAATATCGAGAAACCAAAACTTAAAAAAGTTTTTACTTCTTTCATAAACTATTTGTATGAAACTCAAGGAATTAATGACAAAGATTTTAAGGAAAAATTAGGAAATTTAATTAAAAATATTGAGTACATAAAAAGAGAAAAGTTTCTTGAAATGGACGATTTTACGGTCAGAAATCTTGAGTTATTAAAGAATATGCAAGATGGGAGTAAAAAATATACTTTGCTTGATGTTCTTGATGACACAATAACTCCTATGGGGGGAAGATACTTAAGAAATTCTATCCTTATGCCACTTTGCAACTTAAAACTTATACAACAAAGGCTGAATTATGTAGAGTCATTTTTTAACAATGGTATACTCTTATCTCATACAAGAGAAATTTTAAAAAATATTTCTGATATTGAAAGAATTGCTTCAAGGATTTCTTTGAAAAAGGTTATACCTAAAGATTTGAAACAACTTTCTTTTTCGATTAGCAATTTTAATTTACTTAAAAAAGAAATCTCTACAGAAATGGAGCTTTATGAACTTGTGAAAGATGTTCCTGATATTTCTGAGGTTGTCAATCTTATTGAAAATGCTATAGTGGATGATCCACCTTCAACATTCAATGGAGAAGTGATAAAAAGAGGATTTAATAAAGAACTTGATGAATTGAGAAATATTCTTTCGGAAAGCAAGGATTATATAATAAAGTTACAGGAGAGAGAAAAAGAGAGGACGAAAATAAACTCCTTAAAGATAAAATACAACCAGGTAATAGGTTATTTCATAGAAATTTCTAAAGTAAATCTTGATAAGGTTCCGGATTATTACATAAGAAAACAGAGTCTTGTGGGTGCTGAAAGGTTTACCATCCCTGAACTTACTGATTATGAAATGAAAATAGCCACAGCAAGTGTGAGAATTTCAAGTCTTGAAGAAGAAATTTTTAATCAAATACTTGAAGAATGCTTTAAGCATATAAAAACAATACACAATATCTCTAAACTTGTCGCTCTAATTGATTTTTATTCTACACTTGCAAAGGTTGCAAAGGAAAATAACTATGTCAAGCCGGTTCTCACTGATTCTTTGGAAATAAATATAAATAATGGTAGGCATCCTGTTGTAGAGAAATATATTGGACGAGGTTCTTTTGTTCCTAACGATACTAATCTTGGTGATGAGGAAAATAGAATTTTGATCATCACCGGACCAAATATGGCTGGAAAGTCAACATACTTAAGGCAAAATGCTTTAATAGTTATTATGGCTCAAATGGGAAGTTTTGTGCCGGCTGAAGTTGCCAGAATTGGAATTGTAGACAAAATTTTCACGCGAATAGGGGCAAGTGATAATCTTTCAGGTGGGCAGTCAACATTTTTGATAGAGATGCAAGAGGCAGCAAGAATTTTATCTAAATCTACCCCAAAAAGTCTTATAATTATGGATGAGCTTGGTCGTGGTACATCAACTTATGATGGACTTTCGATAGCCTGGGCTGTTATAGAGTATATTCATGAACATCCCGAAAAATGTGGAAAGACTTTGTTTGCAACTCATTATCATGAACTTACAAGTCTTGCAGATAGAAAAGGAATCAAAAATTATAGTGTGGCAGTAAGAGAATACAATGATGAACTTGTTTTTTTAAGAAAGGTTTTGCCAGGTCCATCAGACAAGAGTTATGGCATATTTGTGGCTAAACTTGCTGGAATGCCAGAAGAAGTTATAGAAAGAGCAAAGTTAATACTTGCAACTCTTGAGAAAGAAGGACAAATTGCAATGAAAAATATTGAAAATATCTTTGACAAAAAATTCAGACAAAAATCCTTGAAAAAAAGTGAACAATTAAATTTATTTCCAGATATGCCATATTCTGAAGCTATAGAAAGAATTAAAATGGCAGATCTAAATAAGATGACACCGATAGAAGCATTGAATTTTCTTTCCGAACTTAAGAAGTTAGTTGAAAATGAATAGATTGTATGTAAGGTTATATGGGAATCTTAATCAGCTTGTGGAACAAAAATATCAAACGTCTTTTGTTTATACTTTTTTATTAGACACTACATTAAAAGATGTTATAGAATCAATAGGAATACCCCATACGGAAATTGGTCTTATTTTACTTGATAATAAAAGTGTTGGTTGGAAAACAAAAGTAAGAGATAAAGCAAGGGTAAGTTTTTTCCCTCTTTTCTATAGTTTTGACGTAAGTAAAATTAGTAAAGTATATGTCAAATTACCTAAACTTAAGTTTATTTGTGATGTTCATCTGGGTAAACTGGCAAAATATTTGAGAATAATGGGTTTTGATTGCCTTTATGAGAATAATTATAAGGATGAAGAAATTATCAAAATAGGAACCAGTGAACGAAGGATTATTCTTACAATGGACAGAGGAATTTTAAAAAATAGCAAAGTGAAATATGGAGCGTTAATAAGAAGTAAAAATTTAAGAGATCAACTAAGAGAATTAGATGAGAGATTTAATATAGGAAAAAATAAAAAACTTCTTTCAAGGTGTATTTTATGCAATAAAAAACTCAAACCCACAACTCGAAAAAAGGCAACTAAAAAGTTTGCTTATCTTAATGATAAATTTTATTCGGGATTTTTCTATTGTTCTCACTGTGATAAAATATATTATAAAGGGAGTCATTATAAAAAAATGTTGGATTATCTAGAAAATCTTTTCTAAAGCGACTTCCCATGAATATGTTTTAAAAATTTTATCCTTTGTGTTTTTAATAAGTTCGTTAAATTCTTCGGGTTTTTTAGTCTTTATTTCCAGAAGCAGTTTTATTTTTTTAAGCCAATCTCCTTTGTCAAATGCTTTTGCTATAAGACCACCTCCAGTGTTCAATACAATTTCCTTTGGCCCGCCAACATCACTTACTACACAGGGAACTCCACAGGCTAAAGCCTCAAGAACGGCCATTCCAAAAGTATCTGTGGTACTCGGGAAGAGAAATAAATCTGCTTCTTTAAGAAGAATAGGGATTTCAGAATTTTTTACTTCACCGGTATAAACTATATTCTTTAACTTTGCTGTTTTTTCTTTCATTTCTTTAAGGTATGGTCCGTCTCCTACAATTATTATATTGAAATTTTTATAATCTTTGTATAATTCATTTCTTATATCTATGATAAAGTCAAGGCCTTTGTCTTTTGATACTCTTCCAACATAGAAGATATTGTGTTTAGCATTCTTTTTCTTATCAATTTTATTAACCATAAACTGAGAAAGATCTATTCCTCTTTCAAATAATTCCATAGGTTTTGTATAACCTCTTTCAGTTAAGATATTAATGTATTCTTTTGTTGGAACTTTTATTTTTGTGTGACTGTTGTAAAACCATTTTATATAACTTTCAAGAAGATTTTCGAGGCTTTCTTCTTTAACTATGTGTCTTGCTTCTAGATAGAAATCTGTATGGTATATTCCAATAGAATTTACACTTAATAAATTTGCAGAAAGTAAGCCAAGTAATCCTAAGGGGCCAGGGGTAGAGATATAGATTTCATCAGGTTGATAGTCATAGATGACCTTTAAAGCTGCTAAGATAGAAGGTATCTTTATCTTTAGTTTCTCATAGAAGGGCATTGTAAAATTAAAAATCGGCTCTATATTTATCAAGTTGGGTGGTAAAGAATTGTCTATTTCTTCAGGTAATAATGAAGAAATAATTTTTAAATCTTTATTTAATCTTGAAGAAACTTTACCTATAGTTTTTAATGTTGTTGAAACACCATTTAAGTCATTTATTGTATCTGTAAACCAGAGTATTTTCTTGCTTGATACTATGGGGGGGTTCCCAAGATTTTCGTTCAGTTTAAAGATGAGATCAAGGTTGCTGAAAAGATGTTTGAATGCCGAAAGAAATGGAGTAATCAAAAAAGTAGCAGGTAAAGCCATTGATACACCTTTAAGCACTTTAAAGATGTTAGCCTTATCAACACCTTTCTCAATAGATTTAATAACACTTTTTATAAGTTCATCGGATATTTTTACTATATCTTTGTAAATATAATCAAGTTTGCCATCAAGTTCATTTTCATTGAGGTTGAGTTTATTTAAATTTTCAATAAAATGAACAAGAATTTTTTTCAACTCATCTTTTTTTCTTGATTTATAGATTTTAAGTTTGATCTTTTCAGTAAAACTTACCTTTCTTTTTTCAAAAACCATTTTATTAAGGGTATTAAAGATAGATTTTATCTCTATTTTATTCTTTGACTTTGAAAATTCATAAGCTATTTTATAAATTGCAAAAGAAAGTCCGAGAAAATCATTATGTCTACCACCAGCTAATGTTTTTTTATCCTTTAACTTCTGAATGAATTCTTCTTTAGTTTTTGCTTCAACTTCAGTATAGGTCCTTCCTAGAAATATTCCGGCGTGATCATCTGATCCTCCAGTAAAACCCTTAATCCATGGGGTTTCACTCATAGGTTCTATTTTATGCTTATTGTATAATAATTCTATATCTTTTTCTGTAAGATTCCTTAAAATATGAGTCCAGTATTCGTTGTGTTTTTTGCTTCTTGCCCCATTTATACCTTCAAATACATCAAAAAGGAGAATGAGTTTTTCAAGATGTTCTACTTTTAATTTTCTATCTACTGAAAAGGTAGCATGAGCTACAGAATGAGCTAATTTATTTTTCTTAATATAATCTCTTAACTCATAAATATTATTTCTCAATTCATTTATTTGTTTGAATTGTTCCTCTGTAATGTCGTATACAAGTAAATGAATTTTACAACCATCTTCAGGGAAATAGGCAGTGGCTTCTGTTCCTACTATAACCTTTTCTGGATAAAGTTTCTGCAAATATAATGCCCCTTCTATCTGATTATGATCAGTTATTGTGATAAAATCCATCTCTCTTTCTATGAGAGTTTTATATATAAAATCTGGTTCTGTATATGATTCTGCTGTTCCTATTCTTTGAAGAAACCATTCTGATGGGTGTTTAGAAAATTTTGAGTGCACATGCATATCAATTCTTGCCATAATGCCTCCTTTCTTTATATATTTTATTTATAAAAAGTTAGAATTTATTAAAATAATAATTCATTTTTTGTTAATAAAAATTTTTTTGATTTTTTAGTTAAATAAATTTGACTTATTTTTTTTATCAGGTAAAATAAAATATCTCTTTCTAAGAAAAGGAGGTTTTATGAATAAAACAACTCTTTCGCGTATGAAGAAAGAAGAACTTCTTGAGCTTTGTAAAAAGAATAAAATAAAAGTAGAAAAGAGTGCTACAAAGGATATGATTATAAATCTTTTAATCAATACAAAAGAAGAGGCTACTAAAGAGACTAAAAAAGAGCCAACCAAAAAGAAAACAACGGTAGCAAAAAGACAGAGAGTTGAAAAGACAGAAATCGATTCAAAAGTAGCAAAAACAAAGTATGAAGTTGTAAAAGATAATATTGATGAAAAGAAGGAAAGTTATGTTTTACCAACTTCTTACAACGAAGATAGAATAGTAGTATTGGTGAGAGATCCATATCTTGTTTATGCTTACTGGGATTTTTCGATAGCTAAAATAAAAGAATATGGATTAAACCAAGATTCAAAAATAATATTAAGAACATATGACGTAGATAGGGGAACCTTTTTTGATGTTGAACTTCCTTCACAGATGAGAAATTGTTATTTTCAGGTTCCTTCATCCGGGAGGAAATATTTTACGGAGGTTGGTTTTTTAAAGAGTGGGAAATTTATAACTATTGCGAAATCTAATGATTTCTTTGTTCCTCCCGATAAGGTAGAATACGACTTTTCAAAACTGGAGCCATCTGAATACAGGAAAGCAGAAGAAATATATAGACAATCAGGCGGTTATGTGATAAAAAAGATTGTTGGGTCTGATGTGGTTTTTGAGTGGAGAGGCATTAGTCCTGGTGAATGGAGTGGAGTTTCTTCAGGTGGAAGTGGTGGTTTTTCGTTTGAAAAGCCCGGCGTTGTTGCAAAGAATTTCTGGCTTGAGTTGAATACAGAGCTTGTAATCTATGGAAGCACATCACCGGATGCAAGGCTTACAATTGGGGGTGTTCCGGTTGAATTGAGCCATGATGGTAAGTTTTCTATGAGATTCCATTTTAAAGACGGGGAATATAAGATACCTGTGGTTTCTATTTCTTCAGATGGGGAGAAAAAGATAGAGATAACCCCGGTAATGCTTAAATCTACAAAAAGAAAAGAATATTAAATACTATGATCAAAATACTTGTAATGAGTGATTCTCATGGTAGAAAGGATTTAATTCATAAACTTGTAGAAGCAAGTAATGTAGATTTAATATTTCATCTTGGTGACTTTTCACAGGATGTTATGGATATTGTTTATGAAAAGAATGTTTATTCTGTAAAGGGCAATATGGATCCGTTGTGGCCAAAAACCTCTGATTATGCGAAAGAGGAAATAGTTCTTGAAGTTGAAAGTTTAAAGGTATGGTTATTACACGGGCATAGATATGAAGCTCATTTTTCTACTGATAGGATGCTTGCGAAAGCAAGGGAGAAAAATTATCAACTTGTTTGCTATGGGCATACTCATAAAAAAGAGTTTGATGAAAGAGAGGGAATTTATTTTTTTAATCCCGGTGCCTTAAAAGATGGTTCTTATGGGTTTATTAAAATAGATAAGGGCAAAATTGAGGCAGAGTTAAGGGTTATATGATAAATTATTTGATTGAACATAATGGGATTAAGAAAAAAGAGTTGACAGGGTTAAAAAAATTTCTTGAAGGTATTTTGAAGGATTATCACAAGGATAAATATACTGTTAGTATTTTGTTGACCAATGATGAAGTAATCAAAGAATACAATAAGACTTATAGAGGTAAAGATAAACCTACAGATGTGCTTTCTTTTTCCTTTCTAGAGGGTAGTGAATTTGAGCTACCAGTAGATATAAAAGAACTAGGAGATATAATTATTTCTGTTGATACAATGAAAAGACAGGCAAAAGAGTTTGAAATTACAGAAGAAGAAGAGCTTGCAAGACTTTCAATCCATGGAATTCTTCATTTGCTTGGTTTCGATCATGAAAGATCTGAAGAAGACGAGAGGATTATGTTTGAAATTCAGGATAAATACCTTGAAAGATTTATTAAAGAGAGAGAGTAATGAGATATAGTAGCATATTAAATATAATTTTTTCTTTTCTTGTAATGTTTCTAATTTTCAGTATTTTCATTTATTCTTTGCCATTTTTGATAATTCTTGCCATTATTTTGATAATTGTGGTTTCTGTTTTATGGATAATTAATTATTTTTATAATAGAATAAAAGTTATAAGAGATAATAGCAAATATGATGAGGAAGGCTTAAGAAAGACAAAAGCGAAAATAATAAATATAAAACCTTCAGAAGAAGGAGATAGGAGAGATGGAGACTAATCTTCCAATAGAGCAAATAATCTCACAGGTCAAGCACATAGAAATAAAGGCAAAAAAACTCATAGAAGACAATCTTATCAGTAATTATCATAGTATATTTAAAGGTAAAGGTATTGAATTCAATGAGACAAGAAATTATTTACCTGGAGACGACATTAGAGATATTGACTGGAATGTTACAGCAAGAATGAATGAACCATATATAAAAACATACATAGAAGAAAGACAGTTGACAGTGATTTTTGCTGTCGATACAAGTGCGTCGAACTACTTTGGGATTTTAAAATCAAAAAGGCAAAGAATTGCAGAAATAGTCGCTTTTCTTGGTTTCGCTTCATTTTTCAACAATGACAAATGTGGGCTTATTCTTTTTTCAAATGATATTGAAAAATATGTCCCAGCAAGAAAAAATTATTCACATTTATTGCGAATTATAAGAGATAGCTGGTATTTTGAAGGAGAGAACAAATCTACTTCTCTCTCAAAGTCTCTAAAGAGTATTTTTGACCTTCTTAAGAAAAAAGCAGTAATCTTTATCCTCAGTGATTTTTTGGATAGTGGGTATGAAAATGCACTTTTATCTCTCTCAAAAAAACATGATGTGATTCCAATAGTAATAAGAGATAACTTTGAAGAAAATATTGAGTTAAAGAATATTGAGATTCCATTCATCCAGAAAATGAATATATTGTTCGACATTAAAGACAGTGAAACTGATTACAAAGATACAATAAAAATTGATTTCCCAGAATATAAAACGAGAATCTCAAACTACAGAGAATATTATAAAAAAATATTTAAGAAATTATCTTTGGATTTTACAGAAACTTATACCGATGAAAATTTCAAGCCTATAGAATTAATGCTAAGAAAGAGGCTTTTTAAATTAAGGCATTAGGGAGGTGTTCTATATGAAAAAAGTTGACTGGGTATTTATAGTTATAATAATTTTTGCTTCTTTCTCTATTGGTTTTTTTGCAGGGCAATCCTTTACTCCTTTCAATAGAGCATTGAGAAAGGCTCAAGAATTAACAAGAAGGGGAGTCGCAGAGAAAGAAAAGGCTGTTGAAATACTTACCAAACAAAAAGAACTCCTTGATGCCTCATTTAAATATGCTCAACTTGAGAAAGAAAGACAGATTATAGCATTATCTCTTGCTAATGTTTTAATAAAGTATGAAATGTGGAATGAGGCTTTAAAATACCTTGATATAGCACGAGAAATTCTACCCGGCGATTATGCAATAAATTATAATTATGCCTTTATCTATTATAATCTCAAAAAGACCGTTACAAATCAAGCACAGCAAAAAGAATATGAGGAAAAAGCCTTAAGTTATCTTGAAATTGCTTTAAACAAGATTCCAGAGAGTCCTGAAGCAAATTATCTTTATGGTGCAATGCTTTACGAAAGTGGCAATATTGACAAAGCCGCAGAAAAATTTCTCAATATCTTGAAACAAAATCCTAATGAAGTAAGAAGCCTATTTGCTCTTGCTAGAATTTATTATGACAAAAAAGACTATACGAAAGCAAAGAAGTTGTACCTTAAATTACAACAGATTTTACCAAAAAACTCAAACGAAATGGAAAAAGTGATGCAGAATCTTGAGATTTTAAACAGGCTTGGAGTGGAGTAGATGGATTTAATCTACAAATTAGCACTTTCATATAATGAATATATAGGGCCAAAAAGATATAAAGAAATAAAGAATTATGGGCTCAATGATTTTTTTTCTCTCAACTATCAAGAACAGATGCAGTTTCTTAAGATTAAGACAGAAAAGGCGATACCATTTTTTAAAAATATGCTTATAGAAGCAGAAAAAATTGAAAAGATATGTAAAAAGGAAAGTATAAAAGTTATAGAGATAGAAAGTGAAACATACCCACCTTTACTAAGAGAAATTGAAGATGCTCCTTTTCTTATTTATATGCTTGGAGATTTTAATTATTCAATCAAACCCCTTGCAGTTGTAGGAACAAGAAATCCGACAGAGGACGCAAAATTGATAAACGAATATTTTACCAGAGAAATTGTAAGCTACGGAATAGGTATCGTAAGTGGTCTTGCAAAAGGACATGATGGTATAGCACAAAAAATTGCGATAGAAAATGATGGTTGGACAGTTGCTGTTGTGGGGGGTGGGGTGGATGTTATCTATCCATTATCAAATGCTTCCCTATATCATCAGATTAAGAAAAAAGGATGTATCATATCTGAATATACGCCCGGAACATATCCGCTTAAACAGAACTTTCCATTAAGAAATAGAATAATAAGTGGTTTATCATGTGGGGTATTTGTCATTCAGGCCCCAGAAAAATCTGGGTCTTTGATAACCGCTCAATATGCGGAATTACAGGGAAGAGAGTTGTATACTATTCCAGGTAATGTAATAGATCCATCATATTCCGGTAATAATCATTTGATCCAGAGAGGTGCAAAAATTGTAGTTTCTCCAGAAGAAATAGTTTTTGATATTCTTGGTAAAAAGGCACAAAAAATTATAAACAAAAAAGAAGAACATTTACTATCTCAGGAGGAAAAGCAGCTTTTGTCTCTTATTAATAAAGAAGCCCATTTTGATGAAATAGTAATTAAATCAAAGATGCTACCAGAAAGATTAAATCACATACTCACTCTTCTTGAATTAAAAGGTTATCTTGAAGAGTGTGCTGGTGGATTCTATAGGAGATTGTAAAATTTACCTACAACCCTAAATACAATTCTATTTGACATAATCAAAGATTTGATGTATGCTAAAAAGGCAATTTAAAAATGGAGAATCGTTATGGGTAAACTATTCGATAGTCTTCCAGATAGCTTTCTCAAAAAAGTTTTGAGCGATGAAAATTCAGAAATTGTAGAGCAGCTTCTTACCAACAAGAATAATTACGAAAAAGAGACTGACAAAGATAAGAAAGTAATATATAGAGAAAGACTGGCAAGTTCTTTCTGGCAGCTCTATGCTGATATATTAATGAAGTTAAATGAGAACACACCAAAAGAAAAAAGACTATTTATAAGATATGGTATTCTTGACTTGAAATATTTAACCACAGAGGATCAGAAATTAATTTTATCTCAGCCTTTTGAAGAGAAGGATCCAGAGAATTGCATATATTATGTTGATGAATGGTTTCTTGAAATTAAGAAAGGAAATTTAAAACCAAGTATGACGGATGAACAATCTCCGAGAAAGTCAGATGCTCAAAAGGATTCTGCAATGCAAACAAAACTAGAAAAGTTGGCAGGAATAATCGAGATAGAAAAGAGAAATTACATAAATGCAGCTGAAAGAAGAAGAATTGCCGAAGAAGCACTAGTTGCTATAATAAACTCAATAACAACACATAGTATGGATAGTAGTTTGGGAGCAGCTGATACCTATCAGGAAGACCAAATCAAAAAAATGGATGAGATAGCAGATACAATAAGAGAAATAAAAAAATATGACAAGGAAATGTGTGTTGCTAAGAGAGGATATTACGAAAAATTTGAAGAATATCAAAATCTTGAAAGTGAAATTAATGCAAACTACAAGGACAACAATACTCCTATCAAATATAATGTTGATTCGAGAACAATAGAAAATGAAATAAGCTGTGTTCGTCAAATGGTGAAAATGTGTATAGGAAGACAGGGGAACCATTTTCCTATAGCATTCAGTGCATTTTTGCCTAAAGAAACGAGAAATTATAACTTTAAATCAATTTCATATCAAAACATAAAAAATATAGAGGAGCTTGATCCTACGATATTTGAAAGAAAATTTCGTCAGAATACCCATAGGATCTACCCTAATATTCTTTTAACCCCAGGGTATGGAAACTATGGAATATGCTGGGAGCCTTATGATAGATATAATAAAGCTACAAGTCGTGGCAGGATAGCAGTCCCAATATTTGCAAGAAACCCACGTCTTGCTGTAACAGTAGCGATGGGAGATTTCAGGTGGCAGGTAGCAAAAGAAATGGCAGGTTACCACTGGATGGATGAAGGCTTAACGGCGAGATATTATGAATATCTTACCTCAAACAAGATAAAAGGTGATATAAAGATGAGATTCATAAGCGATTATGTTCTCTGGATTACTAAAGAATCTGAAGGTATCCAGAAACTTGAATCTCAGGATTTAAGATATATTTTCTGGCGATTTGTCCCATTTCCTGACAAACTTAAAGAAGAGCTTTCAAAGAGAGGTTTTTACTACAATGACCTCTATAAAAAAGAAATGTCATACAGAATGTCACAAGGTCTTGAATAAATGTATCTTAATGATCTCAAAGAGATAAATCTTAAAGAGACAAATCTTTTTACTCCAAGGCAACTTCACATACTGGATAAATTGGGGCTTCTAACGGTTTATGATGTGTTAACTTATTTTCCATACAGGTATGAAGATAGAAGTACTGTGGAGTCTATAGAATCTTCTATTCTCAATAAGAAGCCTGTTTGTACTATTGTGAGAGTTGTGGAACACCAAAGTATCTTTTTTAAAAATAAAAAACATCCAAAAATAATAGTAGAAGATTCCAAAATGAGGGCAAGTCTTGTTGGATTTAACAGGGAGTTTTTGTTTAAAACAATGAAGATAGGTAAAAGATACTGGCTTTATGCAGAGTTTATACTTAAGTTTGATGAAATTCAAACTTCAACATTTGATTTTGAAGAGTATATTGAAAACACTCCCCCCAAAAATTTTGGCAAAGTTTTTCCAATCTATAGTATCACCGAAGGAACTACAGTTAAAGAATTAAGAAATTTAGTAGAAAAAGTAATAAATAAATATATTAACGAAATTGCCGACGAACTACCAAATTATATGATAAATGGTCATAAACTTATTTCAAAAAATCAGGCTTTAAGAAGTATTCATTTTCCTGAAAATATTATTTCCTTGAGAAAGGCTCGTTTTAGAATAGGTTTTGAAGAATTGTTTGCTATTCAACTTGTTGTAATGTTGAAAAGAAAAAATCTATCATTAAATGTTAAAAATTTCAATTACACAAAAGAGGAACTTATAAAACAAACTATAAAAAATTTACAATTTAAGTTAACCAATGCTCAGGAAAAAGCTCTCTTTGAGATAATAAAAGATATGAAGAATAAGAAACCTATGCATAGGTTACTTCAAGGGGATGTGGGAAGTGGTAAAACAATAGTAGCATTCCTTGCAATGATTTTTGCTTCCGAAAATGGTTATCAGAGTGCTTTGCTTGTTCCTACTGAAGTGTTAGCGTTTCAACATTATAACAATCTGTTTAAAATAGCAGAAAATCTGGGTTTAAAAATGGCAGTTTTAACAAAAAGCAGTGAGAATAAAGAAGACATTATTTTAAAGTTAAAAAGAGGAGAGATAAACCTTATAGTAGGGACACATGCTTTACTTCAGGAGGAAGTAAATTTTCATAATCTTGCTTTGATAGTTTTTGACGAACAACATAGATTTGGAGTAGAGCAAAGAATAATAATGGCAAAAAAGGGAAATAATCCTGATATACTTGTAATGACAGCAACTCCTATTCCAAGAACATTGAGTCTTACTGTTTATGGAGATTTAGATATTTCTATAATTGATGAAATGCCATCCGGACGAAAACCAGTAATAACGAAATGGTTCAGAAAAGAAGTTGATTACGAGAAACTTATAAGATTTGTGACTCAGGAATTAAGAAAAGGTAGACAAGCATATTTTATATATCCATTGATTGAAGAATCTGAGAAATTAAATGCTGAGGATGCAATAAAAAATTATAATAAACTTAAAAGACTTTTTTCAGAATTTAAGGTTGGTTTACTTCACGGAAAGATGCCATCCGAAGAAAAGATGAGAATTATGCAGGATTTTAAGTTAAATAAAATTAATATTCTTGTGTCAACAACAGTTATAGAGGTTGGTATAGATGTCAAAAATGCCACTATAATTGTTATAGAAGGGGCTGAAAGGTTTGGTTTATCTCAACTTCATCAATTAAGGGGTAGAGTTGGTAGAGGAGAAGAGCAATCTTATTGTGCTTTAGTTACAAGTTGTGAAGAAACAGAGGATATTATAAGAAGGATGGAAGTTATCTGTAATTATAATGATGGATTTAAGATAGCCGAGGAAGATCTAAAGATAAGGGGTCCAGGAGAGATTTTAGGAATTAAACAGTCTGGAATGCCAGAATTAAAGATATCGGAATTCTTACATGATGAAAAACTTCTGAAAGTGGCAAGAGAGGACGCAATAAATATAATTGAGTATGATCCAGAACTTGGACTTGAAAAACACAAATGTTTAAAAGATGGAATACTAAAACACCTACCTATCGATTATCTTTATTCTGGATAATTATATTTTTTTGTTTTTCTTTACCTTTATGAGATTTTTCAACAAAGATTTTTATCATAGAAGTTGGATCTATTTCAGTATAATACATCAATGTGGAAAATGTTGAAGGTGTGGGAGTAAATATCTGAACCTGTTCTGGATTTAGTTTCAAATTTTCTTTAATAAATTTTCTAAGTTTAATCATATCATTTTCATTACAGCCAGGGTGTGCTGCAATAAAGTAGTAAGTAAGAAATTGACCATCTTTTTTTAAATTATCAAACATTTTTTTAAATTTTTCGATGTATTCTCTTTTCATCTTTCCCATAAGAGTTAAAACTTTTTGTTCTGAATGTTCTGGAGCAATTTTAAGCTGGCCGCTCGTATGAAATTCTAGTATTTCTTTAAGATATTTTTCCCCATATTCTTTGTCTTCTAATACTAAATCGGGCCTTATACCTGAAGATATAAAAACTTTTTTTATACCTGCTACTTTTCTAACTTGTTTAAGAACATTGAGTTGCCTTTTATGAGAAATTTTAAGTTGACGACAAGTCTCCGGACTCATACAGTTTTTCCCTTTACAGGAACCAGAAATTTTTCTCTTATCACAGTCTATTCCATACATATTTGCTGTTGGGCCACCAAGATCGGATATATATCCTTTAAAATTTTTATGATGAACTAAGTTTTTAACTTCAGTTATAATCGAGCCTTCACTTCTTTCAATTATATTTTTGCCTTGATGAACTGATATAGCACAAAAGTTACAACCACCATAACACCCCCTATGAGTGGTAATAGAAAATTGAATTGTGTGAATTGCTTTAACCTCTCCATTTTTTCTGTCATAGGGATGGACTTCTCTTTCAAAAGGAAGACTGTAAATATAATCCATTTCTTCGGTAGTGAGTAACCTTTGAGGAGGATTTTGTATCAGATATCTATCAAGAGTTTTTTGAATAAGCCCTCTGCCATTTATTGGATCATTATTTTCATAGAATATTTTGAACATTTCAATAAATTTGAACTTATCATTAACAACCTCCTCGAAGGAAGGTAATTCTATAAAGCCTTTTTCAAAAAAGCTTTTTTTATCTTTTTCTATAAAGCAAATCCCTTTAGTTTCTTTATAGTCTTCTCCATTTTTTAGTTTCATAGCTAGTTCTAAAGTTGTAAGCTCACCCATTCCATAGACTAAAATGTCGGCTTTTGCATCAAAGAGTATTGGTTTTCTCAATCCATTATCAATGAAGTCGTAATGTGCTATCCTTCTTAAACTGGCTTCAATACCGCCTATGACTATTGGCACTGTTTTTTTGAAATATCTTTTTATAAGATTTGTATATACAATTGTAGCTCTATCTGGCCTTTTGTTATTTTCTCCTCCAGGAGTAAAATCGTCAGATTTTCGTTTTTTTCCCAGAGCTGTATAATTTGCAACCATTGAATCAACACAACCGGCACTAATACCCCAAAAAAGTAAAGGTTCACCCAGCCTTGTTATATCAGAAGGTGAATTAATATCGGGTTGCGATATAACTCCTACCTTAAAGCCTTTTGAGACTAAAAAATTTCCAATCAATGCCACTCCATTATAATAGCTATCAATATAAGCATCCCCACTAACAAGAATAATATCAAGGTTTTCCCAGCCGAGTTTTTTCATTTCTTCTTTTGTAGCAGGTAAGAACATTTTATTTCTCCCAGCCAATAATTGCAGTTATACTTTTCTCTGGGTGTAAAATTTTACTTTCTGGATAAAGAGTTAGATTTATCTTTTTAGCATCTAGTCTTTCGAGAATATAACTGTTAAAATCAATAGAAAGATCACCATAACCAGGAGAATATCTCATTGTGGCTTTATATCCCGAGAGTTTTTTTTCTCTTTCAAGAATGCTTTGAATATGGTTTGTAAAAGTTTCAACTGCTTCACTACCAATAGCATCAAGAATAACAGCTTCAGTATAATTTTCATTTTTCAATCTCTTTTCTACTTCCAAAGTCAACTCTTCCCCAATAGTAGCTGCAAGGATAGTTGCTATCTTTGATTTTTTAAGTAATTCTGATAGTTTTTTTGAGTTAATTTCAAAATCTTCAAATAAAATTTTATCCTCTTTAATAGAGATAATAACCTCATCAACAATGCCTTTTGGTTTTATAAAGTCCTTTGAATTAATGAGTTCTTGCTGTATTTTATTTGCAATATCTTCTGTTAGTATAGTTTTTTTAGGGTTATAGTTTAATCTTCTTATTACATCAATTTCTTTTGGTAGTATATATGTTAGTTCAAAGAACTTTTTCATAACTCCTCTTTAAATCGTAAATGATGATTGTCTTACAACATTACACCCAACAGATATAGCAAGCGGGAGTGTGGCAATATGAGATGGTAAGATTTTAAGTTTAAGATCTATAACTGTTTCTCCAAACTTTAAACCCTGAAAACCTATTGGCAATTCATTAATCTTCTTCTTAAGTCTATTTGAAATCTCCATCTCCAGACTATCCATAGGGTTTTCATCTATCTTATATAAGAGTAGTTTCTTTGAGTAAAAGATTGCCTTTTCGAGATTTCCCCCTATACACACACCAATAATATAGGGAGGGCAGGCTTTTGCACCGATGGATTTTATTTCTTCTATAATGACCTCTTCAAGTTGATCTTTTGTAAGAGTTGGGAGAAGGAGTTTTGTCCTTGTAGCATTTTCAGAACCGCCACCTTTGATAAGAATATCAACTTTGAAAACTTCACCTTCTACAATTTCATAGTCTATGAACACAGGGGTGTTTGTTTCTGTATTTTTTTTTGTGATGGGATTTGTGAGCGATTTTCTCAAAAAATTCTTTTCGTAAAAATCTTTCACAATTTCTTCTATTGTTTCCTTTATATTAAACCCTATATGAACATCTCTTCCTAACTCAACAAAGACTTGAACATAACCTGTATCCTGACAGATTGCTCTTTTTTCGTCCTCTGCCAGCTTAAAGTTTTCGATATAGATAGAAACTATATCCTTTTCTTTATTTGCAAGATTTTTACTTAATTTGATTAAATAAGATTTTATATCTTCTCTCAAAAAAAAATGTGCCTCATTTAAAGCAGTATAAAATTTTTGATTAAAAACTTCTTTAAATATTTCTTTCATTTTCAGCTGGCGTTTGTGCAACTACTACATTTTGAGCTTTCGGATGATTTTGAGCCACAATAATCAGTTTTATAAAAACCAGAACCTTTAAAAATTATTCCTGCTCCACCACCTAGCATTCTTTTGGCATTTGAACCACATTCTGGACATTTGACTAAAGGATTTTCTGTCATTTTATGAAAAACTTCAAAAATATTTTCGCATTTTTCACATCTGTAATCATAATTTGGCATACTGTCAACCTCCTAAATATCCACATATAAAATTTAACATTTTTATAAAACTAAGTCAAATAATACGAAAAATCTCAGCAATCCTCCATACTTTGTCATTATGATTGTCTACCATTTTACCCAAAAGCCTCCAAAACCCCAGATACCAAGAGGAGATTCTGATATTTTCTTTTCAGAATAGTCTTCTGTATAATAATAGCGTTTCTCTTTATTGTTGTAGATATTCATTATCTGAATATAAAAACCCCACGGAAGATTAAAAAATGTTGGAGTCCATTCAAGTTTAATATTAAGTTGATGGAAGTCTGGTAGTCTCTCAGAATTATATTTACCGTATTTTGGGACATAAACGGTATTTGTTCCAACTGTAAAAGAGCTAACACTTTCAACAGGGGTAAAATATCCTCTTGATTCGTAAATAAACTCTCCTGTCAAACTCCAGTTTTTGAGAAATTCCCAGATTAATGTCAGATTGAATTTATATTTCCAGAAGTTAAACCATTCGTTTATGGGTGAAGAAGCATATTTCCATTTTGAGTTAATGCCTCCATATACATTGCCATTTTCATCGATATTAAAATTAAATCCGTAAAAATTATTTGGGTCTTCCCCTTCCTTTACATATGCCCAGATGTTCATTACACTTCCACTCAACCATCCGTAAAAGGGAATACCACCTGGGTTTTTCTTAAGCATTATTTCAGCTCCATAAATATCAAGCCTGTTATCAGTGGTTTTAAATTCAAGTTGGATATTTGAAACTCTCGATAAAACATTCACATAATGCTTGAGGTAGCCTTCAAGAGAAACTTCCCAGTAATCAAAAAACTTACTTTTTTCTCCTACTATGTATTGCCACACACCGGGAATGTCTATTTTATCCTTTTCTTTGGTAAGAAGGCCAAGTACAAAAGGCTCTGTGGTAAATTGCGAAAGATATCCGGCTGAAATGTATGCCTTATGCTCATCAGTAAATCTATATTCGAGAGTGGCTCTTGGGTCGTAAGAGAATTTATCTATATAGTTGAAGTAGTTAATTCTTATTCCGGGTGAAATAAAGAATTTTTTCTCAAACAATTCAATTTCACTTCCTAAAAAACCCGAGAGAACAAGAAAATTGGTTCTTGTGTACTCATCAATAAAATTGGTAAATTCAGCCTTTTGAGTAACAATGTTTGTATAAAAACCCTTTGCTTTGTAAGAATATATCAAATCAGGATAATAAGTTGTCTCAAATCCAATTTTAAGACCAACAATCTCAACAGGATAATAGCCAGCCATAACCTTATAACGGATATTATTGTCCACAATCTCATTAAAAAACTCATTTGAAGAAATTCCAATATAGCCCTTCTGATAATTTATTGCCCCTGAAATCTGCTGTTCCACAAAAAAGTCAGGTGAAAAAATATGCCTCCATTCAAGTCCACCAACAATATATTGATAATTTATACCACCATAAAACTGATTTGTTTCTCCTTTCTTATTTGTATTGGCAATATTTGAAATCATTGCTGGTTCAAAGGAATATAGGCAGATTAACGAAATTTTGTCATTATCTCCATTGTACGTAATCTTACCTTGAGAATCAATATAATAAGGAATGGCAAACACCATATCCGCATCCTCTTCCTGCAGGAAAAGATTAAAGATAAGGTCATAATGTGTTCTTCTTATTCCCCAGAGGTATTCCCACTTTTCATCTTCTGTGGTGCCATAAAGTGTGAGATATGTATTTAAAAGGCCAAGATTTAATTTTCCATGAAAACCGGTGGGTGGTTTTATGGTTTTGACATCTAAAAGTCCGGACATAAGCTGACCGTATTCAACAGGTGCAACCCCTTTATAAAGGGTAACTTCTTCAATGAGATCATCAATAAATACAGAGTCCTGAATTATCCTATGGTAGAAATAATCAATCTTCATTCCATCAAAAAGCCCAATTGTTTCAAAACCCTGCCCTCCTCTGATACTCAACCTTGAAGCAGTAGAAAAGTTTCCTCTCGATGTTGAGTCCACACCAGGCATCTTTTTCATAACTTCTATTGGATCTCCTGTTACTGAGGTTGTTGCTTTCTCTAAGGTTTTTTTGTCAACAGTGTTTTTTGAGACACTAATCTTTTCTCTTTCTCCTTTTACTTCTATCTCGCCAAAAGAAGCTGTTGGAAGTTGTGAAAGATAGATAGTTAAATTTTCATCTTTTTTAAGAATAAAAGTTTTTCTTTCTGGATAAAATCCTATAAGTTTTATCTCAATTTCATATGAATCTTCCTCGAGATCTTCAATAATAAATTCCCCCTTTTGATCTGTTTGTGTTGTTTTAACCTCTCCTTTTGAGTTTTTTAATATCACAATAGCATCAGCAATTTTAGATCTGCTATCTTTGTTAAATATTTTTCCTTTCAGTTCAATAGAAAAGAAAAAAGAAGGGAAAAGCATAAGAAAAAGAATCTTATTGAAATTCATTTTAGCCCCCGGTTATTTTAAATATAGCTTAATCTTACATTATTATATATATTATTACAACAAACATAAATTTTTCCAATAAAAATATTTTGTTATATTCTTGACTTTTTAATTTTTTGTATTTAATATTTAACTAAACGGTTAGTTTAACTTATTGGTTAGTTTGAGGATAAAAATATGGATATTAAACCAAAAGATAGAATTCTTGATGCGGCGATAAAACTTTTTGCAGAGAAAGGATTTGATGCTACTTCTGTTGATGAAATAGCCAAGTGTGCAGAAATTAACAAGGCTATGATTTATTATTACTTTTCAAGTAAAGAAGAGTTATTATCAAGTATAATAAGAAAAAGTATTAATGAATTTACGTCAATTATTGAAGATATAAATCTTTCCAA
>JAOACQ010000036.1 GCA_026417755.1 Brevinematales bacterium | reverse complement strand
GATATATATGTAGTAGTTTCTTATGGTATGATTATTCCTGAAAATATAATTTTTCATCCTCCTTATCATTCTATTAATCTTCATGCCTCTTTACTACCAAAATACAGAGGTGCTTCTCCGATTCAACATGCTTTACTGAATGGGGACGATATTACAGGTAATACTGTCCAATTTATCACTAAAGAATTGGATAAGGGAGATATAATTATTCAAAGTAAGGTAACAATAGATCCAAAAGATACTTATATTGAACTGTCAAAAAAACTTTCTTTAGATGGGGCAAATTTGTTATTAAAAGCTCTTGAGTTAATTAAAAAGGGCAACTATGAAAGAATTAAACAGGATGATGCTTTTGCTTCTTATACCAAAATTATTAAGAAGGAAAATGGATTGATAAACTTTTTAGAAATGAAGGCAAAAGATATTTATAACAAATACAGGGCTTTTAAGTTATGGCCTGGTATTTTTACGTTTTACAAAAACTCAAAAGAGCCCTTTTCTGATAATTCAATAAAATGTATTCTTACAAATATAGATATAGTTAATTGTAATGGAGAGGCAGGTAAAATATTAAAAGCCAACAAAGGAGGTTTGGTTGTCGGAACAATGGAACAGGCTATAAAAATAAATAATATAAAACCAGAAAACAAGAAGGAAATGGATTTTATAAGTTTTATAAATGGTTTTAAACCTATAGAAGGTAATTATTTTTAAAAAAAGGGGTTTATATGAGTTTAAAAGATTTTTTTAATAATTTAAAAATATGGATTATAAAGTTTGAGAAAAAATCTAAAGATTACTTCAGTGCAGAGGGAGCAGATATATATACAAGACTTGTAAGGAGAATTTTTTTATCCTTTGTTCTTGCAGGAGTAATTGCTGGTTTTGTTATTATAGTTGTTTTATTAATTGCAAGGATTTCTTATCCTGTTACAAAGGTTCCAGACGTAAGAGAAAAAGATATTGTTTCTGCGATAACTGAAATTCAAAAAAGAGGGCTTAATGTTATTGTAGAGCCTACATTTAATACGAATTATGCAAAGTTTACAGTTATTAGTCAGTTTCCATTCAAGGGGCTTACTGTCAGAAAAGGAAGAAGTGTAACTCTTGTTGTAAGTCTTGGCAGGGATGTCTACACAGTTCCAAATCTTGTTGGTTTATCAAAAAAAGAAGCAGAAGATATACTTACCAAGGAAAATATTCCTTTTACAATGACGCTCGTTAAGGATAGCAATTATCCTCTTGACAAGGTAATAAGTCAGGAACCTTCTCCTGGCCTTGAAGTAGAGAGAACATACAAAATGAAACTTCTTGTAAATTCAGATGTTGAAGAAGGTAAATTTAAGGTAGAAAATTATGTTAATCAGCCAATAGAAATAGTTTTAAGAACACTTATTCAAAATTCAATTTATCCAGTAATTGAGAAGAAAGTAGCTACTTCAATAGATGAAGATGGAAAGGTTTTAGAACAGGATGTTCCTGCTGGAGCTATATTGCCTGTTAACTCAGAGATAAGACTTCTTGTTGGAGTTTATGGAGAAAGCGAAGCAGAGATAAGATCGGCAAATTATAGATACTTCTATTACAATCTGTCTTCTCTGGGTGGGGAAGAGGCAGCTAATCCGGAAATTGATGTAAAAATTTTAATATCAGATGAAAGAAGTACTTCAAGGGAAATTTACAATAGAAAATTTACTGATAGAGCCCAGATTTTAACAGTGTTTAAATCTTATGGAGCAACAAAACTTGTTTTAGTTGTTAATAATTCTGTGGTTAAGGAAGTTAGCTATGAATGATGTTTCTGTGATGCCCTCAATTTTTGGAGCAGATTTTTTTAACCTTGAAAAGGTAATAGCTTTATTTGAAAAGGTAAAAGTAGATGCAATACATTTTGATATAATGGATAATCATTATGTTCCCAATATTTCTTTTGGGGCCAAAGTTGCAGAAGATATCTTGAAAAGGACAAATCTACCTTCTTTTTTTCATTTTATGGTTGAACTGGATGAAAATCCAGAAAAAACTTTAAAGCAGTTTCTTAATCTCAGGATAGATCACTGGACCTTTCATGTTGAAAATGAACACGTGATTTTAAAAAACTATATTAATTTTTTTAAGAGAAAAGGAAAAAAAATTGGATTATCTATAAAACCCAAAACTCCTATAGAGCAATTGAGCCCTTTTTTAGAAGAAATTGATTTAATACTTGTTATGAGTGTTGAGCCGGGCTTCTCAGGGCAATCTTTTCTGAAAGAATCTCTTTCAAGAATAGAAAGAGTAAAGAATATCATAGATGGAAAGTCAATTATTATTCAAGTAGATGGTGGAATTAACCGAAAAAACTATAAAGATATTTTAAGAGCTGGAGCAAAATCTCTTGTTATTGGAAGTAATTTTTATGAGGATAAAAAAGTTGAGGAGTGGGTTGAAGAGATCAGGAATTTTTCTTAGTTTTCTTTTGTTTTTTTCCTGCCAGAATAGAGTTGTTAAAGAAGATAGTCTGAAATTAAACAATTTTTCTCAGAACCTACAAACTTTAGATTATGAAATAGCTTTTGTATCTCCTGAGATTAAAAGAGGTGGAAGTGGAGTAGTGGTTATCAAAAAAAATAATAATGATATAGAAAATTTTTTTATTTTTATTAATGATAGTTTAAAAATTAAATTTGTTCCTTATAAATTTAATTATTATCTTGCATTTTTTGGATGGCCTCTTACTTATGAAAATTTCAGTTTAAAGATTATTATTGATTTTAAGTCGACTTTCAGTTTAACAAATAAGATAGAGATAAAATTATTGGAAAGAAAATATGCTGTAAATAACATAAAAATGGGTGCTAATTTTGGTATGGAGAAGGAAGAAGAATTGAATGAAAAATTGCCGAAAGACCCGATAAAAAGATACAATGCTATTGTAAGCAAATTAAACGAAAGAAAAGTTTTCGATGTTTTTGATTATACTTATAAAAATCAAACATACCAGGAAGGTTTCAGGTTTATTCCTGAAAAGCCAACAGATGGTTATGTTACATCTGATTATGGAGTAAAAAGAAATTTTTGGCTTGATAAAAAACTTGTAAGAAGTTCATATCATTATGGAATTGATTATGTTAAGGGGACTAATTTTAATATTTATTCTGTTGAGAGAGGTAAGGTTGTCTTTGCTGGATACAATGGAGCGAGTGGGAATTATATTCTTATAGATCATGGCTATGGTATTTTTTCTGGTTATTCTCATTGTGAAAGACTCTACGTTAAAGAAGGTGATTTGGTTGATAAAAAAAGTCTTATAGCAATTTCAGGAAAGACTGGTTATGTTACAGGGGATCACCTTCATTTCAGTCTTATAATCAATGGAATGAATTTAGACCCAAATGATTGGTTTAATATAGAGTGGCTTAAACATAATATTGTTCCTGCCTATGAAGTTTCTGAAACTCTTAAAATTTCAGGAAATTAATCTTTTTTGTTAAAATTAGACATTTCTTTTTTTTATCCTTATAATGAAATAAAGGGGATGATTTTATGAAAATGCTTGTATTATATTTCTCTTATGATGGGCATAATGAAAAAATTGCAAAATTTATCGAAAAAGAATTTAAGGCAGATGTTGAAAAAATAGAAATGATAAAAAAACTTCCTAAAGGATTTTTCAAGTATTTTATCGGTGGGATGATGACAGTGTTAGGGATGAAACCGAGAATAAAACCTCTGCAGAAAAGAATAGAGGATTATGATGTTATTATAATGTCTTCTCCGGTATGGGCTTCAAACTTTGCAGCTCCTTTTAATTCTGTTGTTTCTAATTATGATTTTGGAAATAAAAAAATTGTTCTATTTTGTACTTATGCTGGAGGTGGTGAAGGAGTTTTTGAGAATTTTAAGAGAAAGTTGAAAAATTCAAAAATTATTTTAGAAAAGAGTTTTAATGAAAAATCTTTGTATTCTTCAGATTTTTTTGTTGAATTAAAAAGCATTTTAGAAAAAATAAAATGAGGGGAAATATATGTCAGATTTAATTGATAAAGAGAAAGAAAAAGCCTTACAGATAGCAATATCACAGATAGAAAAGCAGTTTGGTAAAGGGGCTATCATGAAACTTGGTGATAAACCAAGTGCAGAGGGTATTCCGGTGATTTCAACTGGGGCTTTAACACTTGATCTTGCTTTAGGTATTGGTGGGATACCTTATGGCAGGATTACTGAAATTTATGGACCAGAGGCATCAGGCAAAACAACACTTTCATTATCAATAATAGCTGAAGCACAAAAAAAAGGTAATATTTGTGCGTTTGTGGATGCAGAACATGCACTTGATCCAATATATGCACAGAAACTTGGTATAAATATAAAAGATCTTTATATTTCGCAGCCGGATACAGGTGAGCAGGCTCTTGAGATTGTAGAAAGTCTTGTAAGAAGTGGAGCTGTTGATCTCATAGTTGTTGATTCTGTTGCGGCTCTTGTTCCAAAAGCTGAAATCGATGGAAATATGGGTGATGCGGTAATGGGTATGCAAGCGAGACTTATGTCCCAGGCATTAAGAAAGCTAACAGCATTAATTAATAAGTCAAGGACAGCAGTAATTTTTATTAACCAGATAAGAATGAAGATAGGAGTAATGTTTGGTAATCCTGAGACTACAACAGGTGGTATGGCTTTAAAGTTTTATTCTTCCGTGAGAATAGAAGTAAGAAAAGGAGAAGCCTTAAAGAAAGGTGAAGAGAATTATGGGCATAGGGTGAGAGCAAAGGTGGTTAAAAATAAACTTGCTGCTCCCTTTAAAATTGCTGAGTTTGATATAATTTTTGGGAAAGGAATTTCAAGAGTAGGGTGTCTAGTTGATGCTGCAATTACCTGCAATGTTTTACAAAGAAAGGGGACATGGTATTTTATGGGGGAGGAAAGAGTTTCTCAAGGGAGAGAAAATCTGGTTAAGGAACTTGAATCAAAACCAGAAATGGCAAATAAACTTGAGCAATTGATAAGAAAAAAGATTTCTGAAAATCCTGATATAACTTCTTTTGGTTCTGTAGATAGTGGAGAAAATTCAGAAAATGAATAGGTGAGGATTTATATGGAAAATTATGTAGGTTTTATAGAAGGAGGGGGAATTTCTTCTGTTAGGGGATTCAGAGTTAATGGCATTGCTTCTGGACTTAAGGAATTGAGTTTTAAAGATCTTGGTTTAATTTATTCAGAATCTCCTTGCGAGGTATCAGCTTTGTTTACTAAAAACAAAGTAAAGGCAGCTCATATAGTTGTCGATGGAGAAAGATTAAATAATAAAATATCAGCGATAGTTGTAAATAGTGGAAATGCGAATTGTCTTACGGGTGAAATGGGGATAAAAAATGCACTTGAGATGACAGCTCTTGTTGAGAAAAATTTTGGGCTTTCTCAAGGCTCTGTTCTTGTTGCTTCTACAGGAGTGATCGGTAAACAACTCAATATGGATGTGGTAAGATATGGTATAGAAAAACTATGCAGGGTTATAAAGGTTGAAAGTGATGAAAAAAACTTTTCTCATGCTATAATGACTACGGATAGAAAGATTAAAACTTCAGCCTGTGAGTTTGAAATAGGTGGAAAACTGATAAGAATAGGAGGAGCTGTAAAAGGAGCCGGGATGATTAAGCCTGATATGGACATGCTACCTCATGCGACTATGCTTGCTTTTATTGTTACAGATGCAAACATTGATAAAAAAGCTCTCAATGAAGCCTTGATAGAAGCAACCAATCAATCTTTTAATAGAATAAGTGTGGATAATGATACGAGTACGAATGACAGTGTTTTCTTACTCTCAAATGGACTTGCAGAAAACAAAGAAATTAAGTATAAAAGCGAAGAGTATGAAAAATTTGTTTCTTATCTTACAAAAATGTGTCAACATCTTGCTAAAATGATTGTTAGAGATGGAGAAGGAGCTACAAAAGTAGTGAAAGTAGAGGTTAAAAACGCACTTACGGAAATTGATGCATATAAAATTACTAGAGCGATTGCTGATTCGTATCTTGTTAAAACTGCAATATTTGGGCAGAGCCCAAACTGGGGAAGAATTCTTGCTGCTGTTGGTTATTCTGGCGGGAAGTTTGAGCTTGATAAAATTAAATTGTATTTTAATGATTTACTTATATTTGAAAATGGTAAAGTTATTCATGAGAACGAAAGTCGTGCTGGGAGTGAAATGATTTCAAACGAAATGACTATTACGGTAGACCTTGATCTTGGTAGAAAAGATTATTTTGTTTGGACAAGTGATTTGACCTGTGATTATGTGAAGATCAATGCAAATTATTTGAGTTAGAGTTTACAACTCATTGTCGGCAAATTGCAGCTTTCTTTTATTCTTAACCAATCGGTATATGTCGGGTAGATTTTTTACAATAATTTTGTTTGCAGTTCTTTCAAGCCTTCCCATATTTACATAACGGACAATATATTTTTCGCACTCCTTTAGATCAAGACCGCACCAGTGAGCGATATCTTCAACTTTTACCTCTTCAAGCTCTATTGGTTTTGTTTCCTGATATGTGGCTGGTATAATGCCTTTCCATTCAACGAGCATAAGTATTGTGTCAAGCACTTTTGCTTCATTTTCTTTGAGTGATAAAATTTGCAATCTTCTTGTTGCATCAAAAATTCTTTTTGATAGAATTTTAATTAATGATAGAGCCCATTTTGGGTTACTTGCAAGTAACTCATAGAAGTTATGTTTTTTGAAAACTGCTACTTTAACATTAGTTTCTGCTATTGTTGTGGCACTTCTTGGGGCTTCTTCTATTATCGCCATTTCTCCAAAAATAGCTGGTGGTTCAAGAATATCGAGAGTTTTTTCTTTGTTATCCTGGATTTTTGTGATTCTTACTTTACCTTCTTTTATAATATAAAATTCATCACCTTTTTCATATTCACAAAAGATTATATCACCAGGTGCGTAGGATCTTTCAAACTTATCAAGAACATCAGCCATTTTTTACCCCAATATGTTTAATCTTTCCTTTGCTTTTCTGCTTAAATCGTCTATAGGTGCCATCATAACAATTTTTTGTAAGATTGTTTTTTCATTTTCTGTTTTATTAAGTTCTTTATATATATCAGCAAGTATAAATAGGGCTTTTTTAATTAATAAAGGTTTATTTGACGATTTTAAAAATTCTGTAATTTCCTGACTACATTCAGCATATTTCTTGTTGTAGAATAAAACCTGAAAATAAAGCATCCTAGCTTCATCAACCATTTCTGGATTTATATTGTTTGAAAGAGAAGAAAAGAAACTTTTAAGTTCTTTTTCAGCTGTTTCATAATCTTTGCCATTAAATGCACCTTGTGCTTTATAAAATTTATCCATACTTTCTCTTATACCGAGCGGAGAATGAATATTCTCTTTGGATGTAGTTAAGTCTACTGTTTGATTGATTGTTACGTCTCCAGAAATTTCTGACTTTATTAATTCATCCACAGGTTTATATGATTTTAAAAAGCCTGTTTTTATTGCCTCTTCCGCTATCTGAATTCTATATTTAGCTTCTCCAGCAAGATTTGTTTCTGGATATTCATTTATATATCTTTCATAAACTTGCATTGCTTGTTTATATTGCTTGTTATTTAAATAATACTCTCCTATTTTAAATAAACCTATATTGGGAGGATAGATGACATTATTTCCAAGATAGTTATTGACTTTAATACCCAGATTTCTTAACTGGTTTGACAGAACCCTTAGCAATCTTTTCAGAAGTTCTACATTTGTGCTTACATAGGTTTCAAATTCAGTAACCTTAAACTCTATTGTTAAAACGTCTGTTACAGCTTCAGCTATTTCGTCTCTAGTATGGTTAATAATTGCAGATTTTAAACCGAAAAACTCTCCTATAGCAAGAGTTTTTACAATCTTTTCTCCACTTTCTGGTTGTATAAAACTGATGTCAACTCTTCCAGATTTAAGTATATATATTGAATCACCCACTTCGTGATCGAAATAAATTATAGAACCGGCAGTAAATTTCCTTTCTACAGGCATTTTTTCCTTCTTTATTTACCTTCTCTATAAGTTTACATCAATTGGTAAAAAAGGTAAAATTTTTTTATAGCTTATATTTTCCCATACTCTTTTATATATTTCTGATAAAGTTCCAATTAAATAGTTTTTTTTACCTTTAATTACTATTTCTTCATAATTTTTCTTTTCAACATTTTTAAATTCAGCAAACAAATTTGTGTTTCCATATAAAGGTTTTCCTTTCATTATTACTAATTTTATGTCGTCAAACCAGGCTTTTACCAATGCTTCATAAGGATTGAGAGAATTAGATGATTTTAATATTAACAAATTAGCATAATAACCTTCGGCAATTTTTCCAACATTCTTTAATCTTAATGCCTTTGCAGGGTTAATAGTTACCATTTCTACAAGTTTCTTGTAATCCAGTTCTTCTTTGTATAGTTTTTTATATAGTGAATGGGCAAATTGCATTTCATCAAGTATGTTTAAACCTCCAGACATTGGAGAATCAGTTCCTAAAGATACATTTACACCTTTATTTAATAGACTTTTTATATTTGTGGTCTTTTTGAACATAAAATAGTTTGAAGATGGGCACCAAACAAGGTTTGCATTTGCTTTTGAAATTTCTATTATATCTGATTCTGTAAGTGAGATGCCATGGATTAAAACTGTATATTCATCAAGAGCTTTCATTTCTTTTAAAATATTTACTCCAAGGCAGGCTTCTTCATCGAAACCTTCTTGAATGTGAGTTATAAATGGAATGTCTTTTTCTCTGGCTTCACTATGTTCTATTGTAATACCTCTTCCCCATCTCAAATCATAGCTTGAAATTTCATGTTCAAGACAATATTCACTTAACACATGAATAGGCATTTTATCAATAAAATCTTTGTTAACTATATGTGGAATATGGTCTGATACGATGGTAACACCAGAAATAAGATTTTTATATGCTCCAAGAAAGTATAGATCAAGATTTGAAATGTTATTTCTTTCCTGGTAGACTTC
The DNA here is from genome assembly GCA_026417755.1 of Brevinematales bacterium. Taxonomy (GTDB): domain Bacteria; phylum Spirochaetota; class Brevinematia; order Brevinematales; family JAOACQ01; genus JAOACQ01. The sequence continues at coordinate 4,151 of JAOACQ010000036.1, read as the reverse complement.
ATGATTTTTGAGATCATTATCCCATGGGAGCCAGTTTATATATGGACCTTTCCCTATTCGTGGATAATAGCTTCCTAAGAGATGATCGTGAGCATTTATTAATGCTGGGAAAACTAATTCATTATTTTTGAGTTCTATTATAAAATCAACTCTATCTTTTAAATTTTCTCCAATTTTTTCTATCTTTTCATTTTTAATAAAAATGTCCGCACCATAGATTATTTTTTCTGGAGTTACAATGGTTCCATTTTTTATAATATAAGTCATATATCCCTCTCTCCAAGAATGTGTGTTTTTTTCTTTTCGGAAAAAGGGATATATAACTGAAATAAATAGTTATTTTTTCTTAGTCGAACAGGTATTGATACCAAAGAGAACATATAGACCGCAAAATCCCGTTATAGCGGTAATAAGTAGGATTATTCCAATTATGATTAACACAATTTTTAAGATACCCTGGAGAAACAACGCTCCAACAATAAGTCCAATACCAAGTATAGCCCTAATAATTCTGTCAATAACACCTTCATTTGTTTTAAACATACAAACCTCCTACTGTTGTTTTTGAGCAACAAATTCTCTTTTCATATCACCAAATTTATTACATTTTGCAATGATTGTTATTTTATCATTTTCTTTTAATTCTGGTAGAAGATATAAGTATTTTTGAATGTCTTCGTTAAATTGTTCTGAGCTACTTTGCTTTATAATACTTTTGCCATTAAGTAAAATTTCAATAGCATTGATATAATGATCTTTTGATCTTACACCATGTTCTATTTCAATAGCAATGGTTTTTTCTGAGAGATTGAAATCGGCTTTAATTCTGGATGGTGGATGAGCAAAAGCTATCGAAGAAATAATAAGTAAAATGGAAATAAAATATTTCATAAAAACCTCCTATTTATCTGAAATATGTAAGATAAATAACTATTAAGCCGTGAATAAAACCAAGAAAAAGAGTAACTATTGCAAATATCTTGTGAAAGAAAATACGATTCTTTATCTTAAGTTTAAAAAATCCAAAAGCAAATGTCAATACTAAAAATAAAAAAGTTATAATTCCGAGTAGTTTTATGATTGTATAAATATCCATAAGACCTCCTTATAAAACAATAAGGCGTGATAAGCACGCCTTATTGTTAGTAATTTTCTTCTTTTATTGCAAAATACGCCTTTGGATGTAAGCATGATGGACATTTTTCTGGAGCTTCAGGACCTTCATGAACATATCCACAGTTTAAACACTTCCATTTTACAGTAGAAGATTTCTTGAAAACTTCTCCCTTTTCAATGTTCTGGGCAAGTTTTAAGTATCTCTTTTCATGCTCAACTTCAACTCTTGCCACCATTCTGAAAAGCGTTGCTATTTCTTTAAATCCTTCCTTTTCAGCTATATCTGCAAACATTGGATAAAGTTTTGTATGTTCTTCATTTTCACCCTCTGCTGCAGCTTTAAGATTTTGAAGAGTGTTTCCTATTATTCCTGCAGGATAGGCAGCTTGAATTTCGACCATTCCGCCTTCAAGGTAGCTGAAAAATCTTTTTGCATGTTCCTTTTCGTTTTCTGCTGTCTCCATAAAAATTTGAGCAATATGCTCATAACCTTCTTTTTTTGCAACTGAGGCAAAGAAAGTATATCTTGTCCTTGCCTGTGATTCTCCTGCAAAGGCCTTAAGAAGATTTTTTTCTGTTTCAGTACCTTTTACACTTGCCATTTTTTCCTCCTTATTATTTTTGTAATAAATTTGAAATTTCTACAATATGTTCCTGTTCATCTATTATTACGTGTCTTATCTGATGTTCAAGTGTTTCAAATTCATATTGAAATTCTTGCTTGTTTTCAAGGACATATTTGTAGATTTGTTTGTAATAATCTACAGCCTCTCTTTCTCCTTTAAGATTTACAGCAAGTATTTCGTTGATTCCATTTGCATCATAAGTTTTTTCGAGATTCATTGAAGCTTTGCCCCCAAGATAAGCTGTAATCAAAGTTCTGAAAATCTCTTCATGTTTTTGTTCATCAGAGGCGATTTCTTTGAGCCTTTCAATAAGTGGTTCTGAATTTAAACCATTTATCATTTCTGCATGAGCAAGATATTGAATTCTTGCTGCATATTCAAGCTCTAAAGCCCTGTTTAACATATCAATCAATTTTTTTCTTATATCTGACATAAAGTCCTCCATTTACTTTGTTGCCCAAAGGCCATGTTTGTTGCAGAATTCTCTGACTAACTTTATCTGGCTTTGCGAAACTTTAAATTCTGCTTCAGGTTTATCACCAGGATGTAATTCTTTTCTTAGTACGTAGTTGTCCTCGGTGATTACTTCAATAAACTGTATCCAGTGATCAGGTTCCATTGGATGCGGAACAGAACCAACTTTGACAAGGATTCCATTAGCTGTTTGTTCAACTACTGGTAAATGTTTCTCACCTGCACCATCCTTATTTCTTTCGTCCATTAATGTCATAGGTTGACCACAACAAACAAGTTCACCATCACCTTCAATAAAAACTTCTACAACATTTCCACACATTGCACATTTGTAAATACCAAGTTTTAATGCCATTTTTGACCTCCTTTTTATTTTTTTAAACATTCTTTACATATTCCTATTATGTAAATATGTTCTTCTAAAACCTCCCCTTCTTTAATCTGACTCTTGAAAATTTCTTGTCTTATATCAAGATCCAGAATTTTGCCACATTTTATACACTTAAAGTGTCCATGAGACTTAATGTCTCCATCATACCGAACGACCCCTTCTTCAATCTTTATGGCTGTTATTATACCTTTCTCAACAAAAGTATTTAATGTATTGTAAATACTTGTCATAGATAAAGTAGGTATAAATTTTCCCACTTCTTTATATATTTTTTCAGCATCGGGATGTTCTTTTGTTGACCATAGATATTCCAGCGTTTTTATTCTTATTAAAGTTGGCTTTATATCTTTTTCAACTAGAAAATTCTTTATATCCCTATCAGAAAAAATAATCTTTTCCATTTAATCATCTTCTCTTTTACTTAATCTATGGTCTATCATCATAATTGCATTCTTTGAATCCCCCGCCATCTTTAAATGTTCAACTATAAGTTGAGTTTGTGCTTCTTCCTCAACCTGCTCTTTTACAAACCATTGAAGCATTTCAATTGTAGCATAATCTTTTTCTTCCTGAGATATTTCAACAAGTTTATAAATTAAAGAAGTAACCTTTTTTTCATGTTCATAGGCATCGTTGAAAGCCGCTAGTGGTGTGTTCCATTCTGTTTTTGGTTTTTCAATATTTTCAAGTTCTACTTTCCCTCCTCTTTCGAGAATGTAGTTATAAATTTTCATAGCATGTTCTACTTCTTCTTTTGCTTGAAGTTTTAACCATTTTGCAAAACCAGTTAAACTTTTTGATTCAAAATCAGCTGACATAGAAAGATAAAGATAAGCAGAAAAGAATTCTGCATTAACCTGAGAATTCAATGCTTTTTCGACTTTTTTTGAAATTATCATAAAACCTCCATATATTACAAATTTGTAATAATTACAAATTTAAAATTATTATAAAATGATAGAATAAATTTGTCAATAGAAAATTAAAAAATTTTTAATTTTTTGTTTGTATTAAAAATTCAAGAAGGGTTTATAAGGTTATAAAATTTTGGGTTAAATCATACTACTTTTCTCAAGAAAAGTTTCAAAAGATGTATTAATATTTTATTTTAAATGGGATGGTTTAAAAGAATTTTGAAAGGTATTTTATGTATTAAATTTCTTGGGGTCTTTTTCTTCAATTTTTTATTGAGAGGGGGTAAAATCCACCCCCACACCCCGCCACGCGGGGTGTGGCTCGCTACCGCCAGCCGTCTCTGCTTTCTAAGCAAATGAATTTTTCCGCTTTAGCCAACTGTAGTAAGAATCGACAGCAACTCGACATCCTGTCTTCGGATGTTTATTCAAAAACTTTGCGAAACTTTTAGAAAGCTACCTCTTTCTGTTAACTTATCTCATTAGACCTTTAGTTAGCCACTTTCAAAAGCCCTCAACCACTCGCAAAGTTTTTTCATTAGTAGAGTCAACATATCTGTCTTAACGGCAACATCCTTGTTGCCTTAGCTAAGCATTCGTTGTCTAAAGCGGAAAAATTCATACTCAAGA
>JAOACQ010000070.1 GCA_026417755.1 Brevinematales bacterium | reverse complement strand
ATGTGTATAAGAGACAGGTCCTATGGAGGAAGACCTGCTGATAGAGCTAAGGAATTAAAGAATCTACTATGGTGGATGACCCATGATGGACAGAAATTCAACGAAGAGCTAGAATATGGTAAACTTCCTGCAAAAACATTGAAGATTGTAGAAGATATTATCAACTCTATGACTTACAAGGGGCAACCAATTAAGTAAGATCTTCCAATTTCAAAATTTTTGGACCCCAACCCAAAAAATAAAAAACGGTATCTCTTTTTCAACCGAAAAAAGAGATACCGTATTCTTTCTCATTAGCCAAAATAGGAGGCTACGAGTAATCTACAATTTTATTATACCATTTTTACAAAAAAAATGTGAAGTTTTTATAAAAATTTTTTTCTTGCTAATGCTTTTTGATACCACCTCGATATTCTTATAAAAATATCAGTTAAAACAAAATTTATGGAGAAATTTTCATTGTTTTTTAGCTTTTGAATAAGACTAATAATTTCAACACCTATACTATGAATTTCTGAAACATATGTTTTAGAATATAAATTGTTTATTAATTCTTCATATTTAACACCAACTTTAGAATTTCTTAAATAAAACTGCCTGAAAATGTGTAGCTCTCTCAAAAATATAATTATTTCTTCCAGAAAAGAAATTACAAATTCTCTACCATCTTTGGACAATTTTTCACTGAATTCAAACACCAAACTACCATTTTTCTGAATAAATGGGGCCACATTTTGAAAAAAATATAAAACACGCTCTTTCAATAATGCCCTGTAGTCAAAAAGATAATCCTTCATAAAATCTATTGTATTTGTATTATTATGTTCTATACTTATCTTAAATATCTCATTAATCTCTTTTGCGTTAAGATTGCCGGCTCTCAAAACAAGACAACGTGAAATAATCGTAGGAAAAATCCCTTTTAAATTTGAAGAAGTAAGTATTACAAGAGTATCAAAAGAAGGTTCTTCAAGGATTTTCAAAGCTGAATTTTGAGCCTCTATTGTTGCCTCTTCAAAATCTCCAACCAGGATAACCTTTTTACCATCAGTACTTTTAATGTTATCAAATTCCTTCCATTCCCTTACAAAATTTATTGGAATAACCTTTTTCTTGCTTATTTCTTCAGAAATTCTTAATAAAATCTCTTCATAGGAAATAAAATCAATTTCATACTCATTAATAAGTTTATTCGTTACATCATACAAAAATTGAGTTACATCAATTTTTACCTTTTCCTCAAAACCATTAACTTTGAAATTTGATATTTCTCCATATTTAATTCCAAGTAAGGCTCTTGAAAATAAATAAAAAAAATAATTTTTTACTTTTTTAAACTCTTTTCCATTTTCTTTTATATATTTAAGATAAAAACGTGTTTTAAGTAAAAAGTCATCATTTCTATAAAATAGAAAATTATTACTAAGGAAAGGATTTCTTCCAAGTATTTTTTCAGCAATCTTCAAAGAAAGTGTAAACTTACCGACCCCCCTTTGCCCATCTATCAGCAAAACTCTGCCGGAAATATTTTTGTCAATAATTTTATCAATAAAATTTATAAGTTTCCTGTGCCCTATAAAATCTTCCATAGAAATTATCACTTACTCCTTTATAATATCTACAAAAATCAATCTGACTTCTTCTTCATTGTTATACACATTTATCTCTGGTCTGGCAACAAGATTAATCTCAATCCCCTCAAAGATAGCTTCTTTAAGTTTTTCACTAAAATTCCACCCCACTACATTAAGTGTTTTTCCATCTTTTTCAATCTTAAAGAGAACATGTTCCTGTTTTTTACCTATACTTTTAAAATCAATAACTTTCACATTACGAAAAAGAATTAAAGGCATCTGATTTTTATAACCAACTGGCTGCAAAACATTATCAAGGTATCTCATATTATTAAGATTAAACTCGCCCAAGTCATTTATCTCAAAATCAATATAATTTTTTTCCTCATAAGTATCAAATTCATAATTTTCTATACTTTTCTTAATCTCAGCAAGTTTATCACTTCTTGCTACAAACCCTCCAGCATAAGTATGCCCCCCAAACTGAGTAAAATGATGTTCTAAACTTTCAAGAAACATAGGAACATCAAATCCATTTGTTGCCCTAACTGACCCAATAGCAAGATCCCCATCAATAGCAATTACAACAACAGGCATACTATAAAGGTTACAAAACTTACTCGCTATAAGACCAATAGTTCCTTTAGTAAATTTTTCAGAACAAAAGACTAGAATTTTTTTACCCTCAATATCTTCTTTTTCAATCATATCTTCTATATCTTCTATACTGTTATCCACAACATTTTTTCTTTCACCATTTTTTTTAATTATATCTACTACAAGATCTTCAGCTTCATTAATCTTACTCGAAATCAATAATTCCACACTCAAACTTGCATCTCCAAGTCTACCCGGAGAATTAAGAACTGGAGAAACATAAAAACTCAAATCCCTTGCTTTAACCCTCTCAAAATCTAGTTTTAATTCCCTTATTAAAGTTAGTAAGCCAACTGGGGCTCTTTTCAAATATTTTACGCCATTTTTTACTATTATTCTGTTTTCACCAATTAAAGGCATTATATCTGCAATTGTTCCAATAGCTGCATATGAAATATTTTCTTCTATTAACTCAACATACCTCTGGTTTCTCATAACTATAAGCCTTCTATAAACTTCGGCACATACTTCGCTATCTGCAATACTTCTATGCAGCTTTGTTGTATCAACATAAAGCCCAAGAAAATTTGCTACGGTGTTTAATTTATGATCTTTGCAATTTTTTAGCATTATTCGAGCCATTTTAAGTGTATCTTCAAGTTGATTTTTAATTTGAGGTAATCCTTTTTTTCTGAGATATGTCTCAATAAATTTTAAGTCAAACTCTATTAAATTATGCCCCACAAGTTTTCTTGTCCCAATAAATTCCAAAAACTTCGCCATTACTAAATCTATTGGTTTTCCTTGCCGATTAAGCATTTCATTTGAAATATTGGTTAAAGTTTCTATCTCTGATGAAATTGGATTTTCTGGCTTAACTAAAGCCTCAAATCTATCTATTACAATTCCATTTTTCACTATAATTGCACCTATTTCTATTATTTCATCTTTAAATGGGTTTAATCCAGTTGTTTCAAGATCCAAAAATACTATTTCCTCATTATGATAATCTTTAAGATAAAGTCTCTCAGCAAGACCTAATACAAGTTTCAATGCCACAGAAGAACCAGATAGAAAAGAAAAAGGATAATTATCACTTTTAACTTTTGGATTAATTATAGCAACTGCATCTGGCAAGACATCCCTTGGTTCATGGTGGTCAGTAACTATGACATCAATACCAAGTTTTTTTGCCTTCTCAATTTCTTCAACGGTGGTAATACCACAATCGACAGTTATTATAAGATTTACTTCGTTCAATGCAGCCCAATCAATCACTTCTCGCGTAAGCCCATAATTATCCTGCCCTTCAGGAACTCTGTATATCAATTTACTTTTATCATCAACAAGTTTGTCAAGAAATCTATAAACTATAGCAGTAGCACTTACACCATCTACATCTCTATCACCAAAAATAAGAATAACTTCCTTATTCTGAATAGCATTCATTATACGACTAATTGCTTTTTCCATATCTTTAAAATAGAAAGGAGAATACAAAGCAAGAAAAGATCCATTTGTATAGTTTAAAACCTTTTCTCTTGAATCAATCCCACGACTTAGCAAAGATTTTATAATCAACTCAGGATATTGAAAGTAATCCTTAAAATCTTTTAAAATTCTAAAATCAATATCATTGATATGCCATTTTTTTAAAATTCCATTTATCTCACCCATTAAAAATCTCCAGAAAAAAAATTATAGACTAATAACAACCAAGAACTAAAGAAAGTAAAGCCATCCTGATATAAAGTCCATTATGTGCCTGTCTGAAATAGGCTGCTCTCGGATCTGAATCAACTTCATATTTTATTTCATCCACTCTCGGTAATGGATGCAACACAATTGAATGAGAGGGTAAATATTTCATCAATTCTTTATCTATCACATAGATACCTTTAGCCTTTTCATACTCTTCTGGATTCAAAAATCTTTCCCTTTGAATCCTTGTTTGATATATAACATCAACTTTAGAGGCAACTTCCCTCAAATCTTCATTTTCCTCAAAAAATACATTGTTTTTTCTGAGATAATCTTTTATATCCTCTCCCATTCGCACATTAGATGGAGAAACAAAATATAACTTTACATCTTTATATTTAGTAAGTAGATAGGCAAGAGATCGTGCCGTCCTTCCATTTGCAAGGTCTCCAACCAAAGCTACACTTATACCATCAATCTTGCCTAACTCTTTTTTGATAGTATACAAATCCAGAAGAGACTGTGTAGGATGTTGCCCAACACCATCCCCAGCATTTATAATCGGCACCTCAGAAACTTTTGCAGCTCTTATTGCGGTTCCTGTCTCAAAATGCCTTATAACTATAACATCACCATAACCATTTAAAACTCTAATCGTATCTTCAAGGGTTTCTCCCTTTGCAGCCGAAGAAAAACTTGCTGCATTTTCAGTAGAGATTACACTACCACCAAGTTTTATCATTGCTGCCTCAAAAGAAAGTCTTGTTCTCGTAGAAGGCTCATAAAAAAGAGTTATAAGTATCTTATTAGTCAGCGTTTTCTCTTTTTGAGACAGTTTCTCCATATCATTTGCAAGATCAAAAATCAAAGTCAAATCTTCTTTATTAAACTGTTGAGACTCAAGAATATGAAAAAAACGCCTTTCCGAATTCATAATTTTAATTATAAAACAAAATTATATTTTATTCAATTTTTATAGATTTACTATAATAATGGTTTTTAAGATAATGTTGTCACAACACCAAAGCGGACTAAAAACTGCAAGATTGACACCTTTTAATATAGAGCTATAATAGGTAGGCTTAAAGAACTTGGGATAAGGTTAATAAATTCCACTCCTTATATGCAACAGGGGAAGGTATTAAAGCTTCACCACTTTATCCAAAAACCGCAGTGTGCGTAGAAACCTAAGGGGGAAAGAGAGGATTTTTTCTCAAAGTTTTCTTCATCCGAAATGTCATAGAAATAGTTTATCTCTCTATTATTGTAAATATTTATTAACTGTAAGTAAAAACCAGATGGAAATTCGAAAAGAATTGAGTTCCATTCAATTTTTATAGATTTACTATAATAATGGTTTTTAAGATATTGTTGTCATAACACCAAAGCGGACTAAAAACTGTAAGATTGACACCTTTTAATATAGAGCTATAATAGGAAGGCTTAAAGAACTT
>JAOACQ010000032.1 GCA_026417755.1 Brevinematales bacterium | reverse complement strand
CAAATGGCTTAAAGAGTTCAAGAGCCATAAGTTTAGGTAGACCACATTGATGAAGTTTCAAATTAGGTCCTACTATAATTACCGATCTTCCAGAATAATCAACTCTTTTCCCTAAGAGGTTTTGTCTGAATCTTCCCTGCTTTCCTTTTAAAATATCTGAAAGAGATTTGAGAGGTCTATCTCCACTTCCTGTAACAGGATGAGATCTTCTTGAGTTGTCAAATAGAGAATCAACAGCATCCTGTAACATTCTCATTTCATTTTTTATAATAATGTCAGGTGCATTTACAGCTTTAAGTTTCTTAAGTCTATTATTTCTGTTAATTAATCTTCTATAAAGATCATTTATATCAGAAGTGGCAAATCTACCTCCATCAAGAGGAACCATTGGTCGAAGATCAGGTGGAATAACAGGAATAACATCAAGAATCATCCATTCCGGTTTATTACCTGATTTTCTTATTTCCTCTGCAAGTTCAAGTCTCTTAAGAACCTTCTTATCAACCTTTACTTTATTTGCAACAAGGCTTCTCAATTCTGCAATCAACTGATCAAGATCAAGATTCTTAAGAATTTTCTTTATAGCTATAGCCCCTGTTTCTGCAGAAAAAGCCTCTTTATACTTATCCCTGTATTCATCATATTCTTCATCTGTAAGAATCTGTGTCTGTTGTAGATCAGTTTCACCCGGATCAACAACAATATATTTTTCAAAATACAAAACACTCTGAATATCGGAGGGACTCACATCAAGTAATAAAGCTATCTTACTTGGGACAATTCTATAATACCATATATGAGCAACAGGAGCAGCAAGTTCTATGTGGCCTGTTCTATTTCTTCTGACTTTTGCTTCAGTTACTTCTACCCCACATTTATCACAGACAATATTTTTATATCTTATAGATTTAAACTTACCACAAGAACATTCATAATCTTTTGTTGGTCCAAAAATTCTTTCACAGAAAAGCCCATCTTTCTCAGGCTTTAAAGTCCTATAATTAATAGTTTCTGCTTTTTTTACTTCTCCATAAGAAAGACTTCTTATTAAATCAGAAGAAGCAAGATATATAGAAATTGCACCAAATGATGTTGGTCCCCTCATAAATCTTTTCTCCTTTAAAAAACTAAATTTAAATCAAATGGAACTTCATTTCAACTAATTCCTTTTCTTTATCACTTAAAGGAATTCTCTTTCCATTCTTATCAAAAACTTGAAGATCAAGAGCTAATCCTCTTAATTCCTGAACAAGCACATTAAATGATTCTGGAATACCTGGCGAAGATGTATATTTTCCTTTAATAATCCCTTCATATATTTTTACTCTTCCATCAGTATCATCAGATTTAACAGTAAGCATTTCCTGTAATAAATTAGCCGCACCATAGGCTTCCAGTGCCCAAACTTCCATTTCCCCAAGTCTCTGACCACCAAAATTAGCTTTACCTCTCAAAGGTTGTTGCGTTACAAGAGAGTATGGCCCAACAGATCTTGCATGGATCTTGTCATCAACCATATGATGTAGCTTCATTAGATACATAACTCCCACAAAAACTGGCCTTTCAAAATATTCTCCTGTTCTACCATCTCTTAACATAAATTTACCATTAAGAGGTAACTTACACATTTCTGCATATTTCTTTATTTCTTCATCAGATTCGCCATATTTTTTCTTTTCTTCTCTTATTTCTTTCTCTGTCTTTTCATTGGCAAGTTTTATTTGATTTTCTATATCTTCAAGGGTAGCTCCTTCAAACACTGGACATTCGTATTTCACTCCCAGTTTCCACCCAGCAAGACCAAGCAAAGATTCAAAGAGCTGGCCAACATTCATACGGCTTGGAACACCAAGAGGATTTAATACAACATCTACAGGAGTTCCATCCGGTAAAAAAGGCATATCTTCAATCGCAAGAACTCTTGAAACAACACCTTTATTACCATGTCTACCGGCAAGTTTATCTCCCGGTTTTATCTTTCTCTTTTTGGCTAGATAAATTTTTACCAGTTTTATAACTCCTGGTGGTAATTCATCTCCGTTCTGGGCAGTAAAAACTTTAACATCTACAACAACACCGGTTTCACCGTGTGGAACCCTGAGGGAAGTATCTTTAACATCCTTTGCTTTTTCACCAAAAATAGCATGCAATAGTCTGAATTCTGGAGTCTCTACAGGTTCACCCTTTGGTGTAACCTTTCCAACAAGAATATCACCAGGTTTTACATAAGCTCCTATTCTTATTATTCCATCTTCATCAAGATTTCTTAAAGCATCTTCACCGACATTTGGGATTTCTCTTGTTATTTCTTCACTACCAAGTTTAGTCTCAAGTGCCTTACACTCAAACACAGTTGTATAAATTGAAGTAAAAACATCTTCTTTAAGCAATCTTTCACTTAGTAAAATAGCGTCTTCATAGTTATAACCATTCCATGGCATAAAAGCAACAACAACATTCTTACCTAAAGCAAGTTCTCCCTTATCTGTTGAAAAACCATCCGCAAGAATTGTTCCCTTTTCAACCACATCTCCTTCATTAACCAAAGGTTTTTGATTATAACTCGTATCCTGATTGGTTCTTCTGAACTTAACAAGATTATATGTTTTTTCTTTACCACCTTTCATTGAAATTGTTATACTTGTAGAATCAACCTTCTTAACCTTTCCTTCTACGTCAGAAATTATCATCGATCTACAATCTCTTGCCACATGTTTTTCCATACCTGTTCCAACTATGGGAGAATCAGCTTCAAGTAAAGGAACTGCCTGTCGTTGCATGTTTGAACCCATCAAAGCTCTGTTTGCGTCATCATGTTCAATGAACGGAATCATCGAAGCCGAAACAGACAAAATCTGTTTTGGAGAAACATCTATAAATTGAATCTTTTCGGCCGGAACAAGCTCAAATTCCCCTCTATATCTTGCCTGAACAAAATCTTCAAGAATATTGCCATCTTTATCAATCTTAACATTTGCCTGTGCTATATAATAGTTTTCTTCTTCCGTAGCTGATAAGTAAAGGACTTTGTTTGTAACCTTTTTATTTTCAACAACAATATATGGTGTTTCAAGAAATCCATAGGCATTAACCTTTGAATATGTAGAGAGAGAAACAATAAGACCTATGTTTGGTCCTTCTGGAGTTTCAATAGGACAAACTCTTCCATAATGTGTGTTATGAACGTCTCTCACTTCAAAGCCAGCTCTATCTCTCGAAAGTCCTCCAGGACCTAAAGCAGAAAGTCTCCTTTTATGAGTCAATTCTGACAAAGGATTTGTCTGATCCATAAATTGAGATAATTGGCTCATCCCAAAGAAATCACTTATAGCAGAGACAATTGGTTTTATAGGTATTAAGTTCTGTGGAGTAAGATCTTCAATTTCTCTTGAAGAGAGTTTATCATGGATTGATTTTTCTACCTTACTGAAAGCAAGGAATAACTGATTAACAAGCAACTCATTTACATTTCTTACTCTTCTATTTCCGAGATGATCTACATCATCATGTGGAACTTCTCTATTATAAACTTTAATGAGTAACTTAATTGTTCGAGATATATCTTCATAAGAAAGGGTTTTTTGTTCAATTAAGGCATTTCTTTCTTCTTGAGAAAGATCCGGATAAAGTTTTAAAACAAGTTTATATCTACCAACTTCACCAAGATCATACATCTTTGAACTAAAAAACATATTCTTTAATTCTTTAAGAATATTTTCCATTGGAGCGGCTTCACCAGGATGAAGAATACTATAAACCTTTTTCAATGCCTTACTTATAGAATCCTTAGAATCATCCTTCTCAAGAGAGTTAATCAGCGGTCTATTTTCAACAACAGATTTCGGATCTATAATTTTTATAATTGTCTTTCCCTTAGCATAAAGTTGATTTATTATGTTGGGGAAAAGTTTCTCAACAGCTCCAATTATAAGATTGTTTTCATCATCATAAATATCTTCAGCAATATATCGCCCTACAAGTCTTGTAATTGCTTCTTCTTTACTTATCCTTGAAAGATCTATTTTTCTTACTTTAAAGAAGGTCTCAATTATCTGCTGAACACTCATTTCCAGTGATCTCAAGAAAACTGTAATTAAAATCTTTCTTCTTGAATCTATTCTTACATACATTAAATCTTTTTTAGCATCAATTATAAATTCAAGCCATGAACCTTTTTCCGGAACAATTTTAGAAGAATATTCTTTATTTTTATAACTGAATAAAACACCGGGAGATTTGTAAATCTGATTAACTATAACTCTCTCTGCACCGTTAAATATAAAAGTTCCCCTTTCTGTCATCAGAGGAAAATCACCAATATAAATATCCTTCTCTTTAACTTCTCCAGTATTTCTATCAATCACCCTAAAAATAGCCTTTATTGGCACACTATAGGTTAAATTTTTGTCAAAACATTCTTCTTCTGTGTATTTTATTTCACCGAGCTCATATCCAACATATTCTATGACAATATCACCACTTCCTGATTCTATTGGGAAAAAACTCCTGAAAACATACTCAAGACCTTTGTTTTCTCTTTCATTGATTTTCTTATCCATTTGAAGGAAATCTTTGTAAGAAGAAAGTTGAATATCAAGCAAATCAGGAAGTTCAACCTTATCACTTCCATTTGAAAAACTCACTCTTTTAATGTAAGGACCTACCATAAATCCTACCTCTAATTAAAAATAAACTCAAAATAAAAACACTCCCTCCCCTTCAGGGGGTTGAAAGAGGAGGAAGTCAATTTGTGTCTTTTCTTTTTGTCAAAATTTCAAAGTGAAAATCATGAGAAATGAAAGCTTTATTTGATTTCAACAACAGCTCCAACTTCTTCGAGCTTTTTCTTCAAAGCCTCTGCATCAGCTTTAGAAATATTTTCTTTAAGAGGCTGTTTTCCACCGCTTTCTGTTAAATCTTTTGCTTCTTTTAAAGCAAGCCCGGTAATTTCCCTAACAACTTTGATAACTTCAAGTTTCTTTGCACCAGGATCCTTAATAAATACAGAAACAGTAGATGCCTCTTCAGCAACACCACCAGCAGCACCACCACCGGCCTGAGCAGGCATAGGACCTGCAAAAGCAACTGGAGCCGCAGCTTTTACATCAAACTTTTCTTCTAAAGCCTTTCTTAACTCATTTAACTCCATCACTGTCATATTTGAAATGATATCAATCACTTCCTGAATCTTGTCTGCCATTCTATTCTCCTTAATATGAAAATTTATTTGTTATTCTTATCTTCAATAGCTTGAATAGTACCAACAAAAGTAGTTAACACACCATTTAATGTACCAACAAAACTTGAAATAACTCCTTGTAAACTTCCAACAACCATAGCAAGAAGCTCTTTTCTTGAAGGAAGTTTTGAAAGAGTCTCAACATCTTTCTTCTCAAAAAACTTACCATCAAAATAAACACCCTTAACTATCAACTTCTCATTGTTTTTGGAATAATCAACAAGAAATTTTAAAATCTTGATAAGATCATCGCTTGAGAAAAACGCAAGTGTATTATCCTTAAGAATATTCTCATAACCTTTGATATTATTAGCCTCAAATGCTTTCTCAAGAATTGTATTCTTAACAACTTTAGGAGTTCCTCCTTCGGCTTCAGCTTTTCTTCTTACTTCTTCAATTTCACTTACTGTTAATCCTTTAAAATCTGCCATCACAACACCACAACCTTTCTCTAGGTAAGAACTCACCTGTGTGAGCATTTCTTGTTTCTTTTCTTTATTTGCCATAACTAACTCCAATTTTCAAACTTTAGACGGAAAGTTTTTTAAAATCAACTTTTATAGCAGGCCCCATAGTAGGAGAAAGAGCCATTGTTGCTATATATTCTCCCTTCAAATCAGAAGGTTTATTTTTTAATAAAACCTTATGAATCGCAAGAGCATTTTCATAAAGAATCTTTGGATCAAAAGATTTTTTCCCAATAATAGTATGAACATTTCCTGTTTTATCATTTCTTATTTCTACTTTTCCAGCCTTAGCTTCTTTAACTGCCCTTTCTATCTCAAGAGTAACAGTCCCTGTTTTTGGGTTTGGCATAAGTTTTCTTCTACCAAGTATAGGAGCAACCTTACTCAAATTTTTCATCATATCTGGTGTAGCGATGCAGGCTTCAAACTCAAGCCAACCACCTGCAATTTTTTCAACCAGATCAACAGAACCAACATAATCAGCCCCAGCACTCTGAGCTTCCTGCGCCTTTTCTCCCTCAGCAAAAACAAGAACCCTACATTGCTTACCGGTAGAATGTGGTAGTATAACCACATCTCTAACATTATGCTTCTGTTTAATATTGAGTTTATATGCGAGCTCAATAGTTTCATCAAATTTTGCTGTTGCAGCTTCTTTTACAAGTTTGCATGCTTCTTCTAAAGAATATTCTTTTTCAACATCAATCTTTTCAATAATAGAAATATATCTCTTTCCACCCTTATAAACTACGTTATTCTTTACCAACACTTTCATCTTAATCCTCCACCTCAATTCCCATATTTCTTGCTGTACCCGCAATTATATTCATAGCCGCTTCAATACTCTTTGCATTTAAATCCTTCATCTTAAGTTCAGCGATCTTTTTAAGCTGTTCTTTCTTTATTCTCCCGACCTTATTCTTGTTGGGTTCGGAAGAACCTTTTTCTATACCCAATTCCTTCTTTATCAAATTAGAAGCTGGTGGAGTTTTAGTAATAAAAGTAAAACTCCTATCTTCATAAACAGTAACTATAACAGGTATAACAAAACCAGCTTTATCCTTTGTTGCTTCATTAAACTGTTTACAAAACTCCATTAACTGAATACCCTGAGGACCCAAAGCCGTTCCAACTGGAGGTGCTGGATTAGCCTGCCCTGCCGGTAACTGTAACTTTACTACAGCTTTAACCTTTTTAGTTTTCGGTGCCATCTATTTACTCCTCTGTAAAATCTATTTATAATTTTCTTACCTGGTTAAATTCAAGCTCAACAGGTGTCAACCTACCAAAAATCTCAACCCTAACAACAAGAGAATTCTTTTCTGTATTAATTTCTTGTACTTCTCCTTCAAAATCTTTAAAAGGTCCTTCATTAATCTTAACCTTTTCACCTATAGAGAAATCACTTTCAAGCACAGCAAGATCTACCTTCAATTCTCCTGTCTTCTCAAAGATAGATTTAACTTCGTCATAAGAAAGAGGTATCGGCTTTTTCCCTTCCCCACCTGTCAAAAACATTCCTACACCACTTATCCCTTTTATCTCAGCATAAACCTTTTTCCACAAAGTATCATCTTCTGGAATATCAAGCTCAACAAGTACATAACCCGGATAAAGGTTTCTCTTTCTTACCACTTTCTTTTTATTTTTTTCTACTGTGTATTCTTCTTCAGGAACACACACATCAAATATAATATCTCTCAAAAAAGTATTATTTTTCTTGGCTATAAGCTCATTCATAACTTTTTTTTCATAGCCAGTATAAACCTGCACTACAAACCAGCCTCTTGCCATATCAACCAACCAACTTAACAAATAAAAAATTCAATGCATAATCAACTAAAGCAAGAAACAATGAAAAAACAACAATAAAAACTATAGTAACAATAGCAGAATTCCAGGCTAACTCACGAGATGGCCAGCTTACCTTCTTAAGTTCTTCCCAGCTTTCTTTGATAAAATTCCATTTAAAGAAAACAAAAAGTCCAACACCAACAACAATCGATCCCAATAACACATAATTAATTATTTTTAACATATCCACCTCGTATAATAAATACAGGCCGGGCGGGAATCGAACCCACAACCAACGGTTTTGGAGACCGCTACTCTACCAATTGAGCTACCAGCCTATTTTTTAAACATTATCATTTAAAAATGATAATGCTACTCTATCAATCTATGCTACCAGCCTATTTTTTTATACATTACCATTTAAAAATGATAATGCTGCTCTATCAATCTATGCTACCAGCCTAGCTTAAACATTATCAATAAAAAATGATAATGCCACCCCGACTTCATCCTACCAACCTATCTTTTACAATTATCATTAAAAAAATGATAATTATACTACCAACTTATGCCACTAACCTATCTACATCAATTGCCAATCCCTAAAAAATACTATCCCATTATCAATAAAAAACCCATCAACCAAATCTATACTAAACAATTTCTAGTGCCCCTCACATCCAAAGCCACCAACCTTAGCATCAAAATTCTTAAAAATTTTTAAGGTTATCTAGCAAACAATCCCATCTTATTATTTTAAATAAAATTTTCAAAAATCTACAATTATCAACCCAAGCCACTAAAAAATAACCCAAAATTCATTCACTATTTACCTAACACTACCTCATCTTACAATCACTTCCAATCAATTAAAACCTAACTTCATCAAACCTATTACCCTTAACAACAAAACCTACTTAATTTTTTACTTTAATACAGAAAAAGTCCAATAACTTACTTAACCTCTTTATGCACTGTATGTTTTTTACATCTTGGGCAATATTTTTTAAGGCTCAACTTCAATCTTTGTTGAACCATTTTTTTTGTTTTATTTGTAGAATAATTCCTTTCTCCGCAAACTTCACATTCGAGAGTAACAATTTCCATAAATATCTCCTGAATATATCGAATTTTAGCCCACAGGCGGGATTGAACCGCCGACCCCTTCCTTACCATGGAAGTGCTCTACCTACTGAGCTATATGGGCAAAATTAAGAAAATACAGCTTGTTATTTTAAATCAAAAAATAAAAAATGTCAAAAATTAATTAAAAAATTTTTTAAGATAATCAAAAAACTCCGGAAATGACTTTGAAACACAACCTGGATTCTCAATTTCAATCCCATTAATTTTTAGCCCAGCTATAGCAAAAGACATTGCAATTCTATGATCATTATAGGTAGAAATCAATGCTCCTTTGTAGGATTTCATAGGATGGATCTCAAGACCATCAGAAAATTCATCTGCCTCTCCACCTATCTTCTTAATTTCATTTACAAGTGCCTTTATTCTATCTGATTCTTTAATCCTTAAATTCGCTACATTATAAATCCTTGTTATTCCATTCGCAAACAATGCAACAATAGCTAGAGTTGGCACTAAATCAGGAACTTTATTCATATCTATTTCAATACCTTTTAATTCACCTTCAGAATAAAGTTCAATATAATCATCTTCTATGTTTACTTCACAGCCCATTTGAGAAAGAATTTCTGCAAAATACACATCTCCTTGAATAGAGCTTTTCCCTAAACCAAAAACTTTGATTCTACCAGAAAGTATTGCTATAGCAGCAAGAAAGTAAGAGGCTGTCGAAGCATCAGGTTCAATAAAATAACTTTGAGGAGAAATATATTCTTTCTTTCTCACAATAAATCTTTTATAATTTTGATTAACTACTTCTACATCAAACTTTTTCATAAGGTCAATTGTCATATCAACATAAGGCTTTGAAGCCAGCTCTCCTACTACTTCAACTTCAAGTCCACTCGCAAAATATGGCGAAGCCATAAGAACAGAAGATAAATACTGGCTTGAATTCTTGCCCTCTATAATAGTTTTACCTCCTTTTACTCCATTAGCATTAATTTCAACAGGAGGACAATCATTATCGTAAACACACTTTATATCTACACCCAAAGACGTTAAACAATCTACCAGATCTCTTATTGGCCTTTCTCTCATTCTTTCATCACCATCAAGGATAAACTTTCCATTTCCAAGAGAAAGATAAGAAGTAAGGAATCTCATAGCTGTTCCTGCATTTCCCACAAAGAAACTCCCTCCTCCTTTTGGAATTTTACCATTTTTTATAACTACAGTTCTTTCATTTTCATTAACTATAAAATCTACACCTATCTCTTCTAAAGTCTTCATCATATATTTTGTGTCATCAGAAAAAAGAACATTAGACAACTTTGTTTCCCCTTTGGCAAGAGAAGAAATAATAAAAGCTCGATTTGTAATACTCTTTGATCCTGGAAGATAAATTTCAAAATCAAGACTATTACCTTTAAAAAGATCTATAGCAATTTTATCCACAAAAAACCCCACTAAAAAGTTAAAATTTCGCTCTCAGAGATTAAAAAATTTAACCTTACATCGTTTTCATTAAAAGGAACATTATCAATTAACTGAAAATCAAAAGCAACCCCTACCGTCTTTTTATAAGGAAAACTAGACAAAAATACGTCATAATAGCTTTTTCCATAACCTATTCTATAACCATTTCTCCCAAATACAATACCCGGTACAAAAATCACATCTATCTCACAGTAAAAAGGAACTGTATTTGGCTCTGGAATACCAAAAGCACCCTTTATAAAATCAAAATTTATATCTTCGATAATATAAGGAACAATCCTCTCATAATCTATAATTCTAGGGAATAAAATAGTCTTGCCTTTTAAAAATAATTCTTTCGCAAGAGGCAGCAAATCTACTTCATTTTTTATAGGAACATAGAATAAAAAAACATCATTATTTAGAGAACCGCTCTTTTCAATGTTTTTCACAATAGAAGCAGATCTCTTTTCCACTTCTTCTCTTGACAAACTTAATCTTTTCCCGAGAAATTCTTTTCTAAGTAACTCTTTTTTTTCATTTATATTCATTAAGTCTCCATTTACTTTGATCTTCTTAGCTTATCTATAGCTTCATCAATATATGATTGATCCTCTTTATTTGTATTCTTTTTGAGTTTAATAAGATAAACATTTGATTTTTTATTTCCATGTGCAACTATAGCATCAACTAAAGCTCTCACGACTCTTGAGTCTGTTCGTGGATTTACAAGCAATGAATATTCTTGTAAGAAATCCAGGGCTTTCTTATTACCCTTAAATTCACCCAGAGCCATTAATATATAGCTTGTTGCAAGAGGATCCTTCTTAGTATCCCTCAAAAAACTTGTAAGATAAGGTGCATCATCATCCCCATTACCAATTTTACCAATAACAAGAATACCAAGATAAAAAATATTTCTATAATTAGCAAGTAACTTTGGTTTATCCTGGTTAGCCTGTGGGTTAGCAACAGCTATAAGCCCAATCACCTTAGATTTAAGATTTGTAAGTTTTAATTCGCCAACTCTCTTCAGAGCAGAGAAAACAATATCAAGATCGCTATCATCAAGAGCTTCTGAAAGATATTTTTCATCCGTTATATATTTTAACTTTTCATCATATCTACTTTTGTAAGGGAAATCCGAAATCTCATAAGAAAAGGATAACGTCGATAACAACACAAATAAAATTATAGAAATAAATCGCATACAAAAACCTCCACTTAATATTATACATTAAGAGTAGTCGATAAATCAAAATTTAGATATATTGGCTTTTCAAGAAAAATACCAAGCCCTCCAAGATCAGCTTCAGAGAATAAAAAACTCGCGGCCGATGAATATTTGTAAGCACTTTCTATGATTTCTATAACCTTCTTTCCATTTGAAAACCTTTCACCATCAAGTTGTAAGTCAAACTCTATCAAACTATCCGGATTTTGTAGTATTTTGTTCTCCCCCTGATAATCTGAAATTATGTAGAGTAACTTGTTTGTAAACTCTTCAAAAAGATTTTTTGCATCTTTTCTGATTACTCTTGAAAGCTGACTCCTCTGTATTGAAATTTGATTTAATCTTGAATTTTTTTCCTGAAAAGACATAAAACTGTCTTCTTCAACCTTTTTCAATTCTCTTAGTAACTTAAGATAGTCATCAATTTTTTCGAGTAGATTATTAAATCTATAATAAATATTTGAAAGTTCCTTTCTTACATCTATCCTGTTCCCATCTATAAAGACTATTCCAAATTCTACTCTATTAGAAGTAAATACAAAAGAAAATTCCTTGTCAAAAAAATCCACTATTAAATATGTATAAAAAATTTTGTCCTTTATGTTAAACAAAGCTCTATTATCTTTACTTTCCACAAATTTTTTCATACTTTGTTCTGGAGAAATATTTGCAAGGATAAATTTTATTCCATCTGCAACATTCCCACTCAAATCTTGTATTGCATCCGTTGGAGTTTCTTTATTCTCCTTTTCAATTTTTTGCTTTTCCAGTCTTTCTTCTTCTTTTATTATCTTTGTTAATTCTTGTTTCCATATAAATGTGTAATAACCAACACTATCCTTTTCATCAAAATCCAAAAATTCTCTCAAAGTCTCATCCAATTTTGAACGTTGTCTATAATAAAAATCAACAAGTAAAAACAATTTTGAATAAACTTTTCCAAAAATAAAATCTACATTATATGTTATTCTCTTTAAATTTTCATAATAAATTGTAGAAGGAAGGTTACGGAGTTCCTTTTCAAGCCACAACCCTTTTTCTATACCGGCTTTCAGAGAGGCGAGATACGGCTGTAATATCATCAATTCCTTAAAAAGAGAGAGAATAACAGGTTTCACTTCATCTACGGTCTCAAGGGAAATCTTCATTCTCTCAAGGAACGCAAACTTATTCTCATCATACAGGTTATCAAATCTATAAACAAGTTCATAATAATAGGGAAAAGTATTATCAAGAAGTAGCTTCTTCTTAATCTCCTGAGAAACAATTTTATCCTGATAAAGTATTGAGGCAAGTATCATTCTGCTTCTTATCAAAGCATTTTGGAAGTCTATAAGCAAAAAATTCTTAAATTTTTCAGTAAAACTTCTTCCCCCAAAGGATAGAATTCTATTAAAAAAGCAATCTAGCATCGAAGAAAATTTCTCAATCCATCTGTTTATTGGATTATAATTTCTATACTCTTTATTTACTTCTCTTGGTAAATGTTCTTCCTTTTTTTTTGAAGACATCTTATTATCCGAAATTAAAGCCGCTCTCTTTTTTAATTCAGCTCTTCTTTTATTCTCTTCAAGCTCTACAACCTTTCCACCTGCATTAACAAACTTTTGAAACATTTCTTTTTTTTCTTTTTCACTTAGTCCAACTATACCGGTTCTTTCCCTGATTTCATCAAGTTTACTTTTTTTCATTGAATACTCCTGAAAAACTCAAAAATATTATACTGATAAAATTCAGAAATATCAATATCAAATTTTAAATTGTAATCCCTGTCAGTCAACTCATAAATATCAAGTAAAATTTTTACTATCTCGTCTGAAGAAGAAATGAGAAAAGCAACCCTCTTAGGAAAGCCATTTTGAACCTTAATAACATCAATATTCAGTTCATATTCTTTTTGGAGGTCTACAAAAATTTTTCTTATATTGGTTTCACCAGATTTAAATAGGTAGAAAAAATCCTTACTAAAAAATTCACCAATAGCTGGAGAAGCCACAAAATATCCCATTTCCTGGGTATAAACATATGCTTTAAGGCCTTTTATATCAAAAAGCATAGAAACAACTTTTTTGTTAAGCAGAAGGTCGCTTATATCACATATAAAACTTTTTTCATCAAGAAATCCTTCGCCTTTTCCTTTAAAAACATCTTCATCTTTTGTAACAAAAATATAAAATCTGAGCCCAAAATAGTTATTTTCCTTTTTAACATTAAAATTGTTACCTGAACAGGAGAAAATAAATATAACTAAAATTAATAAAAATTTCTTCATTTTATTCCGTTACTGAAATATTATCAATCAAAATATGTGGTGCATACAAACTTCCATGCTTATGAATTTCATTTTCTATCATTCTGATATTGTTTAAAACCTCAAAAGCATTACCACTCATCATAACATCTTTGACTCTACCTTTGATCTCTCCACTCTCTATCAAAAAACCGCTTTCTATATTTACAGAAAAATCTCCTGCAAGAGTATTACTCATTCCTTCTCCAAGAAATTCATAAACCAATAAACCTTTATCAATCCCCCCGATCATCTCTTTAAGAGAATTTTTGCCCTTTTCAATAAACATATTAGAAAAAGATGGAGATGGTAGGGTCGCAACACTTCTTCTGCCATGTCCTGTGCTTTGCTGTTTCATTCTATCAGCAGTAAAAAGATCAAAAATAAAATTTTTAAAAACTCCATTTTCAATTATCGAGAGCTTCTTAGGGACAACTCCCTCATCATCAAACGGATAACTATCCATCCCTTCTGTATAAATTGGGTCATCATATATAGACAACATTTCTGAGGCAATCTTCTCATTAACTCTATTCTCTAAAACTGAAATCTTGCGATAAAGTGTCTTCCCATTAGCTGCTATTTCTATCGGGGTAAGGACTAAAGATAAGGCTTCAGGAGAAAACAAGACTGGATAATAACCGGTATTAATTTTAGCCTTCTTTTTTGAATTAATATATTTTTCAATTAACTTATCACACATTCTGTCAATTTCTTTTACCAATGGACTTCTAAAACTATCCCCCTCACTTACTGAAATTATCCCCCCATCCTTCTCTATATATGTCATATTAAGATAAACAGAAAAACTACTTTCCTTATAGTTTCCCTCAAATCCATTTGAATTATAAAGATGGGTTTCTGAGATGCCTTTATTAAATTGTATACTCACTTTAGCTTCTTTATCTACTCTTTTGAGCTTTTTGAGAACTTCAAATCCCTTTTCAACTAGAAAATCCTTTGTGATTACATTAATATTTTCATCATAGAGTTTAAGGTCTGGATAATCTACCTTTTCAGGAAGTAAAAAATCCTCCTCCTCACCAAATTTAACATTATCAAACACATTTTTTAGTAAAATTTCTTTGTTCTCTCCATTTATATTATTGACAAAGGAATTCCCTACCCTACCATCTCTGAAAACTCTTAAACCTATAGCGAAATTGCTCTTATTCTCTATTGATTTAAGTCTATCCATTTCAAATTCTATAGAATAATTCTCACTATGAACACCTAAAACATCACCTTTGTCAATTCGTCCGATAACATCAAACATAAAGTCTCTAAGTAATCTCTGATCCATATAAAATCCTTAATCCAATTATTTTACCAATAAATTATAAGATTAGAAAGGCTAACAGTCAAGTTTAAAACTTACTCAAAACAACAATATATGGCTTCTCTTACAGAAGGGTTTTTTTCAATTTCATAAATTTCTTTTAATACTTCTTTCACTTTTTTTGTTAATCTTTTTCTTTTGATTTCCTCAATTATAAAAAGTTTTACTTCTTCATTTATATTTGAATAAAGAAGTCTGAGCAAATCTCTAACTGCATATAATTTTTTCTTTGCAAGAATAAGAGTTACAGCATATTTCTGAACATATATATTTCTTGAAAATATAATTCTATCAATTAACTCCTGAATTGATAAGTTTTCAAAATCTTTATCATTATAATTTGAACTTACTTTCTTCCTGAAAAAGTCTTCAACAATCTTAAGATTAAAAATTTCTTTAAAATTAAAATTAGCAAGAAAATTTGGTTTTTGTGTTTTTTTTAAAGATTCATCGTAAATTTTTCTTTTTTCTTCATCTGAAAGGATAGAATAAGCAACAGTAATCTCCTCAAAAATTTTTGAATAATCCTTCCCTTTTTGTTTTCCCACATCGGGGTGAAATCTTTTTGCCAACTCTCTGAATGCTCTTTTGATTTCTTTAACGTTTGCTTCATTACTTATGCCAAGAATATCATAATAAGTCTTCATATTACCTCTTCAAAAGAGTATCTCTCTACACTTATCTCACTGAATATAAACTCAAGTCTCTCAATCTGTTTTTTTAAATCTTCTAGTTCAATTGATTCATCACTTTTTTCTATTTCTCTATATATATCTGACAACTCATCTTTAATTAATGAATTGAAATATGCAGGTGGTATCGATGATTTTATTCTTTCAATGAGATTTTCCGCATAAGTCTTTAACTTCATTATTTCAAATAAACTCTTCTTTTTTTCAGTTTCCTTAATGTTTATTAAATTATCTTTTAAGGTTTCAATTTCTTCCTTTGATAATAAGGATTCATTCTTTATAGTTATCTGTTGAAATTTCCTTGTATCCACATCAATTGCACTTACATTGAGAATACCATTAACATCTATCTCAAAAAGCACTTCTATTCTTGGAATTCCTTTTTTAGCTTCTCTTATACCTTCAAGACTGAATCTGCCAAGGGAAACATTGTTTTTGGCATACATACTTTCACCTTGAAGTATATGAATATCTACAGTTTTTTGAAAATCCGCTACTGTTGTAAATATCCTTTTAGCACTTGTAGGTATAGGAGAATTCCTCTCAATAATAGGGACAAAATATCCATTTTCAACTTCTATCCCCAGAGAAAGTGGAATCACATCAACTAAAACCAAGCCGCTCTTCTCTCCCTGAATTATACCAGCCTGTAAAGCTGCACCTTTAGCAACAGCAAATTCAGGATCGATCGAGGTATCTACATTCTTACCAAAAAATTCAGAAACCTTCTTTCTGATAAGGGGTATCTTTGAAGAACCACCTACCATTACTATCCTATCTATTTCTTCCTTTTTAAGAGCTGAATCTTCAAGTGCCTGAGAACATAGTTCAATTGTTTTATCGACATATTTCTCAATAAGATCTTCAAATTCTTTTCTAGTAATTTCAAACTCAAGATTTTTTGGCCCATTTTCATCTGCTGTAATAAAAGGAACCTTTATAATTGTCTTCTCTACGCTAGAAAGCTCAATTTTTGCCTTTTCTACTGCTTCAGCTAATTTTGTAATAGCAAGTGGATCCATACTCAAATCAATAGATGTATCCTTCTTAAAATTTTCTACTATTAAATTCATCAGAGTCTGGTTAAAGTCCTCACCTCCAAGTTTGTTATCTCCTACTGTTGAAATAACCTCAAATACTCCATCTGCAACAGATAAGATTGATACATCAAATGTCCCACCACCTATATCATATACAACAATATTTTCTTCTCTCTCTCCTTTTATACCATAAGACAAAGCTGCAGCCGTCGGTTCATTTATTATTCTTAACACATTAAGGCCTGCAAGTTCTGCAGCTATTTTTGTCGCCTGCCTTTGATTATCATTGAAATATGCGGGAACAGTTATAACAATATCTTTCACTTTTTCTGATAAATATTTTTCTGCAATATTTTTCAAATGTTTCAGGATAAAAGAAGAAATCTCCTCTGGAGAATAATTTTTACCATTAACTTTTATTTTTTTACCTGTTCCTATCTTTCTCTTTACTCTTTTTATAATACTCTCTGGATTTTTCAACTCATATTTAAGTGCATTATAACCCACAAATATATCTTCACCATTCACAAAAACGACAGAGGGGATACTTTTTCTCCCTTCCTCATCATTAATTACAACAGGCTTTCCATCTTTTAAAAAAGCTATTGAAGAAAATGTAGTACCCAGATCAATCCCTATAACAGCCATAAGCTCTCCTTGTCAATAGACTTAGTAATTTATTTTTCGGAATAAAATGAGGAAAGTTAAGATGTTAAGAGTTTAAACAAAAATTTAGCACTATCTTAACACAGATTTTAAGTCTTTAATTTAAAATATTCATAATGGAGGCTATTGATATGGAGATCATAAAAAAACAGAAAAATTATAACTTTCGTGGTGAAGTAATCGCAAAAATAATCAGCAGTAACTACTTTGTTCACTCGGATAAAAGAATAATAGACGTGGCAAATGAGTTAACAAAACTTAAGGATATAAATTGTATAGGTGTTGTATCTCCTGACGAAAAAATTCTCGGCATATTGAGTAGAGAAAAAATTTTCAGTTTCATTGGAAAACCGTATGGTAAAGAGGTTCTTAGTTTCAAAAATGTTGATTTTCTGGTCGATAATCCACCTTCTTTTTATGCAGAAGAAAATATTATCTCCGTTGTCGAAAATGTAAAAGATTCTCTTGAAAAGGATCATTCAATATATTTTCTCGTAAAATCTCAGGATGATAAATTTGTAGGAATATTTTCAAATATTGACCTTATGATTTATTTATCCTCAATGCTTCAAAAAGATATCAAACTTGCATCAGATTTACAAAAAAGTATTGTAAAAGAAGATTTTTATGAAGAAAATGAAAATTATCATCTTCTATGTCATTCAAATATGGCAAAGGAAATAGGAGGAGATTTCTACTATTTTAAAGAAAATGGCAATAATCTTTTTATTTCTCTTTGTGATGTATCAGGAAAAGGTGTTTCAGCCTCTTTACTTACCACCTTTCTTGCGGGGGAACATTTTACTTATAATTTTTCGGATATCAAAGATTTTATAATCAATCTCAACAATGATCTATTTTCAACATTTCAACTTCAAAAATTCATAACAGCAATTTTTTTAAACATAAACACAAAAACAGGCAAAATGAAGATTTACGATATGGGGCATTCCCTAATATATCTCATAAGAAATGAAAAAATAATCCATCTCAAAACAAAAAGTAAGAATTTACCATTAGGAATTTCAAAACAAGAGATAATTGAAGAAAACAATTTTTCTCTTCAAAAAAATGATCTTTTAATCTTACTCACAGATGGACTTACTGAACAAATCAATCCAGAATATGAAGAATTTGGTATACAAAGAGCATTAAAAACAATCAAATCTTTCTCCAAAGAAAAAACCTCAAATATAAGAAATGTTCTCCTGAACGAGCTGCATTCTTTCAGAAGAAACCAACCTCAGTCAGATGATATTTCCTTTATTATTTACAAACATCATCCAAGTTCCAGTTCTTCTATTTCTTCTTCATAGGGGGTGGCTTTTTTGATAGGAATTTTAATATTGTCCGGAATATCATCATAACTAAAGAAATCAACAATCTTACCTTTACCTTCAGATATTTCTAATTCACACATAGAAGGCTTTTTAAACTCTAAATGTTCTTTCCTACCAATAAAAACTGAAACCAAATTTTCTATAAAAGGTATATGCCCAACCAGAAGAATATATTTTTTACTCTCGGGAGTTTTATTTATAACATTAATAATTTCATCTGGTGGTCTATCGGGATTCAATGCATCAGTAATTAAAAAATGAACTGGTTTAAGATATTTTCGCAAAATTTCAGCTGTTTCTATTGATCTTCTGTATTCTGATGAATAGAAATACTGAAACGAATGTTTATACTTCTTCTCAAGTATTTTTCCAAAAACTTCAGCTCTTATCCTTCCTGTTTTTGAAAGAGGTCTCAACTCTACCTTTTCATGCCATTCATTTGCTTCAATTGTTTGAGAATGCCTAACTATGATTAATTTCATAATAATCCTCCTTGACAGCTAATATTTTCTCATATTACTTTTAAGGAAAAGTTTAAAATTTATTAATTTTTGAAAAATTGTGACTTTTGTCTATTGATTTTTTCTGAAGATAAAGTTAAATTTTAATATATATGATAAGGAGGAAATGTTATGAGGAAAATTTTGTTCTTTCTTTTACTCTTATCTGGATTAATATATTCAAATGAAGGAAAAACAGATTTTGTTCATCACATAGGATTCTGGGCAGGTTCTACAACCGGCATAGGTATATCCTACAGATATAAACCTGCAGACTGGAGTATTCAGTTTGAATTTCTCCCATATTATTATAAAGATACTGTTTTTTTATCAGCTGGTACATCTTTTCAAAAATATCTTGTAGAAACAGAATGGTCGGCTTTACTACTTTATTTAGGTTTAAGTGGTATATACAATATTTATGATTATGAATACTCTGAATCTGAAAACAACTGGAAAAAAGAAAGAAGGGTTATTGGTTCTGTTAATTTAGGTTTTGGCCCTGGATTTGAATTAAAATTATTAGATAGATTTATCGTTTCCCTTTGTATAGGATATGGAATTTTTTATCAATTCCAGCCACAAAATGAAGTTATGATTAATTTCACAGGAGAAGGAGGTATATACTACAGATTTTAATAAACTTTTTTCTCTATTTATCAAAAAATAGAAAATTTTTCCTTTTATATTTATAATCTATACAGGATGTTTTATGTTAACCTTAAGCAACGTGGTCAAATATTATGGTAATTTTCTTGCTCTTGATAATATTTCTTTTGAAATAAATAGAGGAGATATTGTTGCTTTTCTTGGGCCTAATGGTTCTGGCAAAACAACCACGATGAGAATAATAACTGGCTTTTTTGCTCCTAGTGCTGGGGATGTAACCTTTCAAGGATATAAGGTAACTGAGATGCCAAAGTTAGTTAAATCACAGATTGGTTATCTACCGGAAAATCCCCCTATCTATCCTGAACTCACAGTTACTGAATATTTAACCTTCGTAGCAGAATTAAAAAAAATGCCTCTATCAACAATCAAGAATAGAGTAGACAATGTCATAGAAATGACAGGTTTAAAAGACAAGAAAAATTTTCTTATAGGTTCATTATCAAAAGGATATAGACAAAGAGTGGGTATAGCCCAAAGCATTGTCAACAATCCAGCCCTCCTCATTCTAGATGAACCTACAGTGGGACTTGATCCTTTACAAGTTATAGAAATAAGGAGCCTTATACGGACACTATCACAGGAAGAAAAAAGAACAATAATTTTATCAACTCATATTTTGTCTGAAGCATCAGAAATTTGTAAACAAGCTATAATAATTAACAAAGGTAAAATAGTTGCTTATGATAAAATTGAAAATTTAAGAAATTTTTCTTCCAGCTTCAATATAGAGATTTCAACAAAAAGAAACAACGAAATTTTGAAAAATAAAATTTTGAAACTCCAAAATGTCCTAGAAATTCAGGAAAAAGAAAATGGTTTTATAATTCTTGCAAAAGAAGACATAAGAGAAGAAATTGTAAGACTAAGTGTAGAAACTAACGCCGGGCTTGTTGAGATAAAACTCAACAAAACAACTCTCGAAGAAGTCTTTGTAAAACTTGTTAAATAGGAGTAAAAATGCTAGCAATCTATAAAAAAGAATTAAAGACCTATTTTACTTCTATGCTGGGGTATTTGACTATAGGTTTTTATTTATTGCTTTCTATTTTATTTTTTAATGGTTATTTTCTTGGTTTAAGAAATACAAATGATTTTTCTGGATTTTTTAGTGATTTAAATACGGCTCTTCTTTTTATTATGCCGATTATCTGCGTGAGAATACTTGCTGAAGATAAAAAATTAAGCACATATGAACTTCTTTTAACTTCACCTGTTAGTTCTTTTGAAATTATTCTTGCAAAATATTTAGCTGTTCTCACGTTTATCTCCACTGGAATAATTTTACTAATATTTTATCCTATTTTGATTTCTTTTTTTGTATATGTTGACTATAGGATTGTTTTAAGTAATATGCTTGGCATTTTACTTACCGCTGCTTTTTTTCTTTCAATTGGTGTATTTGCCTCTGCTATTACAGATAGTTATGTTTTATCTGGTATTATATCATTTGGGATTTTTATACTGCTTTTTATTCTATCATCTGTAATTAAATCAGTTGATCAAAACTGGTTTGCTTTCCTCAAAGAGTTTTCTTTTCTCTATCATTATGAAACATTTGTCAGTGGGCTCATTGAGCTTAAAAATATCTTCTACTTTTTCGCTGGCATAGTTTTATGGCTATTTCTTGCAAAGAGTTTAATCGAGGTAAAAATATGGAAAAGTTAAAAAAATATTCTTTATTTTTAATCCCCATTATTTTATTATTATCAATAATTTTTTATATTATCTGGGGCGCATATTCAATATATACCCAAATATTTTTTGTCTCTGCTTTTATAATATTGATTGCAATTGGAATCATCAATTATAAAACTTTACTTGAAATAGCACAAAAAACAAGTTCAATAAAAAAATTTTTATTTTTAACCCAATTTGCCTTTCTATTTGGTGGGCTTGTATTCTCATATTTATTTTTATCAACTATTAATTTCAAAATAGATTTTACAAAAGAAAGACTTTACTCCCTATCTTCAGAAACCACAAAAATTCTTAAAAATTTGACCAATGATGTAAATATTTACTTTTTCAAACCATCTTCAATGTCAGACCCTGTCCTTGATTACATTGATAATCTATTGAAAAGATATAAAGAAAAATCAACCCACATTAAACTCAAAACTGTTGACCCTATCCAAAATAGGACAATGGCTCTTGATTATGATGTTAAAGAAAACGGTAGTATTGTTTTTGAAACTGATAAAGGTAAAATAATCGTTTCTCCAAGAAAAGTTATAGACCAGAATATGGAGACAGGAGAAATATATTATAAAGGAGAAGAAGCCTTCACAAAGGCAATTAAAAATTTAACTCTCTATAAACCAAGAAATGTTTACGTTCTTCAGGGACATGGAGAAATAAATCCATTTGACAAATCTTTTTATGGATTTAGAACACTTTTTGAATTATTACAACAAGAAAATATAAAATTAAGAGAACTAAACTTGCTTAAAACCCCCGAAATACCACCAGAGTGTAATCTTATAATTATAGGTAATCCTAGAAATGACCTATCTCCAGAAGAATTAGACAGAATAAACCTATTTCTTGATAACGGCGGCAATCTTCTTTTGCTCCTTGAATATGAAACAACTTTTACGCTGAATGATATTTTAAGTAAAGCTGGCGTCTTTTATCTTGAAAATTTAGTTGTTGAAGATGAAGGATATTTGCCACAACTTGGCAGAACAACCATTGTCCCAAATTTTATCGACCATGAAATCACAAAAAATTTAATCAACAATAGAAAGATAATTATAATGCCTACTACTGTTGCAATTCTTGAAATGCCAGAAAAAGATAAAAATTACAACTTTGAGATTTTCCCTCTCTTATCCACCTCAAAAAGTGCCTGGGGTGAGGTTTCAAAAGAAGAAATTAAGGCAAACAAGGTAAAATATGACAAAAAAGATTTAAAAGGACCATTAAATTTAGCATATGTTATTAAAAGAAAGTTAAATAATTTTGAATCAAGAATAGGAATTATAGGAGATAGTGATTTTGTAAATAATGCAAATGTGGATAAATATTCAAATTTTGAATTTTTTATGAATTTAATAAACTATTTACTCGGAAGAGAAGAAGAAGTCGGAATCTCTCCAAAAATCTCGGGAATTAAACCTTTCAGACTTTCAGGCACAGAAAAAAGACTTCTTCAAATACTTGCCTTTATACCATTAATCATTTTTATTCTTCCAGGCATATTCGTTATAATTCAAAGAAAAAGACTATATAAATCAAAAGACAACCAATCTATGGAGGAAAGATGAAACTTTTAAAAAGAATAGTTTTTGTACTTATTGTTGTTATTGCCTGTATGTTGCTGGATCAATGGACAAAAGTAATAGCATATGAAAAATTAAGTGGAAAAGGCATGAAAAGCTATTTCTTTGATACTTTCAGACTTGTATATGCTGAAAATACCGGTGCCTTCTTGAGTTTTGGTGCCAATTTCCCTTATCCATGGAATTTTATACTTTTTATAGTTATTCCCATAATATTTCTTGTAGGAATATTATGGTATGTTATATTTTCAGAAAAACCTCACCCTTCTGAAAAAATTGCTTTAATACTTATCGCCGGAGGAGGTTTATCAAATCTTATTGATAGGATTATAAGAAACCATCATGTTATAGATTTTATGAATCTCGGTATAGGCCCAATAAGGACAGGAATATTTAATGTTGCTGATTTATTTATTACTACGGGTTTTATAATAATTATACTTTCAAGTTTTAAGAAGAAACCTACTCAATAACCTGAAATTCGTCGATAAGTTGTTTATCAATATTATAAACTTTAAACAATAATCGCTTCCTCGTAACCTCAAGTATTACAAAGGCTTCATTATCGATAGCTTTAACCAAAAAATTTTTATCCTGTTTATCCACCTTGTTTTCGTTAAATGATAATGCAACATAGGTTATGTTATTTTTAATATACCTTTCATATCCTTTTTTACCACCGGTAAACAAAACCACCTTATTTTTTTCAAGAATAGGTAGTAAATTTTCATTCAAGTCTTTATCAAAATTAATAAATGGATTTTTATTTAAAACTACTATTTTCCACTCACTGAAACCAGCCAACTCATTATCAATTTTTTTCAGTTCTTGAGAATCTTTTTTCAAATTTATTCCTTCATCTATGGATATGATTTTTAATGAGTTATAATTATAAACTCTTATTCCATTATCAAAAGCAAAAAAGTTATATATAAAATCCTTATTTATAACATCTTGCTCGCTTAAAGCCGGCATAAAAATAGAATTAACCATAAAATCCTGTGAGTTATTTACAAACTTTGTCCAGTAAGTCATATTTTTTGAATTTTTAGTTAAATTCCCCGTATTAATAACACAAACCGGAAGTTCATCACCAAAATTTTTCGCAAATTTTAAATATTTTTCCTCATTTTCAATATATCCACCATATACACCAATTTTGTATGGCAATCTTTTAGGAACAGTTATTTTAACAATTTTTTTGTTTAATAGCTCGCTTGAATTAAGAAGCTGAAAAACTGTAAGTTCATCATATTGATTAATTTCTACATGATGTAAATTCATATTTGTCTTTTCTTCTACTATCACATTTTTTTCGGGCTGAAAAATTATTATTTTTGATTTGTAAGATTCCTCGGTATAGAAATTGAGGTTGAACTTTTTAAGACTGCTATCCGTTGTTGTTACTACAATTCCATTGTCTGAAAGTGTACCATAATCCTCAAAGATTTTTGCTTCTTGCTTCACAACTGTTTCCGGTCTTGAACAAGCATAAAAAAATAACAAAAACAAAAAAAACTTCCTCATAACTTACCCCCATTATTTATCGAAACAAAAAAATCAAAAATTAACTTTCATTAAAAGTTAAAAATTTATTGCCCAAAAAATTAACTAGAGTATATACTATGTTACCAACAAGATAAGAAATAAAAGGATCAATTTTAAATTGATATTTTAGTAATACCGAAACAACATATTGAATCGCAAAGGAGATTAAAAAAACTACTAAAAACAGAAAAATTTCTTTATATTTAAAACCATGACTCTTAAATGTCCATAGCTTATTAAAAATAAAACTATTCATAACTCCCAAAATATAGCTCAGGATATTTGATACCTTGAAATCTATTTTGAAAACATAAAAAAACAACGCAAAACTTGCCCAACCAACAAATGTATTCATAACCCCCACAAGCCCGAACTTTATCCCATGAACAAAAAATTCTTTTATCTCATTTTTTATTAGCATAGAACTAACCTTATGAATATTATAAAAATTGTAGCAAAAAAAGTCTATTTTGGGAAAGAAGTTTAATTATTTTTTGTCAAAACTCACTGCCGCGTTAAATAAAAATCCACTTAAAAATAAGAATGATTGCTTCATAACAACAAGCCTTTTTCCACTCTTTTTTCTTCGCTTTTTGATATCTTAAAGCATCCTCTTTGTAATTTTTCTTCTTTTCTCTCATACTAAATCCTAAATTTTCAAAATTTACTATCCTTTATAAGAATGTCCCCAAAAATTTTCAGAGATATTTTGAGTGGATTTCTTTTTTGACATGGTCATTGAGCCTGCCGAAACCCAATGAATCGTTTTTGCTTACTTTTGTTATAAATCAATCGAAATATTGACTTTTATACGCAGTGCGTATATAATGAGTTGTGTGACATGCCGAGGTGGGCAAAAACTATTATGACTAAAACGATTACAAAAACTCGCCCGTCTTGGATGCTCGCCATCCTTGGCTCGCAAGAAAATAAT
>JAOACQ010000003.1 GCA_026417755.1 Brevinematales bacterium | reverse complement strand
AGTTTATGCTCTATGGCGAAAAGTGGGGATGTAGTTTAAAGGTGGAGGTGGTGTGGTAAAGGAAAAAGGGGACTTTTAATAGTCCCCTTTTCTAGATTATTCGACTTTTAGTTCTATAAAATTATTTACAGATTCCGGACCATAAAATCCAAGTTGCCCTCCGGCAAGTTTACCTGTTCCAAGTGCTTTTCCATTCTCTAGAATAGCTATAGAATGATCCTTATTGCAAGCAAAAGTCTTAACTTCTGTTAAAACTTGAGTAAATTGTTTAATAATATTATAGTTGCCTATTCCAAGTTCTCCATATAAGTTTATTCCAGTTGCCCATAAAGTACCATCGTTTTTTATTACGTAGGTATCATTATATCCACAGTAAACTTCTCTGACATTTGATAAAACTAAAACAAATTGATTTCTATCATTTCTGTCTCCTGTTCCCAATTGTCCATAGTAGTTATACCCAATAGCCCATAGTGTATTATCTTCTTTTAGAACCAAAGTATGTCTGTCACCGGAAGCGACAGCTTTTACGTTTGAAATAGTTGTTATTTTTACAAATTTATTTGTCATGAAAATGTTGTTTCCAATACTCATTTCATTATAGTTATTATCTCCTGTACCCCATAAAGTTCCATCATTTTTAATAGCGAATGTTCGATTATTACCGCAGGCAATATCTTTTATATCAGATAAAACTTTCACAAATTTATTTGTATGTTTGTTGTGTCCTAATCCTAATTGTCCGTAATAATTGTAGCCTGTTACCCAAAGTGTACCATCATTTTTTAGTATAGCAGTATGATTTTCTCCACAAGCTACTTTTTTAACATTTGTAGTTACCATAAAAAAACTATTTGTTTGAGGAAACTCATTAGTTCCTAATTGTCCATAATTGTTAATTCCAGTTGCCCAAAGAGTAGAGTCATTTTTAATTGCGAAAGTATAAAATTCTCCACATGTTGTAGATTTTACGTTTGATATTGTTGGTGAGAGAGTAAATTCAGATTGAAGCCAGCTATCCTCACCATTACCAAGTTGCCCATTAAAATTGTTTCCTGAACTCCATAGAAAGCCATTTTCATCTATTAAAGCAGTGTGAACAAAACCACAGCCGGCTGCTATGAATTTGATTTGGGGTTTAATAGAACTACTGGAGCTACTAGTAGATATTGAATTGTTTGAAGTTAAAGAACTTTCCTGATTAGACCCACTATTTGGAAGATTAGAGCAGCTAAAAAGAATAAAAGATAGAACTATAATGTTAATAAATTTTAATCTTTTCATTTTATCATCTCCTCTTTGTTTATATTTAATTATATAAATAACATTAATAATTTCATTTTTCAAGAAAAAAAATAAAAAATTTATTTAAGAAATTAAAATTAACTATTTTAGCTTATATGATAAGCCCCATTTTTAAGAAATTTTTTTGGTTAAAATATATAATAATAGATAGGAGTTAACAAATTAAACTTTATCTTTAAATGAATAAAAATGTTAGAATTCTACTTCCATACAATATTAAATACGATTGAAACCAGGCAACCCCAAATTACCCCCGTTATAATGTCTAAAGTAGTGTGGTTTTTGAATTTTTCTGTATGTTCACTTTCTTTTAAGTTTAAATGTTTAAATATTTCCTTTGTGTTTAATATGTTTTTATAAAGGTAGTTTCTCACGACTATTATATCACTGATGATTATTGCACATACAACAGTAGCAAACCCAAAAACGGGAGAAGAAAAGCCGCTTTCCAAACCAAGTGAGAGAGTAGCAGAAGAAATGAATGCAGTGTGAGCTGATGGAAATCCGCCATAGGCATTTATATTTTTAAAGTTTGGCTTGCCCTTTTTAAAGAAAGGTTTAAAAACTTTGAAAAGTTGAGAAGAAAGCTGAGCAGTAAGAGCGGATAGTAAAACTTTATTTCTTAATATCTTGATAATTATGTTTTCCATTTAAACACCAATTATATAAGATTTTAATGTCTATTTTTTGTTTTGTCAATTTTGAAGATTATTAACTTCAAAAAATTGACTTTTAATTTGACATATTTATTTCTGTACCTTAAAATTTTTATTAAAGAGATTGATTTAATTTCAAGTTAATTCTTTTCCTCTCAATCTCTTTTTGATTTCAGAGAGGTAAAGATTGAAATTTCTTGAGAAATTTTTGCCCTCCTTCATTATTAAAAACACCTTATCTTATAATATTTCTGTTTTTGTTATAAGTTTGATTATCTTTTTTTCATTTTTACTGATTGGTGGGGTCATAAGTATATTTGTTTCTTTTTTGATTGATACAGCTTTGAAAAAGAAAGGGTACAATTTAGAAATTGCTCTTTTTGCTTTAATATTAATATTATTTTTGGTTGTATTTATAGTTGATATTATTTTTTGTATAATTTTCTTTTTGTCAAATATAAGGAAAAGTTAAAGGAGGAATATTATGAAAAGGTTTGTTTTATTCATTTTTGCATTAATTTTTGTTTTTTCTTGTTCTTCTAATAAAGTAAAAAGAGAATTGAGTATTAATGATATTTTTGGGGATTGGGTTACTGTGAGTGGCTATGATGCCTCTGAAGTAAACTTTACTATTGATGGGCCAGATCTAATTTTTACTTCATTCCTTGATGAGAGGATATTTGAATCGGGGGGTTTTGAAATCGAAGGAAACAATGTGAAAGTTACTTTTTCGGATGGTAATGAGACAATTTTTAGCAATGTAGTAGTTAATGAAAATATGTTGAGTTTTTTTATCAACGGAAAAAAGGCAACATTTAAAGCTGGGGAGTTTAATAAGAGATTAAGAAAATTATTTGATTACTTGTTAGAGTTTAATAGTAAAAGCGGAAATGTTTTTTCAAACCCGGTAGCAACAACTCTTGATTGGATTGGTGAAAATCGTGAAGAAGCTGTTTTGGGTTATAGTATGAGTTTGACAATTGAAAAAAATGGTAAAATTACAAATGGGGATTTTGTATATACTCTTCTGGAGAAAGAAGGATTTAAAACAGATTCAAGAAATGTTACAGAAATCTTAACAGGTTATGTAAAAGAAGATATTGTTTGCACTGTAGTTGAAACTGATGACCCAGAAGATACAAACCTGTCGTATATTTCGATGAAATTTGGGATTTTGAGAAAATAAACAAGACATTGATTATAATTTATCTTGGTTTAAGATTCATTTGTAATGCTATTTCTTTAATAAGAGTTGATAATCTTACTCGGTTTTGATTGTTAAGATAGAGAAAGAATAAGCCGTATTCTTTTCTTCCTTTTGTTGTAATAAAACTTTTTGACACGGAGCATTCTAAA
>JAOACQ010000025.1 GCA_026417755.1 Brevinematales bacterium | reverse complement strand
GTATTATACCTATTGTAAATCCAGCTATGAAAATAACTTTATTCTTCTGATTCATTTTTTCTTTCTCCTTTTAACTTGAGATTAAATTTATACTTGTTGATTCCACAAATAGCTATAGCCATTGCATCTATAACATCATCTGGTTTTGGCAACTCTTTTAAGTTAAGAATCATCTGAATAGATTTTTCGATTTGCTTTTTATCTGCTTTGCCATAACCAGTTAGAGACATTTTTATCTGTAAAGGTGATAGCTCAATATACTCTATTTTAAAGATTGCGGAAATTAACTTTATGATTCCTCTTACTTCACTTATTGTTGAGGCAGTCTTTGTGTTTTTTGAGAAAAACAAAGTCTCTGTGGCTATTAATTCTGGTTTAAAATTTTCAACTAAGGCTTTCAAGTCATTAAAAATATCATAAAGTCTTTCTTGATTCAAACTTGTTTTCTTGGTTGCAATTAAACCAGAGGAAATAACTTTCACGTCATTCATTATAGCATAACCCATTCTTTCTATACCCGGGTCAATACCAAGTACTATCATACTTCCTCTAATTTTAAAGTCTTATTGACTATCCATTCAGCAACCTTATGCTTTTTACCTTTAAATTCTAAAGCATTTGAGCCACTTTTTTCAAACAGAAAGATTCTATTTTCTTCATTACCCATAGGATTAAAGTCTGGTTCTATTATATTGAGAACTATATAATCAAGTTCTTTCTCTTTTAATTTGAGGGAAGCATTTTGTTTGCCATTTTTACTTTCCAGAGCAAAACCCACAAAAAATTTTTCTTTAAAATCTTTTCTTAAAGATTTTAAAATATCGGGATTTTCTATTAATTCAATGGTTAAAGAGCCTTTTCTCTTTATTTTTTCTTCTGAATAATTGTTAACCCTGAAGTCAACAGGGGCAGCCACCATATATAATCCGTCATAATCTTTGAGATTATTTTTTATTGCGTTAAGCATATCTATAGTAGATTCAACCTTGATATGAGTGATATATTCTGGAATATTTACTTCTGTTTTTCCAACAATCAGAAGAACATCTGCACCTTTTTTATAGAGATATTTTGCTATTTCTATACCCATTTTACCTGATGAAAAATTTGTTATAAATCTTACAGGATCGATTTTTTCTATGGTACTTCCTGCTGTTACTATGAATCTTTTACCTTTTAATGGTTCATAAATGTCCCTGGTGATAATTCCTATAATTTTGTCTTCTGAAGGTAATCTTCCTTTTCCACTGTACCCACAAGCAAGATCGCCACAATCCGGTTCGATGACGAGAACTCCATATTCTTTTAACTTTTTTATATTTTCTTGTGTGATTTGAGAATCATACATTTTAACGTTCATAGCAGGAAAAACTATTTTCTTACCAGAACAAGCAAGGAATGAAGTGGTAAGCAAATTGTCGGCTATACCATTTGCTATTTTTGCCAGGGTGTTTGCAGTCAATGGAGCTATAACAAATACGTCCGACCAATCTCCTATCTCTATGTGTAATAAAGGATTATGAATAGAAAAATCGTTAATATAAACTTCGTTTCCTGAAGCTACTTTAAAAATAATAGGGTTCATAAGTTTTTTGGCATTTGGAGTCATCAAGACCCTTATGTTATGTCCATCTTTTCTTAGTTTTCTTATTACTGAAGGTATTTTGTAAATTGAAATTCCAGATGTAATTCCAAAAACTATATTCATATCAAGCTCTGCTTTTAACCTTTTTCCATTTTATAAGGACAAAGTACTTTTGATCTTTTACTATTATACTGTATATTTCTCCATTTTTATCAACCCAGTAGCCAGATTGTTGATATAATGATGAAAGTTGGGGAGCATAATATATTGATTCTTTTTCTGCTGAACCAGATAAATCGATAAATCTGAACTTAACTCCTTTTGCTCTTTCGTCATATGAATATAAAACAGCTACATCATCGTAAGTTATATCAAGAACATCTTCAAAATATCTCTTTGATTTGAAGAGGTTTTTTATTATCGCATTTCTGAGTATACTATATACATCAATAGAATTATAAAAAGTAGAAGGTGTATCAAGTTTTTTTCCATCTTTCATAACAAGATAACTCTGAGAGGTTATAATAAGCCTTTCATTGTTTTTAAGATTATGAACTCCTGAAATGAGATTAATATAGACTTCATTATTAATAGTGTTTGTTTTTGAAATATATTTTGTGTCAAATTCAAATGTCAATTCACCTGCTATGGAATATCTTTTAATGTCATAATCTTTGTAATCATTTTCATATCTTACAGAATAAACATATAAATTGTTAAATAAATCTATATCTATCTTTTCTGGAATGTTCATTGGCTGTGAATTAACACCATTTTCTCCAATTGAGTATATAAATTTTCCATTCGGGGTAAATTTGAATATATAAGAATTACCCATATTTGACACAGAATTTTTGTTGGATACTGTTGCAAGTATATAGATTTCACCAAATTTATTCAGTTTGACGGATATTGGAGTGTCAAATTCATATCCCTCTCCTTTGTTTGAGATAATCAAAATATTTGTGTCATTTTCTGTAAGAGGAAATATAGAAACACGCTTATTATAGTAATCAGCTATGTAAATCTTATTTCGGTATAACTGAATACTTCGTGGGACGTCTATATAATCATTTAATATCAATGACTGATTTGAATAAATTTCTTTTATCTCTTCGAGATTTGAGCCGATTTCATTGTAATTAGTTCCAATCGGAGCATAGAAAACAACATCAAATTTCATAAAGTTAGGTTTACCGGAACAACTAAAGAGTACTCCTAATAACAGTAGAATTAATAATTTTTTCATAACTTTCCTCAAAATTTTTCGTAAAATTCCTTTGCAATTTTATTTAATATTTCAACACCTCTTAAAATATCCTCATCTTTTGCTGCAAAAGATATTCTGAAATTTGTATTTTTTTCTGAAAAAACATTTCCGGGAATTATCAAAACATTATTTTTTATTGCAATTTCAACAAATTCTGAAACATCTCCTTTTTTTAAAGCTGGAAAAATATAAAAAGCTCCACCAGGTTTTATTATATTGAAAGAGTCTTTTATTCCATTGTAGATCAGGTCTCTTTTTTTTCTGTATGTTTCTTTGAATGAAGAAGTATCATATTCGAGTGCCTTAACAGCGGCATATTGAAATGGTGAAGGTGCACAAACAAAAGAATATTGTTGAAGTTTTATCATTTGTGCTATTATTTCTGAAGGTCCTAACGCATAACCAAGTCGCCATCCGGTCATTGCATAGGTTTTTGAAAAACCTCCAAGTATTAATACATTATCGTAAATTTTTGCCGGACTAAAAAATTCGGTATCATATACAAAACCATCATAAATCTCATCAGATATTAGGAGTAAATTATTTTCTTTTGCTATTTTAACGACAGTTTCTATGTCTTTTTTTGAGTAAACGTAACCTGTTGGATTACATGGGTTGTTTAAAATTATTGCCTTTGTTTTAGGTGTTATTGCTTTTTTTAATTTTTCTTCATTGATTGAAAAATCCGGATAAGTATCAACTATTATTGGAACTCCATCAATAAGATTTGTGAGATGTTTATACATTACAAAGTAAGGGTCAAAAAATACAATTTCATCACCAGGATCAACTATTGACATAAGGGCAAGCATAAGTCCACCGGATACACCTGATGTTATTATTACCTCATTTGAGGCATACTTCCTTCCTTTTGTTTTTTCGACATATTCAATTACTTTCTCTCTTAGTGCTTCAATACCCTGTGTAACAGTATATCTATTGAATCCGTCTTTAATTGCTTTTATGGCGACTTCTTTTAATTCTTCAGGCACATCGAAATCTGGTTGCCCAATACTGAAATTAACTGGATTTTGCATTTTTGCTGCGAGTTCAAAAACTTTTCTTATACCTGATGAATCTACTTTAAGACTTCTTTTTGAAATCATAATTGTCCCCTTTTTTGTTTTAGTTATTAATTTTATTTTATATTTTTAATAAAATCAAATTTATAGTCAATAAAGTTATTCAAGATATTAACTCAGTTGGTCGAATAAAAATTTAAAATATTTGTTTTAAAATCTTGAGTTTGTTTAAACTTAATATTATAATGAAAGGGATATAAAATGAGAAAATTACCCTTAATTTAAAATCGATCTTTTCAGGAGGTAGAGATGGCGAAAGAGCTTATTAAAAAGCCTGTTTTTAAGTCAAGAGCAGAAATGTATAAAAAACCAAAATGGGAAAAATTTAAGGATAGCTATAAAGAGTTTACTACAAATATTAAAAGGAATTTTCAAAAATTTTTAAATAAGATTCATGAGAAGGGTTCTCAGAAATTGACGCTAATGATAGTGCCACATTCTGAGAAGAGGATAATAAATATTCAGATTTCAAATTATATTATGTTTTTCTTTTCTCTTATGCTTATAGTTGTTGTTATTTCTTCAGTTTTATCAATTTCTGATAATCAGGCCAATAGAAGAAAGTTAATATTTCTTGAAACTGAAACAAAAAATAACAAAGAATTAATTCTTGAATACAAAAAGGCTATAGAAGGTTTTTCGAGACGTTTTACCTCTTTCAAGGTTGACGTGAGTAAGGTTTTAAAACGAGAAGAAGATACAAGGATAGAGAAAAAACTGGTAGAAATTGGAGATGAAAAGCTCAAGGGTTTACCCAAAGAGTTAAGTGAGCTTGAGAAACTCAAAAAAGAACTTCTTACTCTTGAGAATGATATTTATAGAGTGGGAGTTTTTAAAAGCTCTTATGAAAGACTTCTTAAGGAGATTCCTTCTCAGTATCCTTTGCCTATGAAGGCTTATCTTTCTTCATACTTTGGTTATAGAAGGGATCCGGTCTATACCTGGACGAGAGAAATGCACTCAGGGCTTGATATGGTGGTTGTTCCGGGTACTCCAATTTTAGCAGCAGCTAATGGTGTTGTAAAATTCGCAGGTTGGATGGGAGGATATGGTTGGCTTGTTGAGATAGAACATAAGTATGGTTTTTCAACGAGATATGCCCATATGATGGGATTTAATAGTGGTATTTATCCTGGTGCTACTGTTAATAGAGGGCAGGTGATTGGTTATGTTGGTTCAACAGGTAAGTCTACGGGTTATCACTTACATTATGAAGTGAGGGTTGGTGGGCAGCCGGTTGACCCACTACCTTTTACTCAAATGATGCAATAAAATTAGTTAAAAATAGCGGGGGATAATGTGGCAGAAGTTAGCAATCAAAATATCTTGGTGGATGAAAAATCATCTGGGCAAACGGATTTGCTTTCCAATAGTGTTATAGGTATTAAAAATTCTTTTAGTGGAGAATTTAGAGCTGACGGGTTATTGAGGATTGATGGTGATTTTAAGGGAACTATAAGAAGTTCAGGGACTGTCCTTGTTGGTGAGAAAGGAAGGATTATAGGTGATATTTATGCTAGATATGCAAGGATTGGTGGGAAAGTAAAGGGTAGTGTTTATTGTACTGAAAAGGTTGATATTCTTTCTACTGGTAAGATAATAGGCAATCTCTGGACAAGAAAGATTAAGGCTGAAGAAGGAATGGTTTTTACTGGAGAAGCCAAGATACTTGATAAGAAAGAGATAGATGAAATTTTTCATCAGAATGTAATAAATGCTCCTTCTATTTCTAAGGAGTTTGAGTTTTAGTTTTTTGCTTAAATTATTCAGGAGAAAATATGTCTGAT
Organism: Brevinematales bacterium; assembly: GCA_026417755.1. Taxonomy (GTDB): domain Bacteria; phylum Spirochaetota; class Brevinematia; order Brevinematales; family JAOACQ01; genus JAOACQ01. The sequence goes on along the minus strand of JAOACQ010000025.1, from coordinate 4,496 downwards.
GCTTCCAGAGTTCTTGTTGGTAAGTTAGAGAACGGGTATATAATTAAAGTGGTTGGTAAAGGAACAATGGATTATTGTTCTGATCTTTTTATGTATTTGAGTGAGAAAATAGAAACAGAAAGTGTTGATGATATATATTTTGACCTCTCCTCTTCCACATATCTTGACAGTTCTTTTATCGGTGTTATTATTTCTGTTCAGAAAAAGTTAAAAAAGAAGTATAAAGAGTCCGATGTTATTATTCTTAATCCATCAGATAAAGTGAAAGATATTCTTGAAAATATGGGTTTACTTGAGGTTATACCCCTTCAGGAGGAAAATAAATTTAAAAATATAAACCTAACTGAGGAAATTCAGAAAAAGCTTGAAAAAAATTACGAAAGCATTAAGTTACTCCTTGAATCCCATCAAAATTTGATGGAACTTAGTTCAGAAAATCGTAAAAGATTTGCTCTTGTTGAAGAACTCTTAAAGAAAGAACTTGAAAGGAATAAAAATGACTGAAATTCATCCTACAGTAATTATTGGAGATAAGGTAAAAATAGGTGAAAATGTAAAAATTCATCCTTATAGTGTCATTAATGGAGATATAGAAATTGGTGATGGATGCGAGATAGGTCCTTTTGTACATATTACAGGTTGGGTTAAGATAGGGGCGAAGGTAAGAATTCATTCTTTTGCTGCTATTGGTGAACCTCCACAAGACTATTCTTTCAATGGGGAAGCTGGTCTTATTGAGATTGGTTCAGATTCTGTTTTGAGAGAGGGTGTTACTGTTCATACACCTGTTAACGGAGCTTCTGGAGATAAAACAGTTGTAGGAGAATCTTGTTTTCTAATGGCAAATAGCCATGTTGCTCATAATGTTAAACTTGGAAGGAATGTGGTGTTGGCTAATGGGTGTCTACTTGCTGGGTATGTGATTGTTGAAGATTATGTCTTTTTGTCTGGTAATGTTGCTGTTCATCAACATTGTAGAGTAGGTGAATATTCTATAGCTGGTGGACTCACAAAGATTACTCAGGACGTTCCTCCATACTCAATGGTTGAAGGTGATCCAGCCGAGTATTATGGGATTAATGCAATTGGGCTAAAGAGAAGAAACATTGAGGTCGAGGATAGAAATATAATTAAAGAAGCATATAAAATATTTTATGATAAATCAAGAACAAGAACAGAATCTTTAAAAATCCTTGAGGAAACTTTTCCAGAAAATAAATATGTGAGTCATATCATTGAGTTTATCAAATCTTCAAAAAGAGGGCTAGTAAATTCCCATTATGAATAAAAAAATTTTTGTTTCTGCAGGTGAGATTTCTGGAGACATACATGCAGCAAATTTAATCAAGGCTTTGAAAGATATTGATTCTTCAATTGAGTTTGTAGGCAATGGTGGAAGAAAAATGATTGAAGCTGGGCTTAAGCCAATCTATAAGGAAAATGTGACTTATAGCACAGTTGGGCTCACGGATTCTCTCAGATTTATTAATATACAGAACGAAATTTGGAAAAATACAACTCATTATCTTAAGAATAATAAAGTAGATGCAGTAATACTTGTTGATCATCAGGGTTTTAATATTCCGCTTGCCGGCTTGTGTAAAAAATTAAATATAAGGGTTTATTACTATTTTCCACCTCATGTTTCAATATGGGGTAGCTGGAATGCACCAAAACTTGCAAGTCTTGTAGATGGTTTATTTGTTCCCTATTATGAGGATTATCTTGTTTATTTGAAATATACTGATAAGGCTTATTACTACGGCCACCCGCTTGTAGAAAATGTTGCTAATTTTAAGATTGAAGAAGATTTTTATGAAAAAATAGGAATAGCTAAGACTAAAAATATTGTAGGAATTTTTCCAGGAAGTAGATTTCAGGAGATAGAAACTTTGACTCCTGTGATGCTTAGGGCTGCAAAATTATTGTCTGATAAATATGAAATAGTCTTTTTGATTTCTGTTGCTCATCCTGATTTTAAAAATTTGATAGAAAATTATGTTAAAGATTCAAAAATGGATAATATAAAAGTTATTGATAATATGGCGTATTCAATAATGAGTGCTTCAAATTTCATTATAGCATCATCCGGCACAACTACTCTTGAGAGTGTTTTGTTTGAGAAACCAGTTGTAATATGTTATAAGATTTCACCTCTTTCTTTTTTTATTGGCAAGTTGCTTGTTAAAGAAAAGATGATAGGTTTACCAAATATTATAATGAAAGAGAAATTTTTGCCAGAGTTGCTTCAAAAGGATTGTAATGAAAAAAGGATTTTTGAAGAAAGTGTTAACTTCATTGAAGGTAGGGATAAAAAAGTTTTTATTGAAAAATGTAAAATTTTAAAAGAGAAAGTTGGTAAACCACCAATAGTTAGTAAGATTGCAAAGCATATTTTTCGAGAGTTATATGGGTAGGATACTTGCTATAGATTATGGTGAAAAAAACATAGGTCTTGCTATCAGCGATGAACTTCAGATAATCGCTTCTCCTCTTGATGTAATAAAGAATGATGATAGGTTCCTTGAAAGATTAAAGAAACTCTATGAATATTATAAGTTTGAGAAAATAGTGGTCGGTTACCCGGAAACCCCATCTCCAAGAAAATCTCAGGAAAAAGTTAAAGAATTTGGACAAAGGATTAAAGATTTTCTTTCTATTGAAGTTGTTTATTATAATGAGGCTTTTACGACTGTATATGCAAGAAATTTTTTGTCTTCGTTAGGACAAAAAGAAAAAAAAATAAAAAAAATAATCGATAAGATCGCAGCTCAAAAAATACTTGAGGATTATTTGAAAAATAAACCACAAGATGGTGTGTGATTTTTGCCACACTTTTATCAAGTAAATATTTTTATTCACTCTATTTTTTTTAAAATCAAGCATTTGTGATTTTTAATGATGGCATACTTTTTGCTACTTAAAAATTGAGGTTTTTATGAGAAAGCAAAATACATTGAGGAGAGAGGTTCGTTTTGAAGGGGTGGGGCTTCATAGTGGTGATAAGGTGAGTCTCACTTTAAAACCAGCACCTGCTAATACAGGTATTGTCTTTATTTATAATGATGGAAAAGTTAAGGAATTTTTACCTCTTTCTGTTGATTATGTTACCGATACAAAGAATAATATAACCTTGAGCAATGGTCGAGCACTTATTAAAACTATTGAGCATCTCACATCTGCTTTATTTGCTATGAAGATTGATAATTGTTTGATTGAGGTGAGTGGTAAAGAGATTCCGGTGATGGATGGAAGTTCAAAGGTTTTTATCGATGGTATAATTGAAGCAGGTGTTGAACTGCAGAATGAATATAAATCAGAGTTTGTTGTTATAAGTCCTATATGGGTGAGGGATGAGGATAAGTTTATTGTTTTGTTGCCTTATAACGGGCTTAAGATAAATTATACTATTTCGTTCCCGAATTCTCCTATAGGTACGCAGAATTATACTTTTGATTTTTCGACAGAAGGGTATATAAGAGAAATTTCTAAGGCTCGAACTTTTGGATTTATAGAAGATATTGATAGTTATACAAAACAGGGGCTTATTCTTGGTGCAAATTTTGAGAATGTCCATGTTTTCAGTAAGAAAGAGAATAAATGTATCAATGGTTCTCGCTATGATGATGAGCCGGTTAGACATAAAGTGCTAGATATTATTGGTGCACTTGCTTTACTTCCTTTTGATCTTAAAGGGTATATTATTTCTTATAAAGGTGGACACCATATAGATGTAATGTTTGCTAGAAAGGTAATAGAGTTCTATAATTCTGATTTTAAAGAATGTTTGCCCTCGGAAAAGAAAAATGCAAAAGCATTTTACACTGGGTTATTTGATTTTATTGAAAATAATATTCAATAGGAAAACTCCTTCTCTATAAAAATCATCCTCAACCGTTTCCCCGACCTACCCCCTATCAGGTCGGGGAAAATTTTTTTGTAAAGAAATTTCATTTTTTTGGGTTTATAAAGTAAAATAATTGTAAAGAAGAGGAGGTATTTTATGTATAAGATTTTAAAATTGTTAACGATAACGATAATACTTGTTTCTGGCTGTGATGTTGCTCCTACAGGTTCTGGTGGTGGTGGATCTGTGGGGACTGTTGATAGAGAACTACCTTCTACTGATAATGATAATTACTCCCCAGGTAGTGGATATACTCTTCTCTGGAGCGATGAATTTAATGATAACGCTATCGATTTAAACAAGTGGAGTTATGAGACAAAAGCTACAGGCTGGAGTCAATCTTGGAATAATGAATTGCAGGACTATACTGATAACGGCACTGGAGGCCCAAATGCTTTTATTACAAATGGTATACTGGTTATAAAAGCTATTAAGGTTAACAATAATAATACATATGATTCATATACATCAGCAAGAATGGTTACTAAAGGAAAAAAGTATTGGAAGTATGGAAAAGTTGTTGCACGAATAGCCCTGCCTTATGGTAAGGGAGTGTGGCCAGCATTCTGGATGCTTGGCAATTCAGGTA
>JAOACQ010000097.1 GCA_026417755.1 Brevinematales bacterium | reverse complement strand
GTGTTGAGTTTAAGGCTGTGACACCATGGGGTGAGAAATATCTGAAGGTAAATATCCCTGGCAAGTTTACAGTATATAACGCATTAGCTTCCTTAGGTGTCTGCCTTCAAATGGGAATACCTTTTGAGGTGGTAGCAGCTGGACTTGAGAAGGTCAGCGTGCCAGGAAGGGCAGAGGTTGTGGAGACTGGTAAGGAATATACAGTAATGATTGATTATGCCCACACTCCTGACAGTCTAGAAAATATCCTTACCACAGTAAAAGGGTTTGCACCTGGAAGAGTGGTAAGCCTTTTCGGATGTGGAGGAGACCGTGATAGGACAAAACGTCCTGTTATGGGTGAAATATCAGGAAGAATCGCAGATTTTACTATTATTACTTCTGATAACCCAAGAACAGAAGACCCCCTCACTATAATTAAAGAAATAGAGGAAGGTATAAAAAATGTCACCACAAATTATGAAATAATAGTAGACAGAAGAGAAGCAATCAGAAAAGCCATATTAATGGCAAAAAGAAATGATTGCATCGTTATTGCCGGCAAAGGACATGAAGACTACCAAATTATTGGTAAAGAAAAGTTCCATTTTAGCGATAGAGAAGAAGCATTAAAAATTATAAGTTCTATTCAGATTGAAAAAAAAGTTTTTCCTCAAATGGCTATTCAAAATCTTCTTGATTCAATAGAATTTTCTATAAATTATTCAGAAAAATTAACCCATAACTGGTTAATCATTGAAAATATTATTCAACTTATTAAAGACATCTATATGCTAAAAAACAAAGAAACACTTCATAGAAGTGTTGTAGAATTTTTGATAGATTATCAGGAAATTTTTACTATATCTGATATAAAGACCATTTCAAGAATAGAAAAAGGTCTAAGAACAAAAAAAGAATTTTATGAACTAGAAAAGATAATAGAAGAAAATACTCTCAAAAACCTGTTAAGTAAAATAAAAATGTTACTGGAGAAGATAAAAAATGAAATTGATAGTAGCAACGTTTAATCAGGGAAAAGTTAAAGAAATAAAAGCTATGTTAGAAAACTTTGATGAAGTTTTATCACTCAAAGATATAGGTTTTGAAAAAGAAGCTATAGAGGATGGAAAAACATTTCTCGAAAATGCTACAAAAAAGGCATTGTTTTACTACAAAGAATTAAAAGAAAAATACCCGAATTTTTATTTCCTCGCAGATGATTCTGGCCTGGAAGTTGAAGCTCTTGACGGAAAACCTGGAGTTTATTCTGCAAGATATGCTGGAGAAAAAGCCAGAGATAAAGATAATATACAAAAATTACTCGAAGAGATGAAGGATATCCCTTTTGACAAAAGGGATGCAAATTTTAATTGCACAATGGTTCTTGTATATCCAAATGGAGAAAAGATACATAAAGAGGGAAAATGTTATGGCAAAATAGCATTTTCACCACGGGGTGAAAATGGATTTGGATATGACCCTATATTTCTCACTTCAGAATCAAATTACCAAAAAACGATGGCAGAATTATCAAAAGAAGAAAAAAATTTAATATCCCATAGAAGAAAAGCATTAGAGGAAATAAAAAATGAACTTAAAAGATAAACTGATAAATTACTTAAAAGAAGAATTTATATCTTCAGTCGAAATAAATGATTCATCAAGTGATGAAAAATTTTTAAGGCTAGAAGAACTGAAAAGAAAAACTCTTGAATGTAAAAAATGTAACCTTTATAAGACAGCAACCAACCTTGTATTTTCTGACGGAGATTATAATGCAGAATTAGTCTTTGTAGGAGAAGCCCCAGGAGAAGACGAAGACTTACAAGGTAAACCTTTTGTTGGGAGAGCAGGTAAACTTCTCACAGCTACGATAGAAGAATTTGGGCTAAAAAGGCAGCAAGTTTACATATGCAACATCTTAAAACATAGACCCCCCGAAAACAGAAACCCAGAACCAGAAGAAGTCGCTGTATGTAGCCCATTTTTACTTGAACAACTCACAATAATAAAGCCAAAACTCATCGTTACACTCGGCAATTTTTCTACACGATTTTTACTCGATACAAAAGATGGAATATCCAAATTAAGAGGAACCTGTAAAAAATCACCATACGACTATATGGTTTTACCTACTTATCATCCTGCTGCAGTCTTAAGAAATATGAATTTATTAACTGAATTCAGGGAAGACATAAAGAAAGCTATTAGTTATTTGAGTGGAAAAGTATGAATGAATTCAAGATTTTAAAAATAATAGGGCAAGCAATTAATGATTATGATATGATTTCTGACAATGATAGGATAGTAGTTGGTATTTCTGGGGGAATGGATAGTATATTTATGCTTATATTTTTACATAAAAGGAAAAAATATATTCCATCTAACTACGAGCTTTTTCCGGTTATTGTGGATAATTTTAATGGAGAAAATGAATCATACAACAAAAAACTTTGTGAATTAGGTAACTTCATTAAGGAAGAAACTTCTCTTGAACTTAAAATTATTCCAGTTCCAACAATTACATATTTGACAAATTCAGGCAAACCAAGAAGAGACACTTGCTATCTATGCGCTCAGAAAAGAAGAACAGAGCTTTTCAAATATGCAAATGAAATTGGTGCAAAAAAGGTTGCTTTAGGTCATCATAAAGACGACATAATAGAAACTACTTTGATGAATATGTTTTACAAAAGAGAGCTTTCATCTATGCTTCCTCATCTTCCATTATTTGGTGGTAAAATAAGCATAATAAGACCTCTTGCATATCTTGAAAAATCTGAAATAGAGTCTTTTATCTATTCTTATCACAAAGAAATACCAATTTTTGGAGAAGTTTGCCCTTCAAAAATGATAAGAAGAGACTTCCGAAGACTTGAAGTAAGAAATTTACTTGAAGAATTAAGTGAAAAAATCCCAGAAATTAAAAATAATATTTTTGCTGCTTTCAGAAATCCAAGAATAGATTATCTTTTAAATTTTAAATTCAATCCCAAAACATCAGGAAGATTTAAAAGACCTTGAGATTTTTTTTGCTTTCAAAAGAAAAATTAAGCTCAGGTATTTCAATCTTTTTGCATATTAAAAGATAATGTTTAAAATTATCAATAGCTCCATACTTTTTGTCCCCTGCTACAGGATGATTGATAGCCTGGCATACTGCCCTTATCTGATGATGATGCCCTGTCCATATCTCTATACTGCACAGTGTATATTGATTTGAAATCTTTATAGGTCTAATTAAGGTTCCGCTCTTATCTGCTTTAGATATCAACCATTCTTTTCTCGAAGGAATATTTTTATATACTTTTACCTCACTTACTTCTGAAAAATTTCCTTTTCTTCTAATTTTAGCTTCAACAAAAAGTTCTTTCTCTAACTTGCCATGTAGAAGAGATTCATAAGTTTTATTAACCCTGTTAGTTCTAAAAAGCTCAGCTAATAATACTGAAGTTTTATAATTTAATGCAAAAACTAAAACACCCTCAGTATATCTGTCAAGCCTGTGAACTGGAACAATAAAATCATATTTATTTAAGTTTTTAATTTTATCTAAAACAGAATCCTTTTCTCCATAAACTGCTTCACCACTTTTTTTATCAATCACTAATACATTTTCATCACAATAAATTACTTCTGGCAAATATGAAATTTTATTTTTATTTTCTTTCTCTAATTCTATAATTTCTGAACAAAAAATCTCGTCATTCTCTCTTATTATATAATCTTTATTGACAGGACAATTGTTTACCAACACACTTTTTTTTCTGAATATTTTATAAAGAAAAATCTTTGAAGCATCACTCACTCTGAGTAAATATTTAAATATTTTTTGACCTTCTTCGGTTTTAGTAACAATTCTTTTCAACATTTTTGTTACAATAGAGGATCTATAACAGAATCAAGAATAACATTATTCCCCTCTATTCTTCCCTTTATTATTATATACGAAAAAACTCTTTCATTCAAAAGTTTATATGCCATAATATAAATTTTATCATCCTTCTGTTTTAAAACATCTACCACAATTCGTATCTTACCCTTTAATTTGTAAGTTAATTCTCTATCCCTCTCAAATATTCTTTCAATCTCTTTGTTTGAACTTATTTGTTTTGAAATAAAAAAGTTTTTCCCCAATATTTTTTCTCCGGCATAAAAAAGATTAAGGTTGTTTTCAATAAACTTAGCAAGGTTATTTTCAAAATAAAGATAGTTATCATAAAGATTTTCTTCAAGATAGTCAAATGGAGAAGATAAAATTATTGCTAATGGCTTTTCTTTGATTAAAATATTGGTTTCTGAACCTTTCAAAATCACTGAATTTGTAACTTCACTATTCTTATATTTTAAGATTAAATTAGCCTTTATTTCAAAAGGAAAATTATCAAAAATATTAAGCTGCATAACTTTTTCGATTTTTGTTCTATTTTTTGACAATCTATTTGTATAATCAATAATTCTATAGTTTATAAATGAATTATAGAGCTTTTTATTTCTTATATTTTCAATAGCACTGACATTTATAAGCCCAATATCTGGATTATTTTTTAGCTCGAGAGGGAGTTCTTTAATTGTTGTAATAACTTCATTCTCTCCAATTTCAGTAAATCTATATTTTTTAACGAGAATTTTAATCAGATTATAATACAGTGAAGAATTCCCACAAAAGACAGCATCAAAAAAATTCACATTATAAATAAAATCAAGTAAAAAATCATTTCTTTCAGGATTATTAAAAAGATTTATTAACTCAAACCTATTGTTAAGAATAGTATCTTCATAAAGTAAATAAGATTTTGAATTTAAAACCCCTATTGCAAGATATTCTATAAGAGATTCATAGAAAGCCTTATCTTCAGGATGAAAATTAAGTTTACCAGAAAGGTAAGAATGAGAAATTTCATGTGCTAGAAGTTTATAAAATTTTGCATCATTATCATCTTTATTAAAATTTGAAATAAATATAATATTGGCAAATGTCTCTCCCTCTATTGTAAGATTCATATCTTCATATTGAAAAATACCATCTATTATATGAAGTTGTGAATAGTCAAAAGTTTTTATATTTTTATCAAGAATACTATTAACTTCTGATGCCCAGTCCAAAATTAAAGGCGATGAAAGTTTGTTCTCAGTATATAAATAAATATTATCCTTAATAAATCTGAACTTTTCAAGAATAATTAATGTACCAGAATTTCCAGCCTCATCTGTTTCGCTATAATAGCTTTGAAATCTTAAATTATTAGATTCAACTTCAGAAACTATCTTCCCGCCTATTACAGCATATTTATTTTCAGGAACAGAAATTCTAATATTATAAGCGAACTTCTGAGAACTTAAAAATGGAATAGGCAACCAAATTTCTTTCACATCAAGAAAAACTATATTCTTTTTAAGAATAAATCTTTCTTTTTCTACAGGCCCGATAATTGTAAAATTTAATTCTACATTTTGTCTTTCTGAAGGAGATATTGGTGGTACCTTTATTCTATAAATGTTATAACCATATAAAAAAGCATTATCAAAAGAAATATTATTATTTCTATATTTTATAGAAGTTACAGTTGTATTCTGATTGCAAAAGAAATATATTTCATTTATCGGGGATGTTTGTGGATTTTCTATTATATATTTAACATTACCTTCTATTTTTTGATTTAACTCATCAAAAAACAAATTACAATTTAATGATTTTATTTCTACGCTTTTTTTCAACAAAAACTCATCACAAGAAGTTATAAAAAGAAAGAAAATGAAAAACAGACTCCTTTTATACATCTTAAGCCTTTATTTCTCCTTAACATAGAAAAAGACACCTTCATTATAAAATATAACAAATTAAATATCAAAAAACAAAAAGATTTGAGATAAGAAAATAAAAAAAGGTGCCCTGCCAATTAAAACAAGCGGGACACCTGATATTTCTTCAAAATAATAAACTTATTGATGACTTTCAATATATTTAACAGCATCACCAATAGTCTTGAGTTTCTGTGCTTCTTCATCAGGAATATCAATACCAAACTCTTCCTCAAGAGCCATAATAAGATCAACAAGATCAAGAGAATCTGCTCCAAGATCTTCAATAAAAGCAGCTTCTGGCTTAACTGCTGATTCATCTACACCAAGCTTATCAACGATAATTTCCTTCACTTTTCCAAAAATATCTGACATTGTAAAAACCTCCTCTATAAAAATCAAGGTGTAATAATTTTATTCTATGTTTTTTTATATGTCAAGAAAAATTTTTAAAAATTTTTATGAAAAATTTGAAAAGAGAAAATTCTTGAAAAAAAAGAAAAAATACTTAAAATATAATATCCGATAATATTTTTTGGAGATAAAATATGATAAAATATGTCAAAGCAGAAATACTTGAAAAATTTATGAAAGATGCTTTTATTGCCTGTGGCGTCCCGGAAGAGGACGCAAAAATATGTGCAAATGTTCTGATAGCTGCCGATATAAGGGGTATAGATTCACATGGAATAGGAAGATTAAAACCCATATATATAGATAGAATCAAAGTAGGGCAAATAAATCCTACTACTAAAATAGATATAATAAAAGAAACTCCTACTACAGCAGTTATAGATGGAAATAACGGTATGGGTCAGGTAATAGCAAAGAAATCTATGGAAATAGCTATAAAAAAAGCAAAAGATTATGGAATGGGAATGGTAGCTGTAAGAAATTCAAATCATTTTGGAATAGCCGGATACTATGCACTTATGGCTAGTGAAAACAATATGATAGGGATAACTGGGACAAATGCTAGACCTTCCATTTGCCCTACATTTGGTGTAGAAAATATGCTTGGAACAAACCCTTTGACATTTGCTATCCCAACAGATGAAGAATTTCCTTTCTTTCTTGATTGTGCTACTTCTATTATTCAAAGGGGAAAAGTTGAAGTTTACTCAAGATTAAAGAAAAAAATGCCTGAAGGTTGGGTAATAGGTGAAGATGGAAAATTTAAAACTGACCCTGACGAAGTTTTAGAAGATATGCTTAAAGGCAAAGCATCTTTACTACCCCTTGGTGGAGCAGGAGAAGAATTTGCCGGTTACAAAGGTTATGGATATGCAACAGTAGTAGAAATACTTTCCGCTGCATTACAACAGGGGGCTTTTCTCTGGGCTTTAAGTGGTATAGAAAATGGGAAAAAGGTCCCTTATAAAATTGGACATTTTTTCATAGCTATAAACATAGAAGCATTTACAGAAATCGAAAAATTTAAAAAAACTACGGGGGATATTTTAAGGAGTTTAAGAAACTCAAAAAAAGCTCCTGGATACGATAGAATATATACCGCCGGAGAAAAAGAATTTATTGCTATGAAAGAAAGAGAAAGAAATGGTATCCCTCTTGATGAAGTTGAACAGGAGGATATTAAGACTATTATTCGGGAATACAACTTAAATTACAACTTCGATTTTTAGTGAAATTTCTTGTCTTTACTCTTTTTTTAGTATATAATATAAATATAGAGAAGAGAGTTAATAATTTTTTGAGGGTAAAAATATGAAAAAATTCATATTGTTTAGTCTTTTGTTTTTTGCTGCTTGTAGCACAGGCACAGGAGATGCTTATCTATTCATTGACGGATTGGCAAATACAAGTTTATCAAGTGGGATTGATATTTACACCGAAGCCACAAATTCTTCTACTACCTATGTAACATTTCAAACTAAAAAATTTTATATTGCCATTACAGATATTAAGATTAAAACCACTGGTAAGGACTGGATAACCTTAAAAGAAGCCACGTATTCTTTTCCTGTTGAACTAGTAAGAGGGGTAAATTTGGTAAATGGCTTTCCTGTCAAACCTGAAGATTATAATATTGTACTTATAGGTTATAAAGCCAACTGGAATATCGAAGCAGAATATGATTCAATCTCAACCAATATAACAAACTCAATAAATGATGCAAAAAAATATGTTATTTTTTATAATAGTAAAACAGCCTACAACGAAATTTCTTCCCAGTTTCCGGGACATTCTTCTATGTACTGGAATGTCAATTTTTCACTATTTGCAGGGGACAATAAGTATATGTATATAAAATTTGATACTGAAAACTCATTAAAAGGTTTAACTAACGCTTCTGGAACTATAACAAATGTGTTTTTTATACCCCCAAAAATCTATGTTGATTTGAGGTAAAAAATGAATTTGAAAAAAAATTTAAACAAGAAAAATAATACTTTAATAGATATGACTCCTATAATCGATGTCGTTTTCCAACTCCTTACTTTTTTTATGCTTACTTCTACATTCATCAAAGCCTCGGCCATAAATGTTGATCTTCCTAAGGCAACAACATCGGACGTGCAGGATTCAAG
>JAOACQ010000021.1 GCA_026417755.1 Brevinematales bacterium | reverse complement strand
CCAGTCAGGTTAAGCCCTAAGTTTATGCCAGTTGAGGCATAGTATGCCCCCATAAACGCCGCCTGTTCATACTCACTCCCCGCCACCGATAGTCCGAACTTTTTATCCAGTAGTCCAAGTGTCATTGTGTAGATAAATTTCTTACTACAACTCTAACATTACTACAGGAGAAAATAAATAACGTCATTCTATCTTTACATCAGGATAATGCTCTTTGACATATTCTTTTGTGACTTTAACATATTCAGATGGATAACCACCAAATCTATCATCTTTTTCCACAAGAGGTCTATTTTCCCAAAATGTGCCACAAATTTTACATCTAGTTAACTCATAAGGTAAGTCGCCTTTCCAATCTTTATTTATAGCAACTTTTCTAAAATCAGAAGCAGAAGGAACAGGTTTTAACCAAGCTAATAATTCTTCAAAGGATATCTCCTCTTCCTTAACCCTGTTTGTGGTCTTACATTTTTGACATTCTTTTACTTCTTCAGCTATCTTATCCTCCAGTTAATAATTTTGTCCGAGGTTAAAGTTGGAAACCCACTTAATGTTTTTATGTCATTTAACCAAATAACTCAAAATTTGGCTAAAAGAAATTAAAATAGTATCAACTGATAATCAAGCTCAAAAAAATTTCAACCATCATTGTTGTTCAAGAATTTTATTTATATACTCCTTGTCATCTTTTGTCCAGAAAATATCAAATAAAATGCCAACATTTTCAGGATCTACAACTTTTGGAAGTAAAATACTCAAACAATCTCTTCTATTATCCATAAAATTGATATTAAGTACAATTTCTTTAATTTGTTTCATATAAAAATAAGATTTCTTTGCTGCCTGTTTTAAAATGATTTTTTGACTATCATAAAAAGGATTATTCTTTATGCTATTAAGAAGATTATTAAATTCTTCTTCTGTATATACTTTTTTATTTGTGAGTTGATTGGACAATAAAATATTTTTTATTTCTCTTATATAGTTATACACTATTCTTCTTTTATATGGCGGTAAACCATCAAGTTCAAATATCAAATTGTCTAAATAAGATTGAATGACCTTGATATCTTCATCTTTATAAGTAACCTCTTCAGAATAACCAAGATTAACTAAAAAAATAATCATAATTAAAATAAAGTTTTTCATAACTTCCTCCATAAAAATAATACCACTAACACACAAATTTTTCAACTTAAAAAATACCTATAACAAAAATCAACATTTATTAAAAAAATTTTTAATTTCTGAAAAAATAATTTAAGTATTGACATTTTAATATATTATTTTATAATAAACACGTGTTAATTGCGGAGGTGCATTATGAAATTAAGATTCTATATTTTATTGATTCTTGGATTTTTGTTCATCAATGGTTGTAGTGGAGAACAACCAGCTTCTTTAAGCTCTGGAACATCTTCAAGCTCTTCTTCTATTTTTATACCCCCTTCTCCATTCCCATGGGATTGGAATGGAATCATAGGAACAGGACAAAGTTTGGGAGTTGGTGGGCAGGCTCCAGTGAAAACAACAAACCAGAGATATGGAAACCTTAAACTATCTCTGGGTAACGGGACAGTTCCCCCCTGGAATTCAGATCTCGCTTCATTATCTATGGTTCCTCTTGTTGAACCTATAAGACCGCTTGCTACCGGTTATCCAAGCCCTTATCCAAGAAATATATATGGAGAAACCTTTCACACGGCAATGGCTGATCAGATCTCAACCCTTATGCAAAATCAACTGGGAAGTAATTTTATAACCGTTCATACAGTAGTTGGAGAAGCTGGTCAGGGTTACTCTGCTATAAAAAAAGGTGCCGTAGATACAGGGACAACAGGTAGAGCCTATTCAGCCTCAATATTTGAAACAGAAGCAATAACAAAAATAGCAAGAAAGGCTGGTAAAACTTTTGGAATAAGTGCAATAGTTATAACACATGGAGAAACTGATTCTGGAAGTTCAATGTATGGGACATACCTGCGACAATTATGGACAGATTACAACGCAGACATCCCCAAGATAACAGGTCAAACAAATAAAATCATTATGTTTGTAAATCAGCAACATGCTTATGGAAATACACTCGGTTCACGTTCACCAGCAACCCTGGCTCAATGGAAAGTTGGCATCCTTTATCCAGATGATATTGTATGCACAGGACCAAAATATCAGTATGAATATACATCAGATGGAGTTCATATGACAGCAAAAGGTTACGATATGCTCGGTGAAAAGCTCGGACAAATCTACTACAAAAGATTAATTTTAAAAGAAAACTGGCAACCACTTCAGCCAACAAACGTTACAAGAAATGGAAATACAATTACAGTATATTTTAATGTTCCTGTCCCACCATTGAGATGGGACACATCTCTTCCAGCTCCACATCAAACCCAATTAACCCAGTGGGCTAATGGAAAAGGTTTTGAAATATTCAGTAATACTTCCAATTACGTAATCAGTTCGATAGAGATAGTTGATAATTCTGTCGTTATTACTTCTTCCGATAATTTACCGGCAACTGGGCTTTACATAGGGTATGCAATGACAAGCGATGGAGTGGCTCCTAGTGGACATACATTTCGTTCAGGACAACTATGTGATTCTGACCCCTTTATAGGTTCATTATCAGGAGAAGCCCAGCCAAACTACTGTGTTTCATTTTACATTGAAGTACCTTAAGGAATAAAAAAAAGAGTCGCCCAAAAAGGTTTATTCTACTTAAAACAAAAATATAAAAAATCACTATCTTTTTGGGCGACTCAAGATAAAAAATTCATTTTAGAAAAACAAATCATTCAGCAATTTTAACGAATATATTGGTATCATTGTTGTTATTTACACCTAACTGACCAAAATAATTAGCTCCCGTTCCCCATAGAGTATTATCCTTTTTTATAACAAAAGAACTATTGTGCCCACAACTTATTTTTTTAACATTATCCATAATTTTTACAAATTGATTGGTACTATCTGTATCACCTTTCCCAAGTTGACCGCTGGCATTATAACCACAAACCCATAAACTATCATCATTTTTTATTATGATAGTATGATCCTGCCCACAGGCAACAGCTTTTACATCATTCATTATAAAAATAAATTTATTTGTTTTATTTAAACCTTCTACCCCTAGTTTGCCATAGGTATTATCGCCAGCGCCCCAAAGAGAACCATCATTACTTATTACCATTGAGTGTTTGAAGCCACAGGCTACAGCTTTTATCCCACCCATAACAAACGTAAATTTATTTGTATTAGATATCATGGTTAAACCCAATTGCCCATATGCATTCTTTCCAGTGGCAAATAAAGAACCATCATTACTTAAAACCATCGAAAATTCATCTCCACAACTTACACCTGAAATATTTTTCATCGCATATAAAAATATATTAGTAGAGTTAACATTCTCTCCTATTCCAAGTTGGCCTTCTTTATTCTCTCCTGTAACCCAGAGAGAACCATCGTTACTTATTATCATAGTATGACTATTTCCGCAGTAAACTGCTTTTATATTTCCCACAACCTTTACAAAAATATTTGTTGAATAGTAACTCTGTCCATTACCTAACTGTCCCCCCTCGTTATTACCACTCACCCATAATGAACCATCATCTTTTAATACTGCGGAATGAATCCCATGAGCTGAAATGTATCTTACACCGGTAAGAATTTGTAAAAATTTATTAGTATCTGAATTAAGCCCGTTTCCCAACTGACCAAAATCATTTCTTCCAGTAGCAAAGAGAGTGCCATTGTTTAAAAATAAAGTATGATTTTCTCCAGAAGCTACATCCATAGCTTTCTCTGCCTGGGTTGAATTACCAGAAGAACTTGAATTCTGAGAATTAATACTACAAGAAAAAACCAAGACAAAACAAATAAAAAATCTTTTTTTCATAATTTTTCCTCCATTGCTTGAAATATTAACATATTTAATAATATATTTCAACAAATTTGAAATGTTTTTAATTTTTAAATTTTATATATTCAATAAGTTAAAGATTTTCTATATTTTTTTAAGTATTAAAACAGTTGTTAAAATTATTAAGCTGGAAACTTCCACCGGAAGAAGTGCAAAGTTACAAGGAGCACATCAAGGTCGTTAGCCAGACGCCTGATGTTCAAAATTGCGGGGCAATTTTGAATATCTCGTTTATATAGCCGTATTTCGTATTATTTTTTAGTCTGTAAAATATTTTACCAATCTCAAGAAAAATGTCAAAAATTTGAATTGATTTATAATAAAAAGTTCAACAATTCATTGCCTTTAGATAAATTACAATGTAGGCATGGTATCCTCGCCGGAACCTTAGATGCAGTATTCTCCCTCTTCAATCTTTTTTAATAATTTATCCACTCGCTTTCTTTGTGCATCATTTAAAATATCATATCTTTTGAATAAAACTTTTTTAAACTGCTCTGAATTGTCTTTGTTAATACAAACAAAAGCCCTTTCTGAATGTTGTGCAACTTCTTTAGGTCTACAAGTTTCAAGATGTTTCATAATTATCGGAAATATGGTATTTTCATATTCTCTATTTGCTTTGATAAGTTCAGCAAATACACTGATGCTATTATCAACTGTGATAACACTTCCTTCTTCATATGCTTTAATTACTGTATCAATATTTTCAAATATCTCTTTATGTTTTATAAATGCTATTAAGGAGAGAGCTATCATTCCACCCCAAACTAATCTGTTATTTTTTGATTTTAATAATTTTAAAAATTGTTCATAATAATCTGCAATAAGACGGGGTTCACGATACCCGATTTCATACAAAACCTTGATACAATCGTTAGCAATCTTCTCATTATCATTATGCAAATTTTCAACTATTTCTTTAATGTTGCTAATATTTTCAGTTTTTACTAACTCAATAGCCAACTCTATGTTGGGTTCTTCATCATTTCTGCCAAGTGATGAAGCTAATTTATTTATCATATCATCTCCTTATTATTTTTTATATTTTCAAATTCAGGCAAACCATTTTGGCTTTAAGAAGATGTTCAACATTAAAAAAAGCACATCGAGGGTGAAGCCAGCCGAGCGGTGTTTAAAATTTCATTTAATCTTCGTATATATACATTGTTACCACATTAAGAAAAAAATGTCAAGAAAAGATTATTAACTTAACTTTCTTATTCATATTAAAATAGGATTTATATCAAAAATTTGACAATGCTTGTAGTGCCATTATCATTTATTATTTCAAACGTCCCTTTTAACTGCTCGACAAGCATTTTGACAATAGTAAGTCCAAAACCAGAGACCCTCTTATAATCTATACCAACTCCATTGTCTTTTATAATTAATGTTATCTTATTTTCCTCTTTATCAATAATAATTTTTACAACGCCATTTTCTCTATCTTTAAAGGCGTATTTAACCACATTTGTAAGAAGTTCATTAACTATTATCCCCACATAAATAGCTTTTTTAGCAATGATGTTGAAATCCACTATCTTCTTCTCAACAATTATATGGCACTTACAAACAAAAACATTAAATATTGAATCAATTAGATTTTCAATATAGCTTTTTATTGATATTTCCTCATAATCTTTAGACAACAACAACTTTTCGTATAAAATTCGCATGCTTGAAACTCTAACAATAGCTTCCTCTAAGGCATCTTTAACTTCCTGAATATTTGTGGATGACGCTTGTAGATTTAAAAGTGCTTCTACATTTGCAATATTATTTTTTACTCTATGATGAATCTCTTTAAGCAATAATTCCTTATCAGCAAGTTGTTGCATAAGCTCTTTTTCTGCTTTTTTCTGATCGGTAATGTCATGAATTATCGATAAAAGAATATTCTTGCCCTTTGAAGTAAAATTGCTACTGAAAACCGCCACATCACGTATAGAATTATCTGCTAATTTATGACGAAACTCAAAATATATCTTTTTTAATGTTCTAGCCTTTTCCAATTCCTGTTTAATCTCTTCGGGAGTTAATTGATTAATATCCTGAATTTTCATTTTTCTTAATTGCTCACGGGACCATCCATAAAATCTAGCAGCCGAAGGATTGGCATCCAGGATATTACCGGTATCAGGATCAACAAGTAATTTTATTGCTGCGTGATTTTCAAACATATCCCTGAAGCTCTGCTCACTTTCACGGAGCTTATTCATCGTAACAACTTGCATAGTTATATCAAGTACACTTCCAAGAAGATACTTTGGTATACCATCATCATCCCTTATAAGTGAAGCATTTAAAATTCCATAAACAGTATGCCCATCTTTATGAATAAACATTTTTTCCACTTCATAACTGTCAATTTCACCTTTAGCTAGTAACATTTGTTTTTGCAAATTTTCTTCTACTAATCCAGGATGGGTAATATCTCCAATATTTTTACCTATAAGCTCTTCTTCAGTATAGCCAAGCATTTTACAAAAAGCCGGATTTGCACTTAAAATTCTGAAATCAAGCAAAAGTTGGATTATTCCTATATTTACATTTTCATAAATCTGTCTGAACTTTGACTCACTTTCAAAAAGTTCTTTTGCCCTTTGTTTTTCTTTTGTTTTTGCTTCAAACAGTTTAAATGCCATCTTTATTGAAGCATCAAGAATAAAAATGCCAGAATTTTTTATCACATAACCATATGATGTTATTTTCTCTGTTTTTTTAACGATTTCTTCCTCGATATGTGAAGATAAAAATATGATAGGTATATCTCTATTTTTGAGAATTAGTTCCGCTGCCTGGGTTCCATCAAGCCCTCCTCCAAGATCAATATCCATAAGAATTATATCAAAATTTGAATTTTGATTTAAAACCAATTTTATTGCCTCATCTGCGTTAAAAACATGGGTAACATTATAACCAATATTTTCTAATTCTTGTTTTTCATTCAATGCTGTTATAGCTTCATCTTCTACAAGAAGAATATTTTTATTTTTTTGTTTTATCATAATTTATTATTTTCAAATTAATTATAGTATTGCTTTGTTTTTTGTCAATTGTTTTTCATATAAAAATTTATTTATTTTTCAAGCACAGATAAATCTCCCATATTTTATCGTTCCAAATCTAACTTTCTTATTACATTTCTAAGAAACCTCCTTTTAAAGATATTATTCTTATACTTATGAGCTTCCTCATAGGAAAATCAGAGGAGAAAAATTCGACATGACAAAGTATGGGAAATTGTTGAAAAGAATAATAACCTCAAGTTAAAAATTTTTACTTAATCCAATAATTCAAAAGAAAGTAAGAGTGGTAAGTTTTAAATACTAAAAATTTTTAACACAATAAAGTTGCATTGATTTGACTTTAGAATTATAATTTAAGAGATAAGTTCCGATAAATTATGTAAAAAGTTTGAGGATCAGAATGCCAGTATTGGATTTTCAAGTTCCTTCAATGATTCTTTATGGAAATGAAAGTTTACAACGTTTGCCAGAATATGCTGCTCCAAATCAAGAAAAGGTAGTTATTGTAACTGACAAGAGAGCCACCGAACTTGGTATAACTCCTAAAGTCAAAAGAATTTTAGAAGGTTATGCTTATGACATAATAAACTTCGAGATTCCATCAAATGCTACCACAAAGGACCTTTTTGAAGGAGTTAATATTGTTAAAGGTGCGAGAGCTGATGTAGTGGTGGGTATCGGTAGTAGCAACTCACTTTCCGTTGCAAAGTGTATTGCACAGTTCAGCACACAGGAAGTTACAGAGGAAAGTCTCAAAGGATATAAAAAACTCGCCATCAAAAAAGTTAAGTATGTAGAAGTCCCATATGTTCAAACAATAAACTGGGGACTTATGCCTATAACCTATGTTATAGATGACACCGACAAGATCAGAAAACCTTATTCTGATAGAGATTCTATTGCAACGGCTATAATCATTGACCCTGTTCTTACAGAAGACGTCCCATTAAATGATGTAGTTTATTCAAGCCTTGAAGCATTGGCTTATGCATTTGATTCTTACATTTCAAAAAAATCAAATCCGATCTCAGATTCTTTCAGTATTAAAGCCATAGAATACATAAGTGTTAACTTAAAAAGACTCGCAGTAGAACCTGCTAACACAAAATTAAAAGGGAATTTATCTGTAGGAGCTCTTCTTGCCTCATTATCTACCTGTTTTTCTTCTGCTGGGCTCACCTGTGCATGTGGAATGGGGATAGAAACCTCAACTGGTATTTCTTCAACCATTGGAACTTCAATTTTATTGCCACATATTATGGAATTTAATTTGACGGCGGCCGCAAATAGATTCATTCAGATAGCCATGGCTTTAGGTGAAAAGGTTACAGAAGTTACTGTTATTGAGGCTGCTATTATGGCAATAGAAGCTATAAGAAAACTTATGCTTGAACTCCATGTACCTCAAAGGCTGTCCGAGTATAATTTTACAGAAGATAAAATTGATACAGCTTCAAAAGTTGCAACACAATATGAATTTTTAAATTATATACCAAGACCGGCTGGAAGAAGCGAAATAAACGAGATACTATCTGCTGCTATGTAAACCTTTGGAGAAAAAATATGTTGGAAATCAGCGATTTTCAAGCGATTCTTGATATAAACCAGAAGATTAATTCTATCAAAGATGTCAAAAGTATACTCAAGGATATTTCTCACTATGCAGGTGTACTCCTTGATGCTGAGGGAGCATCTATTTTGCTCAGAAATCCTCAAACAGGAGATCTCCACTTTGAGGTCGCCTTTGGAGAAAGTAGTGACTCTCTCTATGATATTGTTGTCCCAAAGGGTAAAGGGATTGCCGGCTATGCAGCCGAAAAACAGGAGCCTGTTATAGTTGAAGATGCCGAAAAAGACGAAAGATTCTACCCAGAAGTTGATAGCGTTACAAAGCTCAGAACACGTTGTCTTGTTGCAATGCCACTTGTAAACAAAGGGACAACTATAGGTGTAATTGAAGTAATGAACCCGGCTAAGGGTAAATTCACAGATGATGATATAGTGATTTTAAAACAATTTGCAGAACAGGCATCTATTGCAATTTCAAATGCATTGTTATACAAAAAACTTAAAGACAGAGCAAGAGAAATTGAGTATTTATACCAGATCTCAAACCTTACCAATTCTCTCTGCACAAGAAAAGAATTATTCGATAAAATTTTAAAATTACTTTCAAAGATCTTTTCTTCTGACAGAATTTCTATAATGCTTATAAATGAAGAAACAGGAAAATTATATATAGAAGCAGCTCTTGGAATACCAAAAGATGTAGTTGAAAAAACAGAAAACATAATCTATGTAGAAAAAATCTCAAACCAGGTATTAAACGATGGAAAAGCAATTTTCTCAAACGATATAGAAAAACAAGGAATAAGCAAAAACAAAAAATTAAGATATAAAAGTAGAAGTTTTATCTCTGCTCCTATAAAGGTTCAGAATATTCCTATAGGAGTAATAAATGTTTCAGAGCCAAAGAAAGGAACAAGATACAACGAAGAAATGGCAAAATTACTCCAAACTATAGCCAATCAGGTTGGGCAGGCTTATCAAGCAATCTTGAGTTATCAGGAAAGAATAGAAAATGAAAAGTTAAAAAAAGAAATAGAAATAATGAAAATGATTCAAAACGCTTTACTTCTAAGCAATTTTAAAGATTATCAAAATCTTTCAGTCTATGCAAAGATGAAATCTGCCGAGGTTGTAAGTGGCGATTTTTACGACATTTACAAATTATCCCCAACCAGACTGGGTATAGTTATAGGTGATGTATCAGGCAAGGGTTTACCAGCCTCTCTCTATATGGCAGTCTCAAGAAGTGTGATAAAAGCATATGCTCATCACATAAATAAGCCCGGTGAGATGTTAAAAATGGCAAACGAAATACTTGTTGACGATTCAAGGGTTGGAATGTTTGTTACTCTCTTTTATGGAATAGTAGATCTCGAAACCTCCACCCTCATTTATTCAAATGCTGGGCACAATCTCCAATATGTATACAGAGCAAGTCAAAATGAGCTTATTCCTCTGAAATCTAAAGGTATACCTTTAGGCATAAACAGGAAAGAAACTTACGATTCCGTTGAGTTAAAACTTGAGTCCCAAGACATAATTATCTGTCTCACTGATGGAATAGTTGATGCAATGAATCTTAGTGGAGAGGTTTTTGGACTTGAAAGAGTGAAAAACATTCTCAAAAATTATAGCCCCACAAATGCCAATACTATAGTCAATTCAATTTTCAGGGAGGTAGAAGAGTGGTCAAAGAATACCCCTCAATGGGATGATATGACAATAGTTGTTGTAAAAAAACCATAAAGGTAAAACAGTGAAAAGAAAAGATCTCATAAAAATAATCAAGTCGTTTTCCTCAATAAGTTTTGATAAACTTATTGAAGTTCTCAATGTTAAAAAACCTTCAAATGTCAAAAAAATGAGAAAACTTGTAAGTAGCCTTATAAAAAACAAAGAAATAGTGATAGACGGTGAAAAAAATCTCATAATTTCAAAAGACAAGGATATTGAAATTAAAAATGAAAAACCGATTAAGAAAGAAAGAACCCAAACTGATAAAACAAAATTAACAGCTCAAGATGATTTTTATATAATTACAGAAAAGTATAAAATAAGAAGAGAATTTTCGGAAAGTGTCTTAAAAGAAGCCGAAGCCTTAAAATTCAAGAAAGATGAGGATAAAAGGCTTGATTTGAGAAAAAAAATGATCTTTACTATCGATGGGGCTGATGCAAAAGATCTTGATGATGCTGTTTCAATAGAAAAAAAATCAGATGGATGGATTCTTGGTGTACATATTGCCGACGTTTCTTTTTATGTTCAAAAAAACTCAAAACTTGATAAAGAGGCAAAAAAAAGAGGCAACAGCTATTATTTCATAAATAAAGTAGTGCCAATGTTTCCATTTGCACTATCGAATTATCTATGTAGTCTTAACCCAAACGAGGACAAACTAACACTTTCAATTTTTATTAATATTGACAAAAATGGAGAAATAAAAGGCTATGAAATACTTCCATCAATAATTTGTTCAAAATATAGACTTACATACGATTATGTGGAATCATACTTAAAAGGTGAGGTTGAAATCAAAGACAAAAACTTAAAAAAGTCTCTTGATGAAATGAATATTCTTTTCAGATTACTTAATAAAAGAAGAATAGAAAATGGAAGTATAGATTTTGACTTTAAAGAACAAAAGATAGAACTTGATGATAAAGATGAACCAATCAAAGTCTGGCTTAAAGAAAGACTTGATGCTGAAAGGATTATTGAAGAATTTATGCTTGCTGCAAATAAATGTATAGCAAAATTTCTATCTGAAAAAGAGATTTCCCTCTATAGAGTCCACGAAGAACCGGAAGAACATAAACTGAGAAGTTTTATGAGAATGGCTTTGAGGCTTGGTCATAAAATTCAAGGCAACCCTATACCTGATGCTTTTGCCATCCAGAAGATTCTCAGAGAAGTCAAGGACAAACCCCATAAAGAATTGATAAATCATATACTACTTCGTTCAATGCAGCAGGCAAGATACCAAACTGAAAATTTTGGACACTATGGTCTGGGTTTTGAATTTTACACTCACTTTACTTCTCCTATAAGAAGATATGCCGATCTGATAGTTCATAGATTGATCAGATATTTTTTATTTGACAAAAGTGGCCCCCTTCCCTACTCCAGAGATGAATTATCAAAAATAGCGACTCACATCTCAAACACTGAAAGAATCGCAATGGAAATGGAAAGAGAATTCTATAAGATAAAATCATTAAGATTTATGAAAGGAATGGAAGGAAAAAAATTTAGTGCAATAATCTCAGGAATAATAAATTTAGGAATCTTTGCACAGATAGAAAAGTATGGTATAGAAGGTATGATAAGATTTGCAGATATGGAGGATGATTATTATATATTTGACGAAGCAAATTATTGTGCAATAGGGAAAAAAACAAGAAAAAAGTTTGTTGTTGGAGACAAAATAAAAGTAGAAGTCGTAAGCGTCAGAGTGGAAAAAGGGTTTCTTAACCTGAAAATTGTAGAAAAGAATCGGGTCACCGGGACTTGAACCCGGGGCCTCCTGGTCCCGAACCAGGCGCGCTACCAAACTGCGCTATGACCCGAAAACTAACAGCATTTATTCTATAAAAAAAAGTGTTTTGTGTCAATATTTTGAGAAATAAAGCCTTTAAAAGGTTTGGTTCAAATGAAATTACTTCCTTTTCTTTTAATTCCTTACTATTTTCAGCTTAAAGAGCTAAAAAATCCAGAAGTCTTTGAACATATTGTGAAGTTTAATTTTATAATGGACAAAAAGCTCTTTGGCTACTTTTTCATTTCTCTCTATGAAATAGATAATAAATTGATAGAAAATATTACAAATACTGAGTTCTTAAGAGTAATTTTTGGTAAAAAGATTCATATTCAATATAAAGGTAAAACTGATATAGCTGAGACAACTTCTTCTCAATTTTTTGTTGCTTCAAAAGGAAATTTTGAATTTATTTTAATAATCAAAAATGAGATAATCAAAAATTTCCTTGATTACTATAACGTTGTCAGCATTTCTGAGCTTGAAAAAAAACTTTATGCTATCTTAACAAATCCAGTTTCAGACATTGACAAATATATTTTAGCACTACCGGACAACAAACTCCAGTTGCTACTTAACCATATCCTTGCAAAAAAAATAGCCTCAATAGATATGCTTGCAGCTTACATTAGAAATCTTGGCGAAAGAGGTGAAAGAATACTCAAAAATTTTTCAACAAGAGTAAAAACAGAATTAACTGAAAAAATCAGAGCAATAGGAATTTATTCTACCTATAGATGGGCAAAAGAAGTCAATTATATAATAAATAGAAATATCTTAGTCTCAGCAAATGAATTAAAAATTAACTTGCCTTTTTTCAGCAGATTTGATCATATAAAAAAGGCTTATCACATAGCCGTGTTAAAAAAAGAATTTGAAAACAGAAACTTATTTGAATGGCTTAATTTGCTTTCAAGTGAAGAAATTAAAAAACTGATTTTAGAAACAAACAGAAAAATGCTTGCAAACTCCTTGACTTTTCTTAAAGAAAATGAAATTATCAAAATATTTTCTACACATTTTTCAGCAAATGGTTTTAAAATACTATTGGAAGATATAAACTACGCTCATAAACATTCCGAGGATGAAAAGTATTTTGAGGCTTATTTATTTCTCAAAAAAGTTAAAGAAATATATTATGAAAAGTTTATTAAAGATTTAGATTTCAGAGAACACATAGAAAAGTATATAACAACTCAAGAAGATGTAGACTTATTAATTGACGAAGTTGGTTTTGCAAAGGTTCTATATGCCTTTAAAAATACTGATGAAAAATTTCAAAACAAAGTTTTAACTGGAATCATCAAAAATATTTTTGAAGATATTACAAAAGGAAAAATAAGGATCAAGGATTATTACGACTCCCGCATTCAAAATTATGAAAAGGAAGTCTTGAAAGTCGCAATAATCCTTAATTATGAAAAGTTTAACCTATAAACCATGCTTTCTCAAAAACTACTTCCTTTTTCTTTCTTTCCTCAAGTTTTTCGAGTCTTAAAAGTTCGCTTTCAATCATAACATTTGATATCTCTTTCTTAGAAAGTATATAAAGTTCCTCAAATTTGAGAGCTTCTTCAAGGGCATCTTCTTTGTAAAGCATTATCTTTTTAGGTAAAACTACTTTTCTTGTTTCTATTGCTGTTATGTTTTCACATAAATCTGGATTCATTTTGAATTTTTCAATTGTCTTTGAACTTATACTTCCGCCAACTGTAAATGTCATACCATGATAAACAGCCTTTTTCCCAACCTCTTTTACCAATTGCATGACAAAATCCGTATCCGGCTTAATATTTTCATCCATAAATGAATCACTTAAGTCAGTTCTACCAAGTGTTATATTATCGATTTTGTCCTTGGCATAGATAAGTATTTCATCAAGTTCTTCAATTGAATTTCTCGTTTCTATGTTTATAGAGAGTTTAATCTTATAATCCTTATATATAGATCTATAAGCTGAAATAAATTTTTTCAAACCAAAGGAGGTCTCTACCATTGGAGCAATTATGCCATCAACTCCAAGTTCAAGAGAATCTTTTATATCTCTTACAGCTTCAACCCCTCCAATCTTAAGGAATAATTTTACTCCAGCCTTATCAGTTAGTCTTCTCAATCTGACAAGATCATTGAAAGATGAACCTTCAGCTTCAAATTCTGCCTTTATACCTTCAAGATTATAACCTTCCTTAAGAAGTAAAAGTTGTTCAAAGAGTTGTTTTTCTATACCAAACATAAGAACCTCCCAGTTTTATTTTCGAAAAATAAAAATATTTATTTAGTAAAAAAATGATTTTTTTTTTGAGTTATTTTATAATTATACAATTTTTGTTGTTAACCTTCTCAAACTTTATTTATAAGGTAGGATTATGCCAAAAAGAACAGATATAAAGAAAATTTTAATCATAGGTTCAGGGCCTATTGTCATCGGTCAGGCCTGTGAATTTGATTATTCTGGCACTCAAGCCTGTAAAGCTCTTCGAGAAGAAGGCTTTGAGATAGTCCTAATAAATTCTAATCCTGCAACTATTATGACAGATCCAGAAATAGCTGATAAAACTTATATTGAACCTCTCACTCTTGAATATCTTGAAAAAATAATTGAAATAGAAAGACCCGATGCCTTATTACCAACTCTTGGTGGTCAAACTGCTTTAAATCTTGCAATTCAAGCCTTTGAAAGTGGAATTTTCTCAAAATATAATGTAAAGATGATTGGTGCAAATTATGAGGCTATTAAAAAAGGGGAAGATAGAGCTGAATTTAATAAGGCTATGGCTAAAATTGGTCTTAAAGTTCCAGAAAGTAGAGTTGTTCATTCACTCGAAGAAGCACTCAAAATAGTCGATGAGATAGGCTTCCCAAACATTATAAGGCCTGCTTTTACACTTGGTGGAACTGGTGGAGGAATTGCCTACAATATAGAAGAATTTGAACAAATAGTTAAAAGAGGTCTTTCTCTCTCAATAAAAAATGAAGTTCAGATTGATAAATCCTTACTTGGCTGGAAAGAATACGAACTCGAAGTAATGAGAGATACAAAAGACAATGTAGTTATAATCTGTACTATAGAAAACTTTGATCCAATGGGTGTTCATACAGGGGATTCTATCACTGTTGCTCCTGCTCAAACTTTAACCGATAAAGAATATCAAAGATTAAGAGATTATTCCATAGCTATTATAAGAGAGATCGGTGTTGATACAGGTGGATCAAATATTCAATTTGCCGTTAACCCAGAAAACGGTGATGTTGTAGTAATAGAAATGAACCCAAGAGTATCAAGAAGCTCGGCTCTTGCCTCCAAAGCCACTGGTTTCCCTATCGCAAAGATTGCCGCAAAACTTTCTGTAGGATATACCTTAGATGAGATCCCTAACGACATTACAAAAGAAACACCCGCCTCATTTGAGCCTACCCTTGACTACTGTGTGGTTAAAATTCCAAGATTTAACTTTGAAAAGTTTAAGGAAACAGCTCCTATACTTGGAACCCAGATGAAATCCGTAGGTGAAGTAATGGCAATAGGAAGAACATTTAAAGAGGCATTTCAGAAAGGACTTAGATCTCTTGAAAATAAATATTCTGGCTTTAACGAACTTGAAAAACCGGAAAATATTGATGATAACGAATGGAAGGCTTTAATCACTGAAAAATTGAAAACCCCAAACCCAGAAAGGGTATTATATCTTAAAAATGCTATAAAAGAAGGTTTCACAATCGATGAAATTTATGAGTTAACAAAAATAGACAGATGGTTTTTAAATAATCTTTTTGAAATATATAGTAAAGAAGAAGAATATAGAAATAAATCTTTTTACGCTCTTTCAAAAGAAGAATTAAAAGAACTAAAACAATTTGGTTTTTCAGATAGGCAGATAGTTGCTTTATCCAAAGAAAAGATAACTGAGCTTGATGTCAGAAATAGAAGAAAAGAATTTGGTATAATTCCAACCTACAAACTTGTTGATACATGTGCAGCAGAATTTGAAGCTAAAACACCTTATTACTATTCTACTTACGAAGATGAAAATGAAGCTATCCCTTCTTCAAGAAAAAAGGTAATGATTTTAGGAAGCGGGCCAAACAGAATAGGGCAGGGTATAGAATTTGATTATGCTTGTGTACATGCCTGTTTTGCACTTAAAGAAGAAGGTTACGAAACGATAATGGTTAACTCAAACCCAGAGACAGTTTCAACAGATTATGACACATCTGATAAACTATACTTTGAACCATTAACCTTTGAAGATGTAATGAACATATATGAAAATGAAAAACCTATAGGGGTAATATTACAATTTGGTGGCCAAACCCCTCTCAAACTTGCAACTGCATTACACAAAGCTAATGTTCCGATACTCGGAACATCATCTGAGTCTATAGACATTGCCGAGGATCGAGAAAGATTTAAGAGTTTTATAGATTCCCTTGGATTTTTACAACCACCATCAGGTATAGCCTATAAACTTGATGAAGTCAAAGAAATTGCAAGAAATATAGGATACCCCGTTCTCGTAAGACCATCTTATGTACTTGGCGGTAGAGCAATGTTAATTGTCTATTCTGAATCAGAGCTTGAAAAATATCTTAAAGAAGAAATAGATGCATTCTCAAGCGGACCGGTTCTGATTGATAAATTTCTAGAAAATGCACAGGAAATAGACGTTGATGCTATAGGCGATGGAGAAAATATAGTTGTCGCAGGTATAATGCAGCATATTGAAGAAGCAGGAATTCATTCCGGCGATAGTGCTATGATATTGCCACCTACAACCATCCCAGAAGAAATGATAAAAACCATAATCAATCAAACTAAGGTAGTAGGAAAAGCTCTAAACGTAATTGGACTTATGAACATCCAGTATGCAATTAAAGATGACAAACTATACTTTATCGAAGTTAACCCAAGAGCCTCACGAACAGTTCCATTCGTAAGCAAGGCAACTGGTATTCCATGGGCAAAGATAGCAACAAAAATAATGGTTGGCCATAAACTTAAGGATTTTGGTATAACTGAATATGTTAAGCCAGATTTTATTTCTGTAAAAGAAGTGGTTATCCCGTTCAATAAATTCCCAAATGTCGATGCAATCTTAGGACCAGAAATGAAATCAACCGGTGAAGTGATGGGTATAGACTTTAATTTTGGTAAGGCATTTCTTAAATCCCAGATCTCTGCTGGGTTAAAGATGCCTAAAAATGGAAGGATTCTTGTTACTGTTAATGACAATGATAAGCCAAAGATACTCAAGCCTCTTAAGAAAATAGCATCTCTTGGATATAAATTTGTTGCAACTACAGGAACAGCTGAATTTTTAAAGAAAAATGGAATTGATTGTGATATTATTTATAAAATTAATGAAGGTAGACCAAATATTATAGACGAAATGAAAAATGGAAATATTAATATTATCCTAAACACTCCCCTTGGGAAAAAAGCATTTTCTGACGATACATATATCAGAAAGAATGCTATACTTCTTCAGATTCCTTTGTTTACAACTGTTCCGGCTATGTATGCACTTTCTGAAGCTCTTTATTCATTACACAATGAAGAAGTAAGTGTAAATTGTATCCAAAATTATTACAAATTAAAAAAATAAGGGGTTTAATATGACAATCGCTAAGTTATCAGAAAATTCTGATATTCCGGAAGAATTAAAAAAAATTGTAATAACAAAATGTGATGACTCTATTGAAATTCTTGATTTTGTTTACAGTTCAATGAAACAAATCAAGAAATATGTAGAATCAGACAGATTGGCTGCAGCCAAAAAACTCTATTTTTTAGCAACCAAACTCGAAAAATTGATTAAAAGTTAATTAGCAGGGATTATGAAAGAAGAAATTTTAATACTTGACTTTGGTTCTCAATATACACAGCTTATAGCAAGAAGAGTAAGAGAGCTTGACGTATATTCTGAGATTTACCCTTATGACATCGGAATTGAAAAGATAAAAGAAATAGCCCCAAAAGGTATAATTTTGTCTGGGGGACCATCAAGTGTTTTATCAAAGGATGCCCCCACTATTTCAAGAGAAATTTATGAGCTTGGTATTCCTATTCTTGGTATATGTTATGGAATGCAACTCACCTCAAAAATCTTTGGTGGAATTGTAGAAAAATCTGTTTACAGAGAATATGGGAAATCAGTGATAAAAATAGTTAAAGATTCCCCAATTTTTAGTGAAGTTAAAAACGAAAGTATAGTCTGGATGAGTCATGGTGATTCTGTTCTCAAGTTACCTGAAGGATTTGAAAAAATTGCAAGTTCAAAGGATTGTGAATTTGTAGCTGCTCACAATCTTTCAAAACAAATTTATCTTGTTCAGTTTCACCCTGAAGTGATTCATACAGAAGAAGGCAAAAAAATTCTTTCAAACTTTGTATTTAAAATTTCAAAAGCCCAATCCACCTGGAATATGGAAAATTTTTTAGAAAATGAAATAAAATATCTCAAAGAAAAGTGTAGTGGTAAAAAGGTTGTGCTTGGTGTTTCTGGTGGGGTTGATTCTACGACACTGGCAGTGCTCGCACACAAGGCTCTTGGAGATAATGTTGTTTCAATATTTGTAAACAACGGACTATTAAGACTTGATGAAGATAAAGAAGTTTTACATAATTTACGTGAAAGACTTGGATTAAATGTTAAGTATATCGATGCATCTAAAATATTTTTAGCCAAACTGAAAAGAATCGTGTGCCCAGAGAAAAAAAGAAAGATAATAGGTAAAACATTCATAAAAGTTTTTTACTCCGGTCTGAAAGATTTTGATTATCTCATTCAAGGAACACTTTATCCCGATGTTATAGAATCAAATTCTGTAAAAGGGCCATCACAAACTATAAAAACTCACCACAATAGAGTAAAGGAAATACTCAAAATGGAAAAGCAGGGTAGAATTATTGAACCTTTCAAATTTCTTTTCAAAGATGAAGTAAGAAAGGTTGCAAAACTACTTGATATACCTGATGATATTCTTAATCGACATCCATTTCCGGGACCTGGTCTTGCGGTAAGAGTTATTGGAGATATTACAGAAGATAGATTAAATATTCTGAGAAAAGCTGACAAAATTTTTATTGACGAACTCAAAAGGACTGGATTTTATGATAAAGTCTGGCAGGCTTTTGCCGTATTTCTACCTGTGAAAAGTGTAGGTGTAATGGGCGATGAAAGAGCTTACGGAAACGTAATAGCTTTAAGAGCTATAACCTCTCTTGATGGAATGACAGCAAACTGGGCAGAATTACCACATTCTCTTCTTGATGATGTAGCAAATAGAATAATAAGAGAAATAAAAGAAGTAAATAGAGTAGTCTATGATATAACCTCAAAACCTCCAGCCACAATAGAATGGGAATAAATACTTGATATTTTCAAAAAAACTTATTACAATTTTTAATCACATTTCAGAGGGTAATTAACTTGAAAGGTAGTGTTGGCATTGTAGAAACAAAATATGTCACTTTTGCAAATAATGAAAAAGATTTTATTAAGCTGGACTCCGGTAAGGAATTTGGCCCTATTACTGTTGCGTATGAAACATATGGAAACTTAAATAGTGAAAAATCTAATGCTATTCTTGTATGTCATGCACTTTCTGGAAATGCTCACGCAGCAGGTTTTCATAAGTCTATTGGGCATAAACCTGGATGGTGGGATGACGCAATAGGACCGGGTAAAGCTATAGATACAGACAAATACTTCGTAATATGTTCAAATGTTATTGGTGGATGTGCAGGAACAACAGGCCCCTCATCTATTAACCCAGAAACAGGTAAACCATATGGTGCAACTTTTCCAGTTATAACGATAGGAGATATGGTTAAAGTTCAAAAACTACTTATAGACTATCTTGGCATCGATAAATTACTTACTGTTATTGGTGGCTCAATGGGAGGAATGCAAGCTCTCGAATGGGCTTTAAGATATCCGGATAAATTACAATCTTCAATTGTTATTGCTGCAACTTCAAGGCTCTCCCCTCAATCTATTGCTTTTAATGCAGTAGGAAGAAATGCAATAATAAGAGATGAAAACTGGAATGGAGGAGATTATTATGGTAAGGTTCCTCCTTCTGTTGGACTTTCAATAGCTAGAATGATAGGCCATATAACATACCTAAGTGATGAATCAATGCATAAAAAATTCGGCAGAAGACTTCAAACAAGAAATGAATTTGGTTTTGATTTCTCGAAAGAATTTCAAGTGGAAAGTTATCTAGAATATCAAGGAAATAAATTTGTTGAAATCTTTGATGCAAATAGCTATCTTTACGTAACAAAAGCCATGGATTACTTTGATGTAGCAACAAGTTATGGAAAAGGAAGTTTAGAAGAAGCAATGAAGTTAATTAAATCAAGAATGCTTGTTGTTTCATTTACTTCTGATTGGCTATTTCCACCCTATCAATCTCAGGAGATAGTTCAGGCTCTTCTCAAACAAAAAAAAGATGTAACCTACTATAACATTGAATCCTCTTATGGGCATGATGCTTTTCTACTTGAAATAGAACTTGAAGAGAAGATTATCAGTAGCTTTATTGATGCTACGTATGAAAGGAGGGAAAGAAAATGAAAAAAATTTTCTCTTTACTCTCCAATCGTGCAGATCTGTCTGTGATAGCAAGCTGGATAGAATTTGGCAAAAATGTCCTTGATCTTGGTTGTGGAGATGGAAGTTTGCTTGATTATTTAATAAAGAACAAAAAGGTTAAAGGCACAGGAGTAGAAATTGATGTAAATAAAATGCTTCTCTGCACAAAAAAAGGTATACCTGTAATTCAATATGATCTTAACTCTCTTTTCCCATTTATAGGAGACAATAGTTTTGACTATGTTATATTAAGCCAAACTCTTCAGGAACTTTCAAGACCTGATAAAGTTATAGATGAAATAACAAGAATCTCAAAATTCGCTATCTTAAGTTTTCCAAATTTTGGAAATTACAAAATCAGATTTAACCTATTATTGAAAGGTAGAATGCCAAAATCAAAAGTTTTGCCATATTCATGGTATGATACACCAAATATTCACCTTCTCACTTATCTTGATTTCAAAGAATATTGTAAATATAAAAATTACAAAATAGTAAAAACATTCTTTATAAAAAACAACAAACTTAAAAAATGGCTTTTTTTACCCAACTGGTCAGCAGATGCTTGCGTGGTAATGATTAAAAAAAACGGTGATAAAATATGAAAAAGGAAAACAAAATACCTTCTTTCGATGAGCTTAAGAATCCAAACTATAAATACTACTACTCAAGAGAAGAAAGACTTGCTAGAAGAAGACAAACTTTCGAAGAACCAGAGAAAAAAAAGGTTAAAGGTATTTTAGGCTATATATCCGGTGGCAACCCTCAGGTTAAGTCATTCATAGGATTTTACATATTTATCGCTTTAATCTTCTGGA
This sequence comes from Brevinematales bacterium, assembly GCA_026417755.1. Classification (GTDB taxonomy): domain Bacteria; phylum Spirochaetota; class Brevinematia; order Brevinematales; family JAOACQ01; genus JAOACQ01. The sequence goes on along the minus strand of JAOACQ010000021.1, from coordinate 5,685 downwards.
TTTTAATGTACTTAAATCCCGGCAAAACAAATGAAAAAAAGATTATAAACTACGATAGAGACAAATTAATCACTATAAGTAAAGTTAAAACAAAAGATATGAAAGGTTTAAATGTAATACTTGAAAATAGAGGAAACAATAACTGGGAAATAAAATCTTTGAAAATCAACCAAAAATTCATTACAAATATTAGTATCTCAATATCTCCATACAATTTTGAAGCAATCTTCATACCTCTCGAAAAAATTCCTAATATGAGAAACATAAAGATTGATATAGAATAAAAACTATCATCAAATCATATGTGTGTGCTATATAGCTTTCTTTTTTCTTGCATTATTTACAAAAAAGATATAAAATTAAAAGCAGGAGGTTGCAATGGTAAAAAAAATATTATATTTAATAGCTTGTCTATCCTTCACATTAAACCTATACTCAAAGGTAATAAATATTGGAAAAGCAAGCTATGTTGATGAAAGACCTATAGGTCAATCTGGACCACATCAGGATACTCCATTTATTACAGAAAACATTAAGGGTGGACTTCCTTCAAACAAATGGTTTTCAAGTGTCATATGGACTGAATTTTCAGAAGCAATGTATCCTCTTCCTATGACATTCAGCTGTGCAGAAAGTGGTTTCTGGGTAGGACATCCAGAAAAAGATGTCTTCAAAGAGGGAGATGGTGATATTCAAATTGTAATGCCTCACTTCCCTCAATTTTCTATTTTTGCCAAAAATTTTAATCCAAAAGATGCAAGACTTGATAAGTATACCGATTTCGCCATTGATATTGTAATGAAAGACGGTAACAAAAGTATTAAAGCTACTGTTGTAAGAGGTAGCCCCTTCATATACTTTACTTTTGAAAATGCAGAAATAGAAATTAATTTCTTAGAGAAAGGTAAGGTATGGTATGGTAATGATAATAGTGATTCTATCGGAATAGAAGCCAATAATTTTAACTTTGCAATATTTGTACCACGAGGTTCAAAATGGAAAGATTTAAATAAGTCAACTTTTTCACTTTCCACGCCAAAAGGTAAAAACTTCCTTGTAGTTTCTGCTTTGCCAGATAATAAAAGAGAAACACTAGAATTTTACAAAAAATACGCTTATGCATTTCCAACAAATACTATTGTTGAATGGAAATATGACAAAGAAAGTAGTAAAGTTATTACAAAATACAAGATCTTAACAGAAATAAAAGAGGGAAATAACAACAAAACTCTGATGGCATTATTTCCTCATCACTGGAGAAATCAAAATATTAAAACTTTACCATATTCTTATGATTCCATAAGAGGCAAGATGAAAGTTATAGAAGGAAATGAATTTACCACGGAATATAAATATTATGGAATCTTGCCCTGGTTACCAGATATAGGAAAGTACGATAGAAAAAAATTAAACGATTATGTTAATGAAATCTATAAGAAGAAGGATTATATAAGATACGGTCCAAGTTATGCTGGAATCTTAGACCCCTATTCTCTATCAAAAAATCTTTCAAGACTTGGTGATCTCAGTGCGATAGCAACTCAACTTGGAAATAAAAAGGCAAAAGATGATTTTATAAAAGCCATCGAAGAAACAATAAATGATTATTTCACCGCTTCAGAAACAAAAAGCAAAAGACTTTTCTATTATGAACCGACATGGGGTACACTTATAATGTATCAAGCTGGTTTTGGAAACAACACTGAACTAAACGACCACCATTTTCATCATGGATATTTCATATATGGGGCCAGTTTTCTCGCTTTAAACAATAAAGATTGGGCTAAAGATGAAAATTATGGTGGAATGATAAAACTTCTTATCAAAGATATAGCAAACTGGGAAAGGGATGACAAAAGGTTTCCTTATATGAGATACTTTGATCTATACGAAGGCCATTCCTGGGCAAGTGGAGGAGCTCCTACAGGATTTTCAGCCTACGGACCTAATCAGGAATCAGTAACAGAAGCAATAAATGCCTGGGTTGCTTTAATAATGTGGGGTGAGATTATCGGTGATAATGCTATAAGAGATCTTGGTATTTTCCTCTATACCACCGAAGTACAAGCAGCTTTAGAATACTGGTATGATGTTTATAAAGATAACTTTCCTAAAGCATACAGAAATGTTGAAGCGTCCCAGGTCTGGGGTGGTAAAATTTCCCACACAACCTGGTGGACAGAAGAATACACCCAAACAAAGGCTATAAATATGCTACCTATTACGGGTGGCTCACTATTTTTCAGTAGATTCCCAGATTTCGTTAATGCAAATTTAGAAGAACTTTATAATAAAGTAGGGAAAGTCACTATATGGACAGATATAATAGCTATGTATCAGGCTTTTACAGATCCAGACAAAGCCATGAAAATATGGGATACAAGTTATCCTCCAGAATTTGGAAATAGTATAGCTAAAACATATTACTGGATAGAAAATATGAAAGCTCTTGGTAAAATTGATCCAAATATTACAGCCAATACAACTTTTTATGCAGTGTTCAATAAAGATGGGAAAAAATCCTATGTAGTATATAATGCTTCCCCTACGAATATTACAGTAACTTTCTCAGATGGTAAAACAATCAATGTTCCGCCAGAAAAAATGATAGTTGAAAACTAATTATATAAGAGAGGCTATCTCGTCAAGTCGAGATAGCCTCTCTTAAGTAAATATAAAAACCATCTATAAATTTAAAAAATATACAGGGGAATATATTACATTTTATATGACTTCATTTCTCAACAAGGTTTAAATATATATCAAAATATTTTTTTGCCGATTTTTGCCAGTCCCATCTTTCTTTCATTCCTTTTTCAACCATTTTAAGCCATTTTTCCTTATCGTTTCTATAAATATTCACTGCCTTCCTTAAAGTCTCTAAAAACTCTTCCGGTGAATATTTTTCAAAGAGGAAAGCATTTTCGTTGTGTTTTAAAGTATCCGCAAGCCCACCTGTTTTCCTTGCCACAGGAATAGTCCCATATCTTAGACTATAAAGCTGGTTTAAACCACAAGGTTCAAATCTTGAAGGAAGTATAAAAATATCACTTGCAGCTTCTATGTAATGAGATAAAGGAACATTAAACTCCGTAAAAGTAATAACATTTGAAGGATACTTTTCTTTTATTTCTCTCAGTTTAAGCTCATATTCTCTTTTACCCGTTCCAAGGGCAACAAAATACACATCCATATTTACAATATCTTCAATAACCTGAAATATAATATCAAATCCTTTCTGGTCTACAAGTCTAGAGATAATTGATATAACTGGCTTTGAAAGATCAGGTTTATTTATTCCATTTTCAGACAGAAAAAGCATTTTTATTCTTGTTTTGTTTTCAAGTGAATCAAGATCGTAGTTAGTATTGTATTTATTTTTAAGATAGACATCTTTTGAAGGATCCCATTCTTCATAATCTACCCCATTAACTATACCAAACAGCCTTTTTTCATTATTCTTTTTCTGAAGAATATCTTCAAGTCCATTTCCATATTCTACCGTCTGTATTTCTCTTGCATAAGTTTCGCTAACAGTTATTATACAGTCTGAATATACAATACCACCCTTAAGTAAGTTAAGATAACCATAAAATTCAAGTTCATCTTTATTAAAATGTTTCCAGTCAAGCCCTGTAACATTGTATTGATCAACAGAAAATATCCCCTGATATGATAAATTATGAATGAGTAAAATTGACTTTGTATTTTTAAAAAAATCGATATAAGATGGCTCAGTTTTAAGAAACACAGGTATAAGACTTGTTTGCCAATCATTAACCTGAATTATATCAGGAACATAATCCAGATTTTTAAACGTTTCAAGAACAGCTCTAGAAAAAAAAGTAAACCTTTCAAGGCTATCAGAGTAATCACTTCCAGTATTTATATCAATATAAATTCCATCTCTATCAAAATAAGATGGCTGATTTATAAAATAACAACTAATATTCTCATAAAAAATCTCAAAAATCTCAGCTTTTTGGATTTTGTCTGCAATTTTTAACTCAAAATTTTTTAACAGTTTCATTGAAATGTTATTTGCAGCTATAAACTCTTTAACACTCTTATAAAAAGGTAAAAATATAGAAACGTTTGAATCTGGACTAATCTTCTTTATATTTTTTGCAAGAGCCCCTACAACATCGGCAAGTCCCCCAACTTTTGCAAACGGAACAGATTCAGTCGCAATATAAGCTATATTTAATTTTTTCATTAAATATTCTCTCTTTTCGTAGTGTTTATATGTTAAAATAAATATTTAAAATGTCAAGAAAATTATGTTAAAATAAGTTGAATTAATATCAAAAAAAAATTATACTTTATATAGCTATAATGAGGAGTAAGTGTATGTTAATACTTAATTCAGTGCTTGTTATGTTTGGTTTAAGTTTAATTCTTGGAGCTATGATAGCTATATTCAGCAAGGTTTTTGAAGTAAAAAAAGACCCCATACTAGAAGAAATAGTAGCAGCTTTACCAGCTTATAATTGTGGAGCCTGTGGTTTCCCAGGATGTGAACAATATGCAGAAGCTGTCTTTAAAAAAGAAACCCCCGTAAATAAATGTTCTCCCGGTGGTAAAGAAGTATCTGATAAACTTTCTGAACTACTTAAGAAAATGGAGAATAAATGAAGTCTTTTAAGTCTATTTTTCTTATTTTTTTTATTATTATCTCTTCTTGTGAAAAGAGTTTTAAATTTTCTGAAAAAAAAGGAAAAAGAATTGACAATATCAACTTAAACATAGAAAATCTGGTAGGGAACTTAACCATATATCCGGAAACAAAATATCTATATGAAATAAAAAAATCTGGTCTTATGGGCGATATTACAACAAATTTTATTGAAACAAATCTTTTTCTTAAAATATATAATTTTACGGGTGAGGCTGAATTATTTCTTGATAAGAAAAAAAATATTTCTATCACCTCTTTAATAGCTGGTGGGAGTCTAACATTATCAAGCAAAATGAAAATTGATGATTTTTTCTGTGAAATGAATAGTGGATATCTTTTGATTGACAACACAACTATAAAAAAAGCTATAATAACTAATAACTTCGGAGAAATTAAAATTAAAATCAGCAAATCAACTCCTGTAAGACTTAAGTTGACTTCTTTTGTTTCTTACATAGATATACCGGATAGTTTTATTATGTCAAATGGATATTTCTACTATTTGCCCACAAACGAAAATATTTTTGAGCTCGATATATATTTAAATATGGGAAAATTAGAAATTTTATTTTAAGTGAGGCTATTATGAAATTATCAGAGATAGCAAAGATACTTGGCACAACTTTTAATGGAAATGATATAGAGATCATTGGAGTTTCAGATCTTAACCATCAAAAAACTGGAACGATAGCTTACGTGGAATCAGATAAATATTTAAATTTCATGGAAGACTCACCTGTTTCTGCATTTCTTTTGCCAGAGGGATTAACTTCTTCTAAAAAACCATACATATCAACCAAAAAACCAAAAGAATCTTTTGCCAAATTACTTGATATTTTTGACAAATACAAGAATATTAAACCAATTCTTAAACCATCACCTTTTGAAGTTGTTTTTTGTGAAGATCATGTAAAAATTGAGGCTGGAGCTTTTTTGTCTCTTCTCACAACAGTAATCTCTGCAACTATCACCTGAAAAAATACAATTATTTAATCTAACTGCTCTCT
>JAOACQ010000009.1 GCA_026417755.1 Brevinematales bacterium | reverse complement strand
TTGACTTCTTTGGAACATTTTATTGAGTTCTTTTCTTGTATATTTCCAACAACTGACTTTTTGTATGGGAATAGAGTAGAAAACTTTTATTACACAAATTTATAGAGAGGAAAGGCTTCTAATGTTAAATTATTAAATCTTATACTTCCACTTGTCAAATAAACTGAAATCTTTTTGATAAAAATTTTTCAAAAATATATATGTAGCTTGAATAATTTTTCTGTTTGCAATGTCTTTGTTGGTTATAATTTTTTCTATCAAATTTCTTGGTTTATAATCAAAAAAATTCTTATTTTCTTTGAGTTTGGATTCTACTTTTAGAATTATTTCTTCTGTCAATTCTTTAAGGGTGTATAATTTTATTATTGGAATGTCAAGTAGTCTTGCTGTATGTTCTGTCAAGGAGATTGAAATATATTTGTTATATTTTATCTTTTCTGGAAGATAATTTTTAATAGTTTCCTTAAATAATGTATTTGTATTAAAAATTGTTGATATTTTTTTTATATTTGATTCCGAAAGAAAATAATCATTGAGCAAATTTTTAAAGTGATGATCTTTTTTGTAAAAATAATATATGCCATCAATTTTTTCAAAGGTTTTCAAGGTGTCAAGATAACCAAGTTCCATAAAATTTTTGATGAAAGAAGGTCTAAAGTCTAAAATGTTGCCAAAATCGATCGAGTTTTTGATATATATTGTTTCTGTTCCCTCAATGTTTAAATCTCCTTTTAGTCCTAAACCAGAAATATCTATTACGATTATTTTTTTGTATCCTCTTGCTTTCATAATACTATATGGTACATTGTTATATACACCTCCATCTATAAATTCATGTTCACCTATTTTTGTAGGTCTAAAGCCTGGTAATGAGGCACTGGCAAGTAAGTAGTCTTTTAATTTTCCTTCAGGAATATCTTCCAAAAATAGGATGGAAGGCGTAAAATCAGATATTCTATAAGTAATAAGGCCAAAATCTATTTTTGATTTTCTTATTTTTTTTTCATCTGTATATTTAGTAATCAGCTTATATAATGGCGAACTGTCAAATCCTTTTTGTTTTCCAATTAATTCTATCAGTTTTTTTATGTTTTTTACAAAGTCAAATGATAAAACATCTGTTAATTTGAAATTTTTAACTTTTTCAGGAATATAGACAATATCTTCAAGTTTTATATTATTCCAGAGTTCAACTGCTTCATTGTATAGATTTTGTGCCATTAAGACACCATTTAGTGAGCCAACAGATACACCAAGAATTGCATCAAATTTAACACCTATCTCTTTGAATGCTTTCCAGACACCTATCTGATAAGAACCTTTTGCCCCTCCTCCAGCTAATACAAGAGCATACTTTTCTCCCATAAGTAAGCCTCCATTTTTATTTAACTATTACTCTATTTCTTCCACTTTCTTTTGCTTCATAAAGAGCTTCGTCAACTCTTTTAAGTAATGTTTTTTCGTCATCTTCTTTTGTCCACTCTGTGACCCCGAGACTACAGCTTACATTTTTGACTACCGGAAAAGAAAATTGCTCTACTGTTTGTCTAATTCTTTCTGCTAAGTGAACGGCTTCTTCTTTTTGTGTTTTTGGAGAGATTATTATAAATTCCTCTCCTCCCCATCTACCAAAAATATCTGTAATTCTCAATTGAGCTCCTACTATTCTTGTTATATTTTTGAGAACCTCGTCTCCGATATCATGACCGAAGGTGTCATTAATTTTTTTGAAGTGGTCTATATCAAACATAATGATAGAAAATATCTCATTATACCTTTTTGCCCTGTTTATTTCTTCTGTTATGCTTTGATTAATTTTTTTTCGATTAAAAATTTTTGTTAGTTCATCTGTCATTGATAACATTCTTACTATTTCAATTGTTTTTTTAAGCTCTTTTGATAGAGAGATATTAAGAAAAACAAATATTAAAATGAGAATTATAGAAATAGAAATAACGGAAATAAGATAGTTTCTTGAATGATAGTATGTTTTATATAAAATATTTTTGTCAAAATGAACTTCAACAAGACCAACTTGATAACTTTTGTTTTTTATTGTCCATTTGATGTTTTCGTAATAGATTAGGTTATCTTTTGTAGTTATATGATAATCCTGATTTGTTATAGAAGGAAGTATCATATTTTTTTCAGAGGCAAAGAATAGTTTTAATTTTTTTTCTTCATCATAGTTGTAAATGAAAATCTTTGTAATTGAATTTTCTTTATTTTCTTTGATACTTTTTACATAGTCGGCAATATAACTTACTTCATTTTGCAATATGGCTTCTCTTGCTATACTTTCTATGCCGGTGATTATGTTTTTACAGGTTGTATGGACTTTTTGATCGTATAATTCTTTTTCATAATATATAAAAAAAGCTGATAAAAATAATATTATACATAAAATAAAAATAGAAATAATTTCGGCAAGATAGTTTTTTGATATATCTTTATTCATAATATTAATCAGGTGTTTTAAATGTAAAATATCTTGAATTTTTTCCAAGTAGGTATTTTTTAGTTTTATCCGAATTTCTATAATAAGCAATTATTCCGCAGGGACCATAACCTTGAAAATATTCAAGCTCAAGGTTATAAGTTCCTTTTTTAAGATGGATGAATATTTCAGAAGATGAGAATGGCCTATTTGAGGTTAGTTCCCCGGCTGTTTGATTGTTAAGTTTAAGCCTGAAACCATCGTCGGAAATTATCTCAAATACATAATAGGCTTCTTGTTTGACATAAATTTTGGTTTTGAAAGTAATGAAAAAATTGCCAGAAAAGCCTAACTTACCAAAATTCTTGTGTTTTAATTCCATATTTTGTGGAAAATTAATTGTTTTTATGTAAAAATTATTTTCAAAGTCAATATTTTTGGGTGTGTCGAGGGTTTCTATTGTTCCATTTTGTTTTAATATTGTCATCTTTATTGGTTTGTTGAACTTAAAAATTGGTGTTATGAAATTTTCTGTTTGAACAATATAAAAGTAAGGGCCTATGAGCTTAATTAAAAAATAAAGTCCAAATAAAATAAAAAATGATAAGACTAGATGTCTTCTGTCAATTTTCATAAAAAATTCCTTTAATATGTTATTGGTGTTAATCCCCATACTTTACTCCACACTCTTTGCATAAATTGTATTGAATCGAGAGGTATATAATAAGTAAAAGGAGAATAAAACAAGAATACTGCTATAATTTCTATAGCCATCAAAGAGACAATAGCTAAAGTAAGTTTATCCTTTTTTTCTATATATTCCTTGAAAAATTCAAGGAATATCAAAGCAAATAAAATAAATGACAAAATCAGTGGAATAAAATAATGATAAAGATACATAACTCTTTCAATTTTTAACATTGCAAACATATATGAAAAATAGAGTATTGAGAAATAAGTTATGTATTTGAAACGTTTTTTATCTCTTACAGTTACATTGAAGAATAATCTTCCCAAGATAAAAACAGTTGACAATATTACTCCAAAAAGCCCAAGAAACCATACCAACGGATTGCCTTGTAAATACATATAAGCAACAACACCCCTCCATTTTGTCCATCGGTAGTTTATAGTTTTATACCCAAATGGCCACATAAATGCGGGGCTTCCATTTTCGCCGGGTTTTGTGGGGTCCCATTTTGGCACACCTTTTTCATATCTATCCATATATTCTATATAATCTTTAAGCATTATGAAAAAATTAAATGGGTTGGCTGTTTCTTCCTGAATGAGAATTTCTCTATATTTTTCAGAAGCATTATAATTTCTTCCCTGAATAACGTTTTTAGCAATAGCGAAATGAATATAGAAAGAAATAAAAATAGGTAAAATTATACCTACAATGGAGATTAAAGTTTTAAGGCTTAAGTCTTTTAACATTTTGAAAGAGAAGGAAAGTTTAAGAATTTCATTTTCATAATCTTCCCATACCAGAAAAACAAAAAGTAACAATACTATGGCACTATTTAATTTTACAGATATTGCTAATCCAGAAAAAATGCCCAGAAGAAAGTATTCTTTTAAATTTCTTTTGTTTTTTTCGAGAATTTTTAAGAAATAAAAAATTGATAGCAGAACGAAAAATAGTTGTATTCCCTCAAGCATTGCACTTCTTGAGTGCATAGTAATTGCGTTATCAAAAAGATAAAGGAAAGAGAAAAAAAGAGCATATAACTGATTATCAAAAATTTTCAAAAATATGAAAAATATCACTATTACAGAAAGCATACCAAATAATGTGGAAGCAAATCTAAAACCGGCAAAAGAAAATTTTTCTGGAACATTTGTTATATAATCTGTAGTGTTAAAATATGATTTATCAATATTTTTATTTACGCCAAAAAGGTTAAAAATTTTTTCTCCAAGAGCGATTAACTGTTTGCCAAGCGGTGGGTGAGGTTCCATAAACATTACGCCATCTATATATTTTTGGGCTGATGATATGTGATAATTTTCATCCCAGAATAGACCATCAGGATACCAGTAGTTTGTGAAATATACAATTCCACTTATTAAAAATAAAAATAAAAGAATTAATTTTTTCTGCATTTTTATCTCCGTGAAATATATTTTAAAATTTTATTTTTAATAAATCAATTTATTGGCGTATAAATTTGAATTTATTAAAAAATTTTATTAAAATATGTTTAAAAGATATGGAGGTTCTTTATGAGAAAACTTTTGATTTTTTTAAGTATGTTTCTAATATGTGGGCTTATGTATTCTGAAGCCATAGATGGTTCTCAGAGTTTCTATATTGGTAATGGTGCAAGAGAGGTAAGTCTCGGATATACAGGTATTTCTGAACTTGGTAGCGTTGATGGGGCTTTAATTAATGCTGCGAGCATAGCTGATACAAGAAGGCTTATAAACTCTTTAAGTCTTGGCGGTATCGGAAGTGGAACAGGTTGGGGGATAGTTGGTATAGCATATCCATTTGATTTTGGAGTTTTAGGGTTTAATGCTATTTACTCTGGGACACCATTTGAAAATGCCTTAAACTTACTTATGGGTGGAAATATTTCTTTTGCAAAGCCTATTACTGAAAACTTTTATTTTGGGACAGGGATTAAGTTTTTGTATGGTTCGTCAAAAACCTCTGATTGGGCTTTAGCTTTAGATCTTGGTGCGATCATTAATAATGATACAGGCACAAGTGGTTTTGGGCTTAATGATTATTCTTATGGGATTGTCTTAAGAAATCTTGGTAAGATTATATCCCTTGGTAACTATGATGCTTTTCCACCAATGACACTTGGAGTAGGCGGATCATTTTATCCAATAAAGTTTGATATTTACAAACTCAAGTTAATAGGAGATGTGAACTTCCCATTTTATCCACTTGGGTTCAATTTAGGTATTGGAGTAGAAAATATTTTGTTTGATTTTGTAAAGATAAGAGCAGGATATATTCTTTCTTTTCCTGAAAAAGCGGGACTTTCTGAGGTTGGCCCTTTCAGTTTTGGAGTTGGTTTAACAGGTAAGTTTAAGATCAATCGAGAGACAAATACAAGTGTTAAAGTTAAGTTTGGAAAAGAGAAACTTGAAGATTCTACGGAAGTAAGCATTAATTATTCTTTACAGCCTCAGAAATTTAATGGAGTTGAAGAACTTTCTCATTCTATTACTTTTGATGTTGCATGGGGATATTATGATGAGGCTAAACCAGAAATTGTAAGTGAAGTTGACAATGAAGGCTATTTTTCCCCTAATTTTGATGGTTCAGTGGATAGTGCAAAAATTAAGATTAACATAAAAGATAATACGATAGTGGATGGCTGGAAACTTGAAATTCTTGATGGAAATGGAAAGGTTATTAAAACATATCATAGTGTGGAGAAACTTAAACTTAGAAGTCTTGATGTAGGTAAATTTTTTAAACAACTTTTTTCAAGAAAACAATCTGTTGATATTCCTGAATATATTGAGTGGAATGGAATGGATGAATCTGGAACAAAAATGCCAGATGGAGCATATTATGCAAGGTTGACAGCCTGGGATGAGAATAAAAATACGACAATATCGGATAAAAAGATGATAACACTTGATACTGTTATTCCTGAAGTTATTCCTTCTTATGAATATTTTATATTTTCTCCAAATGCTGATAATTCAAAAGATGAATTAATAGTTAATTTGAAGCAAAAAGGGATCCAGGAAAATGATGAGATAAATTTTATAATAACAGATGTTAATGGTGGTGAAGTAAAAAGTTTTAACTTTAAATCACAGGTACCTGATGTCGTAAGATGGGATGGAAAGGATAATGGCGGGAAAATTGTTCCTGAGGGTGAATACAAAGCTATCTGGGTGGCAAAGGATAAAGCTGGTAATAGAACTATAACCCCAGAGATAAAGATTACACTTGTAACTAATTATCAGAAAGTTGATCTTTCAAGTTCTATAACAGCTTTTTCACCTAATAATGATGGCGTGAGAGACAATATTATTTTCTATCCAAAAGTTTCTGATTCAAAGGGACTTGAGAAATGGACATTAAGAATAACTGATAGTGCAGGGAAAGTTGTAAGAACCTTTGAAGGAAAGGGATTTTTGCCTAACGAAATTTTCTGGGATGGTAGGGGAGAAAATAGGTTAACTTTGAAAGATGGAGTTTATGAAGCAGTTTTGCAACTTAATTTTGACAGTGGTAACTATCCAGCTTCACAAAAGTTGAGTTTAGTACTTGATACAACACCTCCAGAGATAACTGTTGAACCAGAATATCTCTCTTTCTCTCCAAATGGAGATGGTAAACAGGATACCTTAAAGTTTACCCATAAGATTAAGGGAGAAGAAGATGATATTATAGAGGCAAAAATATTGAATGAATTTGGGAATATTATTTATTATAATAAATCTACTGTTAAAGAAATGTCTAAAGAATTTGTCTGGAATGGACTTGATAAAAACTTTAAACCTCTTCCAGAAGGTAGATATACATATATAGTGGAGGGAATAGATAGCGTTGGTAATAGATCAAGATTTGAAGTAAAGAATATATTCCTTAAGACTGGCCTTGAGCAGATTTCTGTTCAATCTGATGTTCTTGCAATTTCACCTAAAAATCCTGATGCAAATAGAAGAGCAGTTTTCACTACTTCGGTAGGAACTAAGAAAGGGATTGTTGATTTTGTTTTTGAGATTTTAAAGGATCAAAATGTGGTTTATAGTTTTAAGACAAACGATTATGTAGAGAAAATAATATGGGATGGTAAGGATAGTAGAGGCAACATTCTTTCGGATGGGATCTATAATTATAGACTGAAAGTAAAATATGACTTTGGTGATGAACCTGTTTCAGCTATAAAGCCTATCGGAGTTGATAGTGTATCTCCAGAGGTTGAAATTTTAACCAAGGATTATGCATTTTCACCTAATGGCGATGGAAGAAAAGAGAATTTTGTTATAAGACAGAGGATAAAGGGTGATTCGACGGATGTTTATAAAGCATCAATTCTCGATAGTAAAGGTAATGTTGTAAAATCATATACATTTACTGGAAATGTGCCTGAAGAGATATTATGGGATGGAAAAGATGATAAGGGTGTTGATATGCCGGAAGGTGTGTATAGATATAGGATTGAAGGTAGTGATAATGCTATGAATAAAACTGTGAAAGAAATACCAACAATTAAACTTGTAAGAGGTTTTGAAAGACTTAATGTCAATGTAGGACAAAATAGATTTTCTCCAGCTTTAGGCCAGAAATTGACATTCAATCTCGATATGTCTTCTGTAGAAGATTTAGAAAATGCTTCTATCTCTATAGTTGATTCTACTGAAAGAATACTAAGAACTATTTCTCTTACCAATCAGAGAACCCAGAGGGTTGAATGGGATGGTATGCTAGATAGAAATCAGAAGATACCTGATGGTGTTTACAGAGCAGTTGTCTCATTTGATTATGCAAGTGGTAATAAGATAACTACAAATATTACAATCGTAGCAGATTCAACACCTCCACAATCCGTTGTTACAATTTCTCCTGAGGTTTTTACTCCAGATGGTGATGGAGAAGATGATGTTATGTTTATAAATCTTGATCTTAATGATCTGACAGATGTGAAAAACTGGCAGATAAGAATCTTTAAGGTAGGAGAAAAGAAAACAGATTTAACTCTATTCAAGACCTTCAATGGAAAGGGCAAGGGTAAGACACTTATACAATGGGATGGAACTGGTGATGATAAAGAAGATCTCGTTGAAGCAGTTCAGGATTATATGTTTGAGCTTTCTGTTGAAGATGAAGTAGGAAATAAAACAAATATCTCAAGGGAATTCACTACAGGAGTATTGGTAGAAAGAACACCAGAAGGTTTAAGAATAAGGGTTTCAAGTATTTTATTCGCATTTGATAAAGCTACGTTTGTTGGAGATTATCAAAAACCTTTGAATAGAATAATCTTTATTCTCCGAAGAATTATGTCTAATCCTGAAAGATATGGACTCACTAAAAACTTTAAGATCGAGATAAGCGGTCATACGGATGATATTGGTGAGGAAGACTATAACCAGCGATTATCAGAAAGAAGGGCAAAGGCGGTTTATGACTACCTCGTTAAAAACGATATAGATCCAGCCTTACTTACTTTTGTGGGATATGGTGAATCAAGACCATATAAAATAATCAAATCCGGTATGAGTAGAGAAAAGATTAATGAGTATAGAAGCAGAAATAGAAGAGTAGAATTCTTTATCAGAAAGTAAAAAAAAGGTGGGGTTAACCCCACCTTTTTTATTAAAATCGGAATATGACCTCTATTCCTCCATAAAGACCTGAAAAATCCATGGGTATTGTTTTTTGGGTTTTACCATCTACAAGGAAAAATACATTGGCGTCATTAATATCAACTGTCTCAGAAACTTTGTCATCTCCGGAAGTACCTTTCTGTTCAAAATAAAGCTGGTAATAAGGTGCAAAATATAAAGCATATCCACCAAAGGCTCTTATCTTAAATCTTTGAGATGGTTGGAAATTTATTGAAATATTTGGCTTTATTCCTAAGGTTCCACCATTTAAGGAAACATTTATATCATCTGAAAAGGTTGTATTTTTAACCTTTACGTTGTTCCACCAGTCAACTTGATAAACTCCAAGATATTTTGATATTCCAACTGCAGAAAAATCAAGCCCAATTACAGTGCTAAGTTGCCCAAAATATAGTTCATAACCGAAACCAGCATCAAAGTTAACTGCAAGAGGGTTATTAATGTAGATACCTATCTTTGTATCAAACAAAAATGCATAACCAAGTTCAAGTTCTAAAGATATTCCTGCAGCGAAAGCATAGCTTGATCTATTAAAAGACTCAGTGCTTGTGAAACTCATAGAAGGAGAAATATATATAATCTCAAGTTTATTTGCGTCTATTTTCATTGGCATCATACCAGCCCATATATTAAATCTACCACCACCCATAGGAGCTTCAACAAGTTGATCACCAACAGTTGGATAACCCTGTATAACAGTTGCAATAGAGTATTCTTGATTGACTTCTCTCACTCTTATTAGGCCGGTAGTAGTTTTTGTAGTAAATTTATCCATAAATTTTGTTTCCTGTTGAATGAAATATTCGTGGCCGGGGAATATACCTCTATTTTGACCAAGTTCTATATATACATCTCCACCTTCAACTTTGAGTATCTGAGTTTTGATCTTGAAATCTTCAACATTTCTTAAGTGAAAACTTACACCACTTATTGCACTGTTTATTGCGGACTGGTATGCTTCCATAGGGTTACTTTGAGAGGTGGCTTTTTGTGAAGCATTGTAGGTAGATAGAAGTTTTCCTTCAGCAGTAATAATTTTGATTGAGACACTTACCACAGCTTCATATTCTGTTACAAATTTTACTCTTATTTTTCCTTTTTCATTATACTTAACCTCTACCTGATATTCTCTTGTATGAAAACCAGTTATTGAAGGTATAAATACAAAGAACGAATTTACTATTCTTTGCATTTCTGAAGCAGGTATCACAGCTATTCCTAAATCCTCATCAATATACTTTGGATTTTGAGATAGGGCTTGTTTCTTCAATTCTTGAATTTTTTGAATAAACCTTTCTGCGGAATTATAATCAAGCCTATATTGATAACCTATAACCTCAAACCTTTTCATCCCACTTAAAATACCTATCAGCTGGTTGTCAAAATACATGGCTGCTCCACTAGGTAATTCATATGAGGAAAACACAGGGAAAACTGCTACTTCCTGTCTTTCGGAGACAACAGCACTAAAAGACAAAGAATAAAAGACAAGAAGTAAAAATAAAATTTTCTTAAACATTTTAACCTCCATATTTTTCTATTATTTTATCTATGGTTTCATCAATGATTGGGTCATATTTTTGAGAAGCTGGATTTTTTTCATAAAACTGGACAATCTCTTTAACACCTTCGGAGAATGGGATTTTTTGTTTAAATTCAGGAACAAGTGTTTTTATCTTTGTATTATCAAATATTACACTATGAGCTTTGTCTCCAAGTAAACTTGCTCCCATTCTTTCATCAAACTTTGCAATAACTTCGGAAGGAATATGCACGGGTTTTAATTCTACTTTGAGTTCATATGCAAGCATTTCATAAATTTGATTCCAAGGGAGTAATTCATCACCAGTAATGTGAAAAGCTTCACCTATAGCTTCTTTTTTCCCAAGAAGTCCTATAAAACCAACTGCAAAATCTTTGTGGTGGGTTAAAACCCATAAGGATGTTCCGTCTCCATGGATTATTGTTTTTTTACCTTCTTTCATTCTCTTAAGGGTTGTATAACCCCAGTCTATTGGGATTAATGTTTTGTCATATGTATGAGAAGGTCTAACGATGGTGACAGGAAATTTGTTTTTCTTATATTCATCAAATAGTATTTTTTCACATTCGATTTTGTCTCTAGAATATTGCCAGAAAGGATTTTCGAGAGGAGTATTTTCAGTGATTGGAAGTTTGCGAACGGGTTTTTGATATGCAGAAGCTGAACTTATAAAGATAAATTGAGAAACTTTTCCATTGAATAGTTTTATGTCATTTATGATGTGTTCTGGAACAAAGGCTATAAAATCAACAACAACATCAAAATCATATTTGCTTAATATAGCTTTAGTTGATTCAAAATCTCTTATATCACCTCTAATCTGTTTTACACCATCGATTTTTCTGAGGCTTTGGCCTCTGTTGTAGTGATATAGTTCTATACCTTTTTGTATAGCCAGTTCTGAACATGCGGAGCTTATTATTCCAGTTCCACCTATAAATAAAACTTTCATCTTTCCCTCTCTTTTTATAATAACATTATAGTTAAAATTTTTCAAATGGATTAGAATATATTATTACCATCAGTGTCTATTGCAACAATGACAGGAAAATCTTTTACTTCAAGCTCATATATTGCTTCTGTTCCTAATTCGGGGAAAGCAATAAGTTTTTGGTTAATAATTCTTTTAGCGAGATATGCACCCGCGCCACCAAAAGTAATTAAGTATACTGCTTGATTTTCCTGACAGGATTTTATAACATCTTTGCTTCTATTTCCTTTCCCAATAGTTACTGAAAGGCCATATTTGGCTAAAAAAATGAAAGCCTCATCCATTCTAGCTGATGTTGTTGGACCTGCAGATCCAAATAGTTTATCATCTTTCGGGGGTGTTGGGCCACAATAGTAAATTGCATTGTTAGTTAATTCGATAGGCAATTTTTCACCTTTTTTTAGTGATTCTATCATTTTGTAGTGTGCCATATCTCTTGCTGTATATATTATTCCATCTAATGTTAATAACTCTCCGGCTCTTAAAGTGAGTAAAACAGATTTATTTTTCAGAGGGAAAGTCAGTTTTTTCATCTTTTTCACCTATAAAAAATACCTTTGATTTGTTTAATACACAACCTTTTTGGCCCGGGGAACATATTTTGTCAAGAAGTTCACAATGATTTTTGTTAAAATACTTGCATTCAAAGCTCATAGTTTAATTATATAATAATTATGTTTTATTGTCCAAAAATTGTTTATATAGGGAGCCAGTAAATTTCAACGTTACATAGGTCACAATTTTGTGTCGGAGAAAAAATTTTATGAAATGATTGATTGTTTTTAATATGAGAAAATATTTCAACTTTTTCGTCTAATTTTGTTTCTTTTTTATATATAACTTTTAATTTATCTGGTTTATTTGATTTAATAAAATCTATTGGAATAGAATTTAAGACCCAATCTATATATACAGCCTGATTTATATGATTGTTAGTATCTAAATTAATAAGAGTTGCCTGTTCGCTTCTGGTAATTGTGAAATCTTCTTGATATTGGATTTCTATGTGTTTGATTTGTTCACTTTCTTTTTCTACACCATATTTTTTTGATAATTCGGAAGGAATTCTCTTTGGTTTCTTTTTCGCTATATCAAGGAATATCCAAACTGAGAATGCTTCTATAATTTTATTTTTGTTAAGAAAGAGCTCAAATCTTCTTGTCCCATAAAATCTACAAAACTCAAGTGGTTCAGTTTTTACCGTTACAATATCACCATATTGTGGAAGTTCTTTTATAGAAATATCCCATTGATATAGAAACCAGCTTGCTCCAAGTTGTGTCAGGAAATTTAAGCCAACTCCAATTGCTTCTGATTGTTTTATAGCACAGTCATCAAAATAATTAAAGAGCCTTGAAAGAAGTAATTTGCCTTTAAAGTCTGTTTCATAATATCTTACTTCATACTCTTTTTCAAAAATGTAGCCCATTTAAGACACCCCTTTAGCTAAATATTAACTTTTAAACCATTCTCCAGGTGTAACAAACTTTATGTTTTTGTTTTTTATTCCTTTAAGAAATTGAATGAATTTTTTTACTTCAATCGGGACACTTCCATTGGAGTGAACCAGTAATATTGATTTTTTCGGGAATGATTTTTGTCCTCCCCAGAAATTTACACTTAATGGAATCAAATTCATTTCGTATAAAACGGATAAATTTTCTTTATTGTATTTCAGCCCCGGAAATCTGAAAAAGCAAGAAGGGATAATGCCATTATTTAGCATTATCAATTCTGTTTTTATTATTTCATCTTTTAATACTGAATTTGAAAAATTTTCTTTTATTATCTTGTGGTTATATGTATGGTTGCAAGCTATAAAACTAAAACCTCTACTTTTAATCCATTCCAGTTCACTATGATGAGTTTCAATCCATCTCCCAGAAAAAAATATAAAGAATGGAATCTTGTTTGAAATTTTTTGTTCAAGTTCCGAAATGGCTATATAGAAATTTGTGTCAAGGGATTTTTCTACAGGACAAAGATCAGTTGTAAGAAGAACGATAGCATTGTCCTGAAATAGAGAATCTTTTTTGTTGACTTCACCTATAGTGTTTGATTCATTATAAAATTTTCTCTTTATTTTTATAAATGGGGTATTCTCAAAATATATTTTTTCGGTATCTATGAAGTTTGTATCTTTTATAAGGATTGATTCAAGGTTTTCGGGGTTTATTCCAATAAATGCTTTTTCTTTGTTTGTATATGTTATTTCTCTAGTGAGTAATATATTTGTCCCGTTAATATTGACGAATCTTTCAATTACAGAATATTGTTCAATTTTTTTTTCTGAATGGAAAAAATTATTAACTCCTGCATTGGTATTACTATTAAATAGTATTAAGAAGAGAATTAGTATTTTTTTGTTTTTTATAGTTATTTTTTCCATAACTTTTTTATCCCTTGAGTGATTTTCTTTTATCTCGTTCAATGAAAGATGGTTATATACATATTAACCAATCATTATATAATTTTTTGCTTTTTTTTGCAAAATAATTTTCTTGAAAATTTGTATTTTTTAATGGTTTAGGTTATTATTTTTAATATGAATGAAAGTGGAGTAGTTGTTGATAATAATAATGGGGAGTTAAAGATTAAAATAACTTCTGGGGATTTATCTTTTTGTGATAAGTGTAGTATAAAGGGTGTTTGTAATCAGGATAATGGCGAAAGATATATAATTCTTAAAACAAAAGAAAATATTTCAGAAGGTACCAAAATTATAATAAAAACCAGTGAAGGTTTCGGGATTTTTCTTGCCTTTCTTATTTTTTTAGTCCCGATATTAATTTTTATCATTTTTAGTTATGTGCTTATGAAATTTTTGCCTTATTTCTTATCTTATATTTCTTCTTTTTTTATTGTTTTTGTTTATTATCTTTTTATTGCGATTTTTCAGACTAAATTATCTTCAAGGGTTAAGATAATAAAAAGAAATTAATTTTATTTTTAATAATTTGTCATATACAAAACAAGTTGAGCCTTTGAATCATAAGAAGATAACAATATTTCATAGCTTCCTTTAGGGAGGTAGAGAGAGAGCTGGTCGCTAAAAAGTCTTGTTTCATTGAGTAACTCTACCCCTTTATACCCACCACCTACAAGCCTTAAAGAAAATTTACCACTACTTTTTGTGGAGTATGCAGAAAAACCATAATCTTTTGATTCTTTAATCTCAAATTTTGCAATTGTCAGGTTATTTATTTTGAGATTGTTCAGGTTAGTTTTAAAAATTTCTTTGTATCCTGGTGGTGGATTGTATATTTTCCCGCTATCTATTTCAAGAATTCTTTTCAAATATTTTTCATCTATTTCGTGTATGTTGGTGTAGAAATAGATAGAGGCTCCCTTAATGTCAAAGTCAATATTAAAAATATAGTTGCCGGGAAGCATAACAAGAGCTATCTGGGCGCTTCCGTAATCCCCTTCAAGTAGGGTTAGTTCATTTGTAAATAGCCCAATAAACCTTTTTTCTCCTTTCAGGGTAACTTTTTTTTCTCCATTAAAATTAGGTGCAATAAAGAATTGATATATTAAAGGCTTATCAATTGAAAGATAAAACTCCATCTTTTCCTGATCTTTTTTTGTGATGATTTTATATTGTTTAAAGCCTGACGGAGGTTCTGGGGTTAAAGTGGTTTCAAGGACTTTTATACTTTCTTTTACCAAAAAAATAAGTAGTATTATAC
>JAOACQ010000043.1 GCA_026417755.1 Brevinematales bacterium | reverse complement strand
TAACAATTTTATCACTAATAGTTATATAATCCAAAAAGAATAGCTTAAGGTATGGAAGATATATAAAGGTTATAGGGTTAAGGTGAGATTTAAAATCTATCCGTGTGGGTTGGGTTGTTCTACTGGATAACCCGACCCATAAATTTATGGGGGCTATAAGGAGTCCGGAATGTATGAATAGTCGGCCTTTTATGGGATTGCTTCGTCGCTATGCTCCTCGCAATGACATATAGAGAGGAAGAACTTCTTGCAATGACATATGGAGAGAAAGGATTTCTTGAAATGAAACAAAAATCTGCCATTGCGAAGCTTCGTAGAAGATAAAGCAATCTTAAAAATAATGACGACTTTTCAGACGGTCTGGATTTTTAAATGGTTGATAGGAAAATGTGTTAAAACTCACTTATGTTTTACATAATGTTTAAAATATTATATAATTAATATTCTTTTTGGAGAAATAATTATGAGATTTTTATGTCTGTTTTTGTTCGTATTTTTATCTTTCTCTTTTAACATCTTGTTTTCTTCGATAGATTCAAAACCCATTGCTGTAATTGGATTTGTAGATATTAATAAAAAAGATCCAGATATAAATATTGTGCTTACAAGGACACTTGTATCCTTTTTGTCAAGGTTCCCAAATTCAAGGGTTATATCTTTTTCTATGTCCTATGAGTTAGCAAAAAATAAAGGTTTTTATGATTTAAAACAAACGGATAATACACTTGCTATCAAAATAGGACAAAATCTTTCTGCTTCACTTATCATCTTCGGGCATTATATAGTCTCTCCGGAGAGTAAAGATATAAGACTAGAAATAGTTTCTATTGATATAGTTACAGGGCAACTTTTATTTAAAAGAAGGTATACACTTGTGAAAGATTCAACCTTTCTCGACACTATTGATGATATTTGTAAAGATGTTGCTGGATTAATATCTGGTAGAGTGGTATCTACTGCAGAATTGACTTTTAAGATTGAAAATACAACTAACAGTTATGAATTATTTATCAGCGGTGTTTCGGAAGGAGTAATCAAAAAGGATTATAAAAAGAGATTTCCGGTTAATAGTGTTTTGCCCATATCTTTAAAAAGGATTATCGATAATAGAGAGGTTTTTACAACTAATGTCCAAATCGCTGATTCAAGTAATCTTATTTTGAGATATGAACCTTCGACCTCTTTTTATATTCAGTCTGAGGTTCCGCAGGTTAACGTTTTGTGTAATGGGAAAAAGCTGGGAATTATAAACTCGAATGAAATATTCAAAATAGAATATTTACCGGTTAATACGAATTATAATTTCTTTCTTCAGAATGAGAAGTTACAGACAGATATTCAAAAGATTCTACCAAGAGAAGGAGATCCAGTTTTTATCAAATTTGATACTAGTAAATTCTATAACAGGATCTCATATAGAGGAGTTGATCCACTGTGGAATTTTATGCTTCCTGGTATAGCACAATTTAAAGCTAATGACTATAAAAGTTCAATTCTTTTTGGTGGTTTGTTGGTTTTGGATCTGTTTTGTTTGGGGTATAGTATTTATGGCTATATGGTGGTTGATGATATTTTGAAGAATGATACAAGAGAGAATTATAAACTGCAGGTTGCTCCCTATAGAGATTTTTATTCTTTTGGTATGATAGCAAGCGGGGTAGGGTATATTTCAATAGGCTTAATAAGCTGGTTGCAGGCTGATATTTTTAAGGCATATGAAGAAAAAAACATAAGCGTAGAGTTTTCTTATAATGAGATTAAATTAGGTTTTAAATTTTAGGGGCACAAAGGATGTTTAATGGATTTAAAAAACTTAAGCGATGAAGATTTAATTTATAAAATTAATAGTGAATCAGAAACTGAACTAGCAAAAGAAAAGTGTTTTAAAGAGCTATACCTGAGGTTTTATCCACAGGCTTTCAGATTTTGCTTGTATTATGGACTTAAGAGGGAGGATGCATTAGATTCTATACAGGAGTCGTTTATGAAGGTTTTCTATTATTCTTCAAGTTTTAAAAAGGGTAAAAGGTTTAAATCCTGGTTTTTTAAAATACTTTATAACAAAATAAATGATAAACTGGTAGAATTAAGTAGAAAGAATATCAATATAGATGATATCAAAGATTTTTATGGCTATGAATCTAATGAAATTGTCTCTCTCCAGAATAGAGAATTTTTGTTTAAGCTTATTTATGATTTACCGAAACATTTGAAGGATTGTCTTCTGATGTATGTTTTTCAGGAGATGGATAGTGCCTCTATTGCTGAAGTTTTGGGTATTTCCGAGCGTCATGTAAGAAATAGGATAAAAGAAGCCATAGAGGTAATAAAGAAAGTTTTTAAGGAAATAAAATGAAACAGAAGCCTTTTTTAACAAACGAAGAGATTGAGCTTCTTAATAAAGTGAAAGAGTTGTGCTATGTCCCTATGCCAACAGATGAAGAGATACATTTACTATTTAATAATATAAAAAAAAACATCGAAATAAAGAAGAAAAAAACGATTTTTTTTAATTTTAATAGAAATTTTGTTTTCAGGTTCGCTTTTGCTTCTTTCTTGATTTTATGTATTGTTTCTATTTTACTTTTTAATCAAAGAGCTGATAAGATACAGCTAATAAAATATAATAAAGATCTTAAAATAATAAGAAATGGCAAAGTTATTTCACTCAAAGATGGAGTTAAAGTGGACTCCAAAGACTTGCTAATTAATGATAGCGAACATGATGTTTATCTTAGTCTTAAGAATAGATTTGTAGTGTCTATTTCTCCTTCTTCTTCTTTATTTTTGAAGGAGGTTAACTCGAAAGTTGCTGATTTTGAATTGAAAAAAGGTAAAATCAATTTTTGGGTAAAAAAGTTAAACAAAGAAGATAAATTTAATGTGTATTGTGAAAATTTCAAAGTTTCTGTAGTTGGGACTATTTTCAGCTTGAATAAAATCAACGATTCTCTTGAAGTAAGTGTGAAAGAAGGAAAAGTTTCTGTTACTGTTGTTTCAAATGAAACTATTGTGTCGGAAGGGCAGAGTGTTATATTTTTCACAAATGGTAGCAAAAAGGATTTTAAGTCAGATGAAAGTTTAAGGGAGCTTGAAGATTTTAGCGAAATTGCCAATTTAATATCGTTAAATAAATTTGTTATGATTCATATCGAGACTAAAGGTTTTGTTGCAGAATTTTATTTAAACTCTACCAATTTTGGCAAAACACCAGGAGGAATTTTTGTTTCAGCAGGTGAATTATTTGATATTGAAGTTGTTGGGACTAACGGAGTATTGAGAAAGACGGGACAGAGATTGAATAGAGATAAGAAATATATTTTCTCTTTAAAAGATTATGAAAATAAGTATTATATAAATTTTAATCACAAAATAGTAGATATTTCAAAGGTTAGGATGAAAGGAGATACTTTTGCCCTTTTAAATAGTAAAAATGCTTTTATAATAGATATAAAAAAGAAAGAAATAGTTTATATTGAAAATGATCGAGGAGAATGGATATTTCCTGTAATAATTGGAGAAGATAATATTTTGTTATACAATAAAGATGGAAAAGTAGAATCATATAATAAGCATGGGCAGAAAAATTGGGAGTTTTATATTCAGGGTGGTTTATGGTTTAATGCGGATTTTACTTTTAACAATGAGTATATCGCAATTTTGACTGTTGGTGGAGGACTTTATATTCTGGATTTAAATGGCAATCTTTTGGAGCAGATAGAAGATGAAAAAACTTCACCCGGATTTCCTATGCCTTTGGTGGATGAAAAAGGAATTTTATACTATGTAGATGGGAAAAATTATCTTGTTGCATATAATATAAAAAACAAAAAGATGATATGGAGTAAAAAATTACCCTCAATGTGTGAATACAGAATTTTAAATAACAATGAAAATATTTTACTTTATTTCAGAGATGAGGGAGTATTAAGATTTTTCTCTAAAGAAAATGGCAGTGTAAATCAACAGATATACATTCCTGAGATTGTTAAAAAGTTGGTAAGTTTAACTATTTTAAATGATTTGATATACTTATATTATAAAGAAATAGAAAAAGAAAATTTGATAGTGTTGGATTCAAAAAATGGTAACATTAGTGAGAAATTAACCTTCACTAATAGGTTTAATGATATTAAAATAGATAATTATGGAAGATTTTATTTTGTAGAGGATTCAAAGTTGGTTGGTTTAGATAATATCTCTAAGATTTATAGAAGATATAATCTTGATTCAAGTTTCTTAGATTTTTATATTGTTTCAAATGAACTATTTATACTTAATAAGAGTGGAATAGAAAAGATTAATATTTACAAATAATGGATAAGTGGGCCAGTTCCTTTACCAAATTTGATGTTAGAAGATTTTTTTATTATTTTTTGAAGGTATTTTATAGCTTTAGAGGTTGCAGTGTCTATCCCGTATCCTTTGGCAAGATATGCTGCTATTGCACTTGAGAGGGTGCAACCTGTCCCATGAAGATTTGGAGTTTTAATTCTCAAATGGCTAAAGGTTTTGATTTTTCCTGTTCTTTGAACTAGTGTATCATAAATTATCGATTTTTCTTCATTTATATGCCCACCTTTTATTAAAATAGCTTCCAGATTTTTAAATTTTTCAAGTATATTTTTTGCCATAAAGATGGGGGATTCTTCTATTTCACTTAAGATTTTTAGTTCATGGAAGTTTGGAGTTATATATTTGCATATTGGTAAAAGTTCATTGATAACCTCTGTTAAATATTCTTTGTCTATAAGTGGGAAGCCATTTTTTGAGTATAAGACAGGATCAAATATTATAAATTTATCAGAAAGAAGTTTTTTAAAAATTTTAATATTGGAAACTTCTCCGATTATGCTTATTTTCACAAATTTAAAATCTATATCCTCAAGAAGTTTAGAAAGCTGCTTTTCAACAACTGCGGAAGGTATATTAAACTTTTCAAAAACTCCGATGGTGTTTTGAATGGTTATTGAAGAAATAATACTCATAGCATAAACTTTAAGAGTAGAGAGAGTTTTAATATCTGCTTCTATACCAGCTCCACCAGATGGATCTGAACCGGCTATTGATAAGACTTTAGCTATTTCTTTTTTCATAAATCAATTGTTTATAAGTTCAGAATCAGGCCCTATATTTACTTCTATACTGTTATCGATAATGTATGAATTATCACCTATGAGTGATCTATCAAGGATAGCATTTTCTATTGTTGTTTCCTTGCCAAGAATGGAATTTTTGATTATTGCATTTTTAATGATAGAACCTTCAGAAATAGAAGCATTTGGACCAATTATTGAGTTTTTAATATCACATTTTTCCCCTATAAAAACTGGTGGGATTATGATGTTTGAATTTATTTCATAACTTAAGTTTTTCTTTTTGAGGAGAATTTTATTTGTTTCAAGGAGAGACTCTTTTTCTCCACAATCATACCACTCATCTATATGAAACGCCTTGAATTTTTCTCCGTTTTTAAGCATATAGTGCATTGCATCTGTAAGCTGAAATTCTCCTTTTGTTCTTATATTGTTGTCTATAATATACTCAAGAGAGTTGAAGAGTGTATCACTATCAGGGAAATAATATATTCCACCAATAGCAAGATTTGAAGGAGGATTCTCTGGCTTTTCGATCATATTTTTTACGTAACCATTAGTGTCAGTGATGACGATGCCAAACTTTCTTGGGTCATCCGGATGCATTACACCAATCTGGTTTTCACTAGAACTTACGACTTTTTCTATATCTGTCTTAAAAATAATATCACCTAAAACTATCAAGACTGGCTCATTCTTTGTGAATTCTTCTTTAGATTGAAAGATAGCATGCCCGAGTCCCATAAAACTTGATTGCTTTACGAATTTCATGGGGAAGGAATAATTTTCAAGCATATAGTTTTTAATCTGCTCTCCCAGATAACCAATTATGAAAATAACTTCACTGAATTCAACATTTATGAATTGATCAATTATATAATCTATGATAGGTTTACCAGCGACTCTTATCAAGGGTTTGGGTAAGACATAGGTGTGGGGCCTTAACCTTGTACCTTTACCAGCTACCGGAATAATAACTTTCATATAACATATCCTAAAATACTTTTATAGATTATAAAACAAATTTCTGATTTTGTAAAAAATTTTAAGCTGAAATTTTATTCTCATAAAGAAGAAAAAATCTCTTTTCAAAAAAAACAGAGAAAAAAATGAATAAATGTAGAAGATTGGCAATTATTGCGAGTATGAGATTTAAATAAGTTTGGATCCATCTATTCGACTTTAGTTCAAAACCTTAATAGTTATTTTTTTGTTATTTTATAAAAGACTTGTAAAAAAGTTTGGAAGATTAAAATTAATTATTTAGTTTAAAAGAGAACTAAAAATAGTAGAAAAATATTTATGTCAAAATTGGTGAGTATTAATGATACATTCTACAGATATTAAAGATGAAATAACTTTTATTAAGGAAAAAGCGATATAGCTATATAACGTTTAAAGTACTTGTTTCTAACCGAAAGAATTATTAATAATAAAAATGGTTAAAGAGGTTATAAAAATTTTTAGGGCATTACTACTTTACAAATAAGAGTTAATATGTAAAATTTTCCATGTTTAAAATTGGAGGAACTATTCCTAATCTTTTAATTGTAGCAACATATCTTAAAATCGGATATTTGACTAAAATAATGGATGTGTATTATAATTTAAATCGATTTTGTGGAGAAAAGAGGAGAAACCTATTTTTAAAGGTTGTAAAAGTTTTTTTTAAATTAGTTTTAAAGTTTTATTTTAGTTGTAAATATTTTTTTATATGAATTGGAGGAGGTTTTGGTATGAGGATTTTTATAATTATTTTATCAATTCTTTTTTTTAATCAATTATTTTCTCTCAGGTTACCAGATGGAAATGAAGCAATGGTTTCAAAATTGAAAAAATTTCCAGATGGTAAGATAGAGTATGTTAAGCTATCAGAATTAGTTGAGATTTCTCTTGAACAAGAAGGTATTAGTTACATTAATAGTGAAGAGATATGGTTTGATAAATATGGGAATTATAGGAAATTGAAAGGGGTGGGCAGTATTTTTTCATTTATCATTGACGAGTTTATGGTAGGGGCTGATATTTCAGAAGTTGAATTTTATGAAAATAAAAAAATAAAAACATTGGGTTTTAAGAGAAATGTCTCGAAAATAACAAATACAAAAAAAGAAGAAGATGATAGTGAATATTATGTTTTTAATTATAATAAAGAAGAGGCAATTGAGGAGATAGATAATTATCCTAAAATTAATTTGTTTGACCAAGTATGTGAAATTAAGTCTATTTCTTTGTATGAAAATCAAAAGTTAATGAGGATTGTTTTTAATTCAGCTTTTTATTATACTGATTCTTGTAATGATCATACTCCTATATATGAAATGTTTTTTTATCCTGATGATAACTCAGAACATACCAATTATGAATATTATGATATTCGAAGGAAAAAGGTGATGTTTTTATCTACGAGTCAGGAAGATTATATAAAAATTGATATTGGAAATAGTATTATAAAAGCGAAACAAGTTCTTTTTTATAGAAATGGGACACCAATGTATCTACTTCTTAAAGGTAACAATAATAATTTACTTTATTTTTTTAATATTTTATTATCTAACTATCTGACAAATA
>JAOACQ010000088.1 GCA_026417755.1 Brevinematales bacterium | reverse complement strand
TTTTAATAGTGTTAAATCTGTAAGGGTCTGTTATATACATCATAAGTCCAAAACCATCTATTCCTCTTTCAAGAGATTCTCCCTGAAAGCTCAGATATGGAATCCAAGCGTGTGGTAACAGATCAAAGAAAGGATTGTATTTCTGTTCTTTTTGGTTGTAAATAGCCATATATGTAGAGGTTTTATCATCTTCAAGTGTTAATTTCTCCCATTTGGCTGGTTGTTGTTTTAAGTTTTCTGGTTGAGGAAGGTTTAAAAATTTATCTTCAGACGAGAATTTTCCTACGTAATATATATTCTTGTTCTGGTATATTGGATAAAATACTCCGCCAGAAAAATCTCTTTCATCTAAAAATAAACTATCTTTTTCAAAATATGCAGCTTTATAAAACCCTTCACCGTTATTGTATGAAAAAAGAATTTTGTTTTCATATATACTTAAATTTCTTAAAAATTTTATATCAGATTGTAGAGTATAAAGTTCCTTTGTTTTAATGTTTAATCTTCCCACCTGCATTTTACCTTTATAATTAAGTAGAAATACTATTTCGTTTTCATTGAGTTTGTAAGGTGTCCCAAAAATCGTATATTCATTTCCTTTAAGGAGGGTTTCAATTTTACCATTTTTATCAATTAATACAATATCTGTAAAATGTTTTCTTAGCTTGATTCCAATTAGATTTTCGCCAAAAAAGGATACTTCTCTTACACTCTCTATCTTTTTATCTACAAAAGTTCGTTTTGATATATCAAATTTTCTCGTATATATTTTTAATATCTCATTTTTTCTATCGAAATAATGTGTTCTACAAACCATAAGGTATTTACCATCTTCTGATATTGCTATAGAATTGATACCTTCTCCTTTATAAAGGTAGCTGAATTTTTTAGTTTTAAGATCAAGCTCAACAATTCCTTCATCACCGTGATCAATAAAATATATTTTATTGTTTGCCAGCACAGGATATTCAATAAGAAAGCCTCTGTCAATAATTGCATTTGTGTTTTCTATGAGGGGTTTTTTAAATTCCATATAGGCTAAAAAATCCTTCCACTCATCGTCAATTGATCTTCCGTAAGTCGAATAAAAAGCAAGTGGATAACAAAATACATTCTCTATGAGTAATGGAGGGTGCATTGCAAGAGGTTTCAACTCTTCTACGGGTATAGCAAAAGCCCATAGAGAAGAATTTATAAATATAGGACTACCGATACCAGCTATAGGTGATTCGAGGGTGGCTTTCCAGAATTTAACATATTTTTCCATTCCGTATTTTGTTTGTAGATAATGGCTGAAAAATCCCCCATAATGATAGAAGTTACGTCTTGCAAGATAGCCATCATAAGATCCATTAGCTTGAGATGGGGTTCTTGCCTTTTTCTCATAAATATCTTGCTGGATTTCTTGTTTTATTAGTGGGTAGTTTATTCTTCCTGTCCCATCAAGGCTCTCAAAACTTACAGTTATACCTTCAATCATTGATAGAGGCATACTTGAAGCAGTGTATAGCCAGTTTCCGAAAATTTTTGTCCCAAATTCCATAACATCATTTCTTATGTTTAATGAAACTGCATGGGTTAATTCGTGCAAAAATTCTCTTTTGAAAAATTCTTTTGTGTTTGCTACTGTTGAATCGAGTGGGGGTAGAGTATTATATATAGCTATAACTGTGTAAGATGGGTTTAAACTAGCATATCCATTCGCTTCTTCTACATCTCCCGATATTACTACTCTGAATCTTTCTTTATGTTTTGAGTTTAATTTGCTTTGAATTTCTTCATAGGTTTCATCGGCGAAAGAAGCAATATAAAAGGCTGTTTCTCTTGAATTATCAGAGTAAATAATGTCAAAATATTTTGTTTTTAACTGATATAACTTTGGGAAATACTTGAAGTTTGCAAACATAAAAACAGGAAAAAATACTATTAAAAAAATAAAATATTTCATCTTTATCCCCTTTTGATTTTTTAAAAAACAACCTATTATCTGTTGAATTTCAAGAAAAGAAATGCTTTATAAGTCTGTGGTTAATTATATTTTATATATTTAAAATTTGCAAGAATTTTTACTAATTTCCTATACTTTTGGTTTGAGATTTGTTAATTTGTCTGTTTTTGATTTATTTGTATATTTATAATTATTTTAACTTATAGCTAGTTAACACTTCGGATATAAAATCTATGTCATTATCTTTTACAAGAAATGAATTTATTCCTATTTGATTTGCAGCATTGACGTTTTCAATAAGATCATCAAAAAATATTGTTTCAGATGGATTAACTTTGAAATATGATAATACAGTTTGGTATGCTTTTTCTTCAGGCTTTCTACACTTGATTCTATGGGAAAGAAAAAGTTTGTCAAAATTTGTAAGAATAGAGGTGTAGTTTTGAAATATATATTTTTCGTGGGTTTTGTTTGTATTGCTTAACACTGCAAGGAAAACTTTTTGAGAAAGCGACTCTAAAATCTCTTTTATCCCATCATTTAAACCGACGATCATCATATTAAGTCCAATGACAAAGTCTTCTCTTGATATATTAAAGTTTATTTTTCTATTAAAACCTTTTCTGAAACGGTCTTCGGAAACCTCTCCAAGTTCGTAAAAATCATAATCCCCGAAAGAAAAGAAATTTTCCCTTAGAAATGAAGGATCGAGAGATGTTAATTTGCTCCAGAAAAGAAAGGTTCTATCTGAACCTATTTTGAAGATTACATTACCAAGATCAAAAATAACTAGTTTTATGTTGTTTTTCATCAATTACCTTAACTATAAAATTCAGAAAAAATATTATAAGGTATTTCTATAAATAAGTCAAAATTATAGCAGCAGATCTATTATAAGTCCTTTTATATTATTTGTAAGTTCAAGATATGAGATTCTATTTTTTTCCTGAGATAGAATCATAGAAGCAATTTTGGCAATATTTTCATCTATAGTATCTATTGTCTTATATAATTTTTGCTTGGAGAAGGAAATTCTTGAGATTGTTTCTTTAGATTCAAAATTTTTTTTAGCAATTTCTAAAAGGATTTTTATGGCTTTTTTGTAGGAATAAAAGTTTTCAAGAGTTGGGCTGTCTGATAGCTTTTCACCAAGTTTATCTATCAAGTTTGAAAGTTCTGTTATATCTTCCCCACCAAGATGCTCTATATTTATTTCTATAGGAAAGACAGGTTCACTATCTAAATTGTTAATAATCTCTTTAAAATCTAACTTTTTTTCATCTTTTTTATTTGTTTGTTTAGAAATTGTGCCAGATATATTTTTTTTAAATTCTATTTTCATCCAATGACTCCGAAATACAGGCATAAGCATTGTGTTTATGGATTGATTCATAACTTATAACTTCAACTGAATACCATTTAATTCTTGGATCTTTTCTCAATTTAAGGACAACATCTCTTGCAGTATCCTCTACAAACTTTGGATTATTATATGCATGTTCTGTAACATATTTTTCATCATTTCTTTTTAGCAATGTAAAAATTGGTGCTGAAGCACTTTTTTCAGCAATTTCAATTAACTCTTCAAACCAGATAAGTTTTGAAGATTTTATCCTTATTATTACATCAGCTCTTTGATTATGTGCACCTGTTTCACTTATCTCTTTTGAGCAAGGACATAAGGTTGTTACCGGGACTTTGACTTCAGTAATGAGTTTAAGCTTTTCTTCACTGTTCATTTCACATTCAACTTTACATTCATATTCGAGTGGGGAAGTTAGTTTTGATATAGGAGCTTTTTTATTCACAAAGTAGGGAAAACTTATTTCAAGGTGAGAAGTTTCACAGTCAAACTTTCTTCTAATATCTTTAAGTATATTATCAAGATTGTGAAAATCAAGGTTTACATTGTGTTTACTTATTATTTCGAGAAAACGGCTCATATGTGTTCCTCTATAATGATGGGGCAGATTTACGTACATATTTATTGTTGCTACAGTGTGGACAATATTACCGTCTCTGTTTATTACACTTAATGGATATTTTACGTTATTTACACCAACTTTGTTTATAGGTATATTTCTTAGATCTTTTTCGCTTTGCACATCTTTCATTATTATTTCCTGCTAATATTTTGAAATATTTTTGTGAAAAGTTCAAGAAAACTATCTTTTCGGCCCATAAAATACTTCATAGGATCCATTGGAACATATTGTTTTTTGTATTATTTTATTTTCATTCATAAGAATATCTATATATTTTCTTATTTCTTCTTTTGAAAGACCAAGAATTTCTGAAATATCTTCTAGTCTTAAAGGTCTTCTTTTTATAGTTTCGAGAATAGTTGCTTCTATATCACTTCTATAATGTTTAATTTCATCCCTGTGTTTAAATTTACTTATTATTTCTATGTTAGGAAGATTTAATTTTTCTTTTATACTTTCTAGGGTTTCTATAGAAGTTGATTTTACCCAATCTTCTGTTCCAGGCCTATCTAATGTGTTAAGCTGGACCTTATCGGGCTTTATAAATTCTATTGCTTTTTTTAAGGCATAAATGTTTTCCTCATCGGTATTAATTCCTTCGATTATAAAAATTTCAAGCCATATTTGTTTTTTTGTGGAGATATTTTTCATTTCACTTACTAGATCTGCTATTCCTTTAATTATGTTTTCAAGTTTGATTGAGTTAAATGGTCTATCTATTTTTTTGAACGCTTTTTCTGTGGCTGCATCAAGGGATGGAAGGACAAGATCGACAGGGTAAATTTCTTCTCTCACTTTTTTTTCATTGAGTAAACTGGAATTTGTAAGTAGTGCCAATTTTATATCTGGAAATTTTTTTTTGATTTTGGAAATTAAAGTACCCAATTCTGAATGAAGTGTTGGTTCACCAGAACCGGATATTGATATATAATCAGGAGCAGGATTCTTTGATAAAAAATCTTCGATTTCAGAAATAACAAAATCTATAGGAACAAAATCTCTTCTTTCTGTAGTTAATATTGTGTTTTTTCCGCATTCACAATAGACACAGTTGAAAGAACAAATCTTATGGGGGACAATATCAACCCCGAGAGAAATACCGAGTCTTCTTGAAGGAACAGGTCCGTAAATGGTTTTATACATAAGTCTTAAATCTTACCTTCACTTCCTTCAAAGATTCTTTCCATTGGGGTCACTATCTTTGTTACTCTTACAGCAAAGTTTTCATCGATTACAACAACTTCACCCTGAGCTATAAGTTTATCATTTACCAATATATCAACTGGTTCACCAGCGAGTTTGTTTAATTCAATAATTGAACCTTCTCCAAGGCCTAAAATTTCTTTAATCGTCATTTCTGTTCTACCAAGTTCGACAGTTACTCTCATCGGGACATCGAGTAGTAGAGCAATATTACCCATTCCTTCCGAAGCAACACCCATTTGTAAAGGTTCAAAGGCCACATTTTTTACCGGGACACCGGTTTGCTGGACAGCAGGTCCCTTGTATTGAGTTGCTGCTGCACTTTTAGCAGCATTATATGTATTTGATATATTTCTTGCCATTCCTACAGGAATAATTGAGAAAAACTTTAAATTTCCTTTGTCCTGTAAGTTAAATAAATTACTAAGTCTTGCAAAAAATTGGCCACCACCAAGTGTTAAATTTGAAGAGTCATTTAATACTTCAACATTTGGGATGCCCGGTGTTATTTGCCTTCCAATCTTTTCGCTTATTACAGAAACCATTGAACTAACCATCTGAGTGATAACTTCTGTAAAGGTGTTTTTAATAAGATCTGTTAGTTCTGTATTATCTTCTTGTCCGATTAAAACATTTGCGATAGAGAGAACACTTTTATCCGGAACAACAAAAGCCCATTCACCATTTACTCCACCAGTTAGCGCAACCCTTGCGATAAGAATTTTACCTTTTAAGTCTTTTCTTATTGTATCTAAAGAAGCAGTGTCAACAAAAGGAGACCCGAAGGTGCAATTTAACCCTGTAAGTGTTGAAATTATATTTGCTTCTGCAGTTCCTACTTCTCTCAATATTTCACCTAAATTTGCTTTTTCATTATCTGTTAAGGCATCAGCAGAAACACTCCTTCCACCACCAAAATTACTTATAGATGAGTCTCCTAAACTTTCAGTCATCAGTTCATCTGTACCTTGCAATAATGCATCTATTTCATCTTGAGAAAGGGTTCCATCACTCATCTTTGCCTCCTTTTTTAGTTTAATATTACTAATTTAAATATACTAATATGCTTATCGGAAGAAAAGAAAATCATTTTAGAAAAAATTACTCCTGTTCTCCCATAAGAATATCCTGAAGCATATCTTCTGTAATAGTAGATATAACTTCCTGAACCTGAAGGGCTCTTCTTTTCCCTACAACACCAGGTTTACCTCTGAATTTTATACTGTTACCGATTATTACTTCTGCAAGAGAAGTTGCAGGATTATCAAGCCTTATTATATCACCTTCTTTAATCTGAGAAATTTCTTTAAATTTAAGTTCAGTTTCACCAAGTCTTACAACAACTTGGGTCGGTATATCCTCTATCTGTTCTTTTATAAGTTCAAGGTTTTCTGTTGTTATACCTTTTCTTATACTTGAATACCAGTATTGGGCTGAGAGTTTATTAATTATTGGTTCTATCGTGATGTAAGGAATACAAAAATTCATCATACCTTCTACATCACCAACTTTTGTATCAAACGTAGTTAAAACAACCATGCTATTAGGTGGTACAATCTGAGCAAATTGAGGGTTAGTTTCTATATTTCCGAGTCTTGGCCTTAAGTCAATTACGTTAGCCC
Organism: Brevinematales bacterium; assembly: GCA_026417755.1. Classification (GTDB taxonomy): domain Bacteria; phylum Spirochaetota; class Brevinematia; order Brevinematales; family JAOACQ01; genus JAOACQ01. The sequence continues at coordinate 7,208 of JAOACQ010000088.1, read as the reverse complement.
ATGATTCTCTCAGATTACCCAAGAGTCTCACTATAATTCCTTCTATAACTGAAAGTTCAATATCTGTTAATTCTCTATTTGTTTTAAGAGATTCTCCTTTACCACCAAAAAGTCTATCTATAATTGCGAATGTAATACTTGGATCAAGTTCTATGACTGAACTCCCTTTGAGTGGGTCCATATTAATTATACCAAGTGTGGTTGGGGAGGGGATAGATCTTATAAATTCTTCGTATGTAAGCTGATCAACAGAAACTACATGAACATGTACTAAAGTTCTTAGTTGGGCAGAAAGAGATGTTGTGGTTAAACGGGCAAAAGTTTCATGCATCATTTGTAACGTTCTGATTTGATCTTTTGAGAATTTGTCTGGCCTTCTGAAGTCATAAACCTTTAGCCTTTTCTTTTCTCTTTTTGCTCCCGGTGCTGGTTTTGTTGTAGTTTCAGTCGCAGCAGGAAAACTCTCACCACTCGATACAGCTGTCAATAATGCATCAATCTCATCTTGTGAAAGAATTTCAGTCATATTTTAACCTTCTATTTTAATTTTTTAAGAAATTACAAATTCATCGTAGTAAATTTCCTCGATTTCACCTGAAGATAAAATGTTATTAATTTGCTTTTTTATTTCCTCTTTTAATTCTTCTTTTTCTATTGGTTCGTCTATATCTTGTTTTTCTTTTGAATTTAATATTCTTATTATTATGTCTCTTATTTGTTCTATTCTTTGAGCAAGCTCTGCTGATAATTTTTTGTTCTTACCATTATACGCAAGATTTATCTTAAGTCTTACAAAATGTGATTCATCAACATCAGATGTGTTGATTCTGAATTCATCGAGTTTAAATATCATAAGAGGTTCCGGTTTTGGGGCTAATTTTACAGTTTTATATTCTTCTTCTTGTTTTTTGCTTAAACTACCTCTTATCATTAAGAAAGAAATAACCGTAGCTAATACAACAGCAATAATTATAGGTATCATATTTGAAAGTAGCCATTCAATAAGTTTACCGATAGAAAAACCAGCCTTGGGTTGTGTTTCCTCTTGCTGCGGTGTCTCTTCTTCTAATTGAATATCATCTGGTTCTGGCATATAGTTTCTCCTGTGCTTTTTTTATTTTTTATCGGAACTATATTAAATTTCTTGACTTATCTATCGTATTTAAAAATTTATTTAAGTTTATTAATAACTATTTCTTTTGCCTTTATTAAGGCTTCTTCTATTTTATCTGTATGTTTACCACCTGCCTGTGCAAAGTCATCTCTACCACCGCCGCCACCACCAAGAAATTTTGCAATTTCAGAAACCACTTCTTTAGCTTTTATTTTATCAGTCAGATTTTTTGTAATACCACAGACGATGCTTACCTTATCAGCGTTTTTAGCGAGTAAAAATACAATTCCTTTGTCAATTTTTGTTTTAAAAATGTCCGTAATACTAACCAGTTCATTTTGTGGTTTATCCAATATCTCTGCTAGAATTTTAACACCTTTGTAATTTTCACACTTTTCTATTATTTTGTCAAGTTCCGAGGATAATAATTTAGTTTTTAAATCTTCTATTTCTTTCTCTTTTTCTTTTATTTCTTCTAACAAGGATTTTATTCTTTCCAGTATTTTATCTTCTTTTGTATTTAGTATTATTGATATTTCGTTAAGTAACATATAATTTTTTCTGAAAATATCGAGTAAAGAAAGAGCTGTTATTGCTTCTATCCTTCTTGTGCCTGCAGAGATAGATGTTTCAGAAACTATCTTGAAAAGGCCAATTTCACCGGTATTTTTGACATGTGAACCACCACAAAGTTCTTTTGAATAATTTTCAACTTCTACTATTCGGACTATATCTCCATACTTTTCTTCAAATATAGCTACTGCTCCTTTCTTTATAGCTTCCTCTTTTGGTAGATAAGAAATTGAAACTGGTAGAGAATTTAGAATAGCCTTATTGACTTCATTTTCAACCATTTCGATTTCTTCTTTTGACATTGCTTTAAAGTGAGTAAAATCAAATCTGAACCCATTGGGACCAACGAGAGAACCTGCTTGAGCAACATGTTCACCTAGAATCTTTTTTAATGCTTTATGTAGCAAGTGGGTTGCAGTGTGGTTTCTTGCTATTGATCTTCTTCTTTCTTCATCGACAACAAGAGTTACAGTGTCATTTTTCTTGAATGAGCCTTTTACTACTTTACCAATATGTATGTATGTATCTTCAAATATCTTTGTATCATTAACTTCAAATATAGAGCCATCATCTTTTTTGATAAATCCTTTATCACCTACCTGTCCACCTTTTTCACCATAGAAGGGGGTTTCACTAGTTATTATAACACCGTTTTTATTTTGTTCAATTAAATCTTTCTCCTTATTGTCTTCTATTATCATAATTATTTTAGAACTATCTTCGTATTTATTTTCACCAGTATATATTGTTTTAAAGTTTTTACCTTTCAATAGTTCAATATTAAAGGCATCATTTTTCCAGTTTGCCCTGGCTCTTTCTTTTTGTTCTTCCATCAATTTATTAAAACCTGCTTTATCAAGAGTAAGTTTTTCATCTTCTGTAATACTTTCGATAAAATCTAAAGGTAAACCAAGGGAGTCATAAAGCATAAACAAATCCGCACCAGAGATAATATTTTTGTTTTCTTTGTGACATTTATCAATTATTTCATTGAGTTTGTCAAGTCCTCTATGGATGGTTTTATAAAATGCCTCTTCTTCTGAAAAAATTAAAGATTTGACCATTTCCTGTCTATCTTTTACTTCTGGGAAAATATGTCCATACTTTTCAACAACACTTTGAGTTAATTTGTGTAAGAATGGTTCTTCGAACCCAAGATATTTTCCATATCTTATAGCTCTTCTTAAAATTTTTCTTATAACATAACCTCTACCTTCATTTGATGGCATAACTCCGTCAGACATTGCAAACGTGAGTGTTCTTATATGGTCAGCGATAACTCTTATAGGGGTTTCGGTATCTTTTGAAAACTTTTTCCCGCTTAGATCTTCAATTGCAGAGATTATGGAAGAAAAAATATCGGTATCATAATTTGAAATCTTACCCTGAATAACACTTGTTATTCTTTCAAAGCCCATTCCTGTGTCAACGTGTTTGTTTGGTAGAGGAGTTAAACTACCATCTTCATTTCTATTGTACTGGATAAAAACTAAGTTCCAGAGTTCAATATATCTTGCACAACCTCCATTTACAGAACATTTATGTCCTTCGATATGCTTTTTATCACAAGACTCTTCACCTCTATCTATATGAATTTCAGAACAGGGACCACAAGGGCCTGTTGCTCCCATTTCCCAGAAATTATCTTTGTCTCCAAACTTAAGTATATGAGATTTATCAATATCTGTTACCTCTGCCCATAGCTTGAAGGCTTCATCATCTGTATGATGAACAGTTGCATAAAGTCTGTCTTTAGGAAGTTTCCAGACTTTTGTAAGGAGTTCCCAAGCCCATTCAATAGCTTCTTTTTTGTAGTAATCTCCAAAAGACCAATTGCCAAGCATTTCAAAAAATGTATGATGATAACCGTCCTTTCCAACATCCTCAAGATCATTATGTTTTCCGGATACTCTCATACATTTCTGAGTATCTGCGGCTCTTTTGTATTCTCTTGTTCCAAGCCCCAAGAAAACATCCTTAAACTGATTCATTCCAGCATTTGTGAAAAGAAGAGTTGGGTCATTTTCTGGAATTAATGAAGAACTTGGCACAATGGTATGTCCTTTACTTTTAAAAAAATCAAGAAAACTTTGCCTGATATCATCAGATTTCATTATATTTCTCCTTACTTTACATTACCACATTCAAGATGTTCGAGGTACTTTTCTGCATTATGTGCAGCTAGAGCACCATCTCCTATAGCTGTAGCGACCTGTCTTAATGTTTTATATCTACAATCACCCGCAGCATATAATCCAGGGATGCTTGTTTCAAGGTTTTCGTTTGTAATAATATAACCAGTTTCATCTTTGTTGATGTGTTCTATCATTTTTGTGTTTGGCTCAAGTCCAATATAAATAAATAATCCTTCTATATCCAGAAAAGATATTTCATTAGTTATAAGGTTTTTAATTTTTACTTTCTGAATTTTATTTTCTCCTATAATTTCTTCGACTACTGAATTAAATATAAATTCTATTTTTGGATTTTCCATAGCTCTTTTCTGTAATATTTTTACAGCCCTAAGTTCGTTTCTTCTGTGAATTATATATAATTTTTTAACAAATCTTGTAAGAAATAATCCCTCATCAAGTGCGGAATCACCCCCACCCACAACAGCTACAACTTTATCCTTGTAAAGAGCAGCATCACAGGTAGCACAGGTTGATATACCTCTCCCCCAAAATTCCTGTTCCCCTTTAACATTGAGTCTTTTTGGCGTTGTTCCTGTAGATATTATAACAGTTTTAGCTAAAAATTCTTTGTTTCCAGAATAAAGGATAAAACAATTTTTTGTAAAATCTTTTTCAATTTTATGAATTTCCGAAAATTCAAATTTGGTACCAAAATTTCTTGCCTGTTCTTCCATTTTCTGAGAGAGTTCAAAACCGTTTACTCCTTCTGGAAAACCAGGGTAATTTTCAATGTGATCCGTTATAGCAGCCTGGCCACCTGTACCTAATTTTTCAAACACTATTGTATTAAGTAAAGCTCTTGAGGTGTAAATTGCGGCAGTAAGTCCTGCTGGTCCACCACCAACAATGGCTACATCATAGATTGTTTTATTATCACTTCCGGAAATCGGTAAATCAAGTTTTATTTCAAGCATATTATATTCCTCTTTATATTATATTTAAAAATTTTGATTTAATCAAATCTTGAGTTGATAATTAAAAGTTAATATTTTTATAAGAAAATGTTTGAAAATTAAAATAGAACTTAAAACCTTCTTGAAATTTTCAAGATTGAAGAATTTCTTTCAATTTTTTTATGGAGAGGATTACACGAAAAGGAATTGGTTTATTTAACAATTTGTTTAGTTTAGCAAATACTGATAAAATGAAGAACAGAAAGAAGTTTTTCGCAATGATAGGGAAGTCCATCATTGCGAGACTTTTTAAAAGAATAAACAATCTTAAAAATTTTGGAAAAAGAAAGATTTTATTTTGTAAAAAATCATTCATTAGCCAGTTTATAAACTCTTACATAGTCAATTTCCATTCTCTGGGGGAAAATAGAATTATCGATACCTTTTGCTCCACCCCATGTTCCACCGACAGCAATATTCATAATCAAATAAAATTTCTGGTCAAAAGGCCATTTTTTAGGGTCATCTGCCAGTTTTTTGAAAGTAAATTGTTTAACACCATCGAGTAAGAAATCAATTCTATCAGGATACCACTCTATGGCATAAATATGAAAATTTTCACTAGCTCCCTGTAAGTATGTTCTGTATGTTTTGTGAGTATTTATCTTATGATTGAAAGCATCTGTATGAACACTGAAATGAATAAAATCCTGTTCGTGACCAACCATCTCCATAATATCAATTTCTCCACTTGAAGGCCATCCTCCGTATTTTTGCTCGGTTGGAAGCATCCATATAGCTGGCCAGAGACCTCTTCCCTTTGGTAATTTGGCTGAAACTTCTATTTTACCATATAGAAAATCTCCTTTTCCTCTTGTTACAACCCTTGCAGATTTATAGGGCATACCAAGATGCCATTTTTTTCTTGTTTCTATGATTAAAACTCCATTTGAAACCCTTGCAGTTTCGGTGTCATATGCAGTATAAAATTGTTGTTCAGCATTTCCCCAGCCACTACCACCGGCGTCATAATCCCATTTATTTTCATCCAATAGTCCTTCATAATCAAATTCATCATTCCAGATCAAAACCCATTTTTCCTTTTTTGTTTCTTTCACACTACCTTCTCCTTTACAGCCAAATAAAAAACCAAAAACAACTATCACAAGTGAAATACTGAAAAATCTTTTCATAACCAACTCCTCTTTTAAAGATTTACATATTTTAAAAACTGTTCGTAAAAAAGTCAAAATTTCAGTAAAATCTGTTATCGTTAACGTAAAAAGGGAATTATTGAAATTCGTAATAAAGAAGGTTTAAGATTATTTTTTAACTGAAAATTATCTTATCTGTATTCTGAAGGTGTGAATAACCTCATCTGTTGTTTCAGCTGGTTCAACCCTTATCTTTTTAAGTTCTGTATTAAAAATCTGGTCAACTTTTGAATTACCCGAAGATTTGATTATCTCTACATATGTTGCAAGTCCATTTTTATCAAATTTTATTCTTGCTGTTACAGCATAACCTATGCCTTTTTTTCTTAATTCATCTGGCAGTCTTGATTGAATGTCCGGGAAGAAGATGGTTCTTCGCGCTTTACCGCTCCATTGACCTCCTGAAAGGACATCTGATTTCGACGTTCCTTCTTCTGTTGTATTGTTTTTTGTGTTACCTTTTTTGATAGCTTCGTCTATATTTTTTAGTAAATCATCGTCCTCTTCTTCTTTGGTATTTTCTTTGTTTCCTGTTTCAGGAATGTTTTTTTCTTTTGATTTTTCAGATATATTTCTTTCCAATTTTTCTTTTTTTTCTTGCACCTCCTTCTTGAGAATTTCATTTTTCTTTGGTTCTTTTTTTGTTGGTGTTATTTTTTCTTTGACTTTTTCTTCTACTTTTTTTTCTTGAATTACAGGGGCTGGTTCTTTTATTTCATTCATCTGGTTACCAGAAATCTGATTATCAAATTGAATATTTATTACGGTAGGAGTTTCAATCTTTTGAAATGGATTTTTTAAGAAAAAAAGGCTGAATAAAAGAAATAAAAATAGATGAATTGCAAGAGATATATAAAAGCTATTTTTCAAGTCTATTTCTTTCATATAACTATTCCTTAAGAACAGTCGATAAGCTCATTTTTTTTATGCCTGTTAGTCTCACTATATCCATTATTTGTATTACTATACCATACGGGACATCTTTGTCACTTTGAATTACCACAACAAGCTCATTATTGTTTGTATACATTTCTTTTAAAAGATTACCAAGATTTCCTATGTCTGTATTTTTGTCATTCAGTGTAATATTACCATTTTTGTATACGGTTATAACAGCATCTCTTGAAGCCTGCACGTCCGATGTTGTTGCCTTAGGAAGATCAACATTTATGGCCGAGGCTTTGATGAATGTAGAAGTAAGCATAAAAAAAGTAAGGAG
>JAOACQ010000074.1 GCA_026417755.1 Brevinematales bacterium | reverse complement strand
CCCTACAACAAATTTGTCTTCTATCATAAAACCACTATAGTCCACTTTTAAATTTACTCTTCTTCTCGATGGTTTGTCAAGCAAAACTACTATCTTTATCGAAGAAGGTTTGTGAACCTCTTTTATATAATTTATAAGAGTATTAAGAGTCAAACCAGTATCTAAAATATCTTCTACTAGATAAACATCTTTACCAAATACATTTACACTTAAATCTTTGACTATCTTAATCTCTCCACTGCTTTCTTTGCCTGTATAACTCTCAGTCGCAATAAAATCCATTATTATGTTTTTGCTATTTATATTTCTCAAAATATCAGAAAAAAATATTATAGAACCTTTCAGATTGGAAATAAATACAACCTCTTTATTTCCTATTTCTTTTTCTATCTCTTTCGCAATTTGTATAACACGTCTTTTTATCTTATCTTTATTTATATAAATTTTCATCTTAATTCTGCATTAAACTTCGCTTTAAGTCTCTTAATTATTTCTTCTACAATAATATTGACTTCCTCATCTGTAAGTGTCCTTTCAGGATGAGAAAATGTTATCGAAAATGTGAGACTTTTATTCTCAACACCTATCTGTGGACTTTCAAATATATCTTTAAATTCAACATCCTTTATAAGCTCACTTGATAAAGAAATCTCATTCATAATCCCTCTTGCTATAACATTCTTATTTACCACTATCGATAAATCTCTTGTAACAGGAGGAAGTTTTGAGAATTTTTGAACTTTGATGGCTTTTTCTAAATAATCCGCCAAATTCTCTATCTCAAGTTCAAATACATAAACAGGATTCTTTATATCCAATCTCTCTCTCACATCAGGATGAATCTCACCAACAATACCAACCTCCTTTCCATCAAATTTTATCTTTCCAGAATTTATTGGATGTAAAAAGGGAAGTTCTATCTTCTCATAATCTATCCTCTTCTTACCTACCTTATCAAGAAGGCCTTCTACAACTCCAGAAATATTGTAGTAATCATAGTTTTTACCATACATCACACCACAAAAAACTTTTTTTTCAATCATTTTATTGTTTTGTTTTTTAAAAGTTCTTCCATATTCAAACAACCTTAGATCATTCTTATAAACACTTTTTATATTATAATCAAGTGTTTTTAATAAATTTGGGAAAAGGTATGGTCTTAGTAAAGAAATATCACTTGACATTGGATTTTGAAGTTTTATCATTTCATTTTGATCAAGCAAGAAAGTTTTAACATCTTCCTCACCACAAAATGAATAGTTATAGGTTTCTGTGAAACCATAAGTAATCAAACTCTCCCTGATTAACCAATATATGTCTTTCTTAAACCCGAGATTTTTAACTACTACAGGAGGTTTAAAATTATTCTGAGGAATGTTATTATACCCATATAATCTTGAAATCTCCTCTACAATATCAATTTGACGGCTAACATCAGCTCTGAAAGAAGGTATCTTAACCTCAAGAAAATCCTTCTCTTTTGACACAATAGTAAAATGAAGCCTCTTAAGAAACAACTCAAGATCTTTGAGACTGAAACTCAATCCTATCTTTTCAGATACAAAATCAGCCCTTACTTTGATTATTCTATCCTTAAACACATTATTATACTCATCTCTTATCTTTGAAATTTTTGGTGAACAGGTCAGCATAATAATTTCTGTTGCTCTTTCTATTGCTTTAGTTGTTATTTCCCAATCTGTTCCCCTTTCAAATCTGTAGCTTGACTCAGTTCTTAAACCTAATTTTTTTGCTGTCCTTCTGATTAATAAAGGATTAAAATAAGCACTTTCAAGCAATATACTCTTTGTATCTGCTATAACTCCACTATATTCCCCACCCATTATTCCAGCTATGGCAACAGGTTTTTTATCATCCGCTATTACAAGCATTTCATTTGAAAGTTCGTATTTTACACCATCAAGAGCTGTGATAATTTCATTTTTAAAAGCCTTACGGATAACTACTTTTTCCCCCTCAAGAAGTTTCAAATCAAAAGCATGCATCGGATGCCCAAGCTCAAGAAGCACATAGTTTGTAGCATCAACTATATTGTTTATTGCCCTTATACCACATAACTCCAGTTTCCTTTTTATCCATTCAGGCGATTCGGAAACCTTTACATCTCTGAGCACCCTTGCAGAATACCTGGGACAATTTTCATCGTCAATTACCTCAACAACAGGAATTTCCTCAAGATTAGATTCTATAGTGGGTAAAGGAATATTAATGGGCAAATTAAGCGCAGCAGATATCTCCCTTGCTATACCAAGCACTGAAAGACAGTCAGATCTATTTGCAGTCAGTTCTACTTCAAGTATATAATCCTCTTCACAATATATATTAAACAAAAATTCTGCCTTTTTTTTGTCTTTACCTAAAATGAAAATATCACTGCTCTTTTCTTCAAGATTAAGATGTTCCTTAGCAAGAAGCATCCCTTCTGATTCTATTGATTTTATATTCACCTTTTTTACCATAAAACCATTTGGAAGATGAGTATCTGTTTTTGCATAAATCACATAATCGTCTTTTGAAATATTAGGACTATTAGTAATCACTTGCTTTTTATTATAATCAATAATCACAATTTTAAGATTATCAGCATTTGGATGCTTTTTAACTTCTAGAACCTTTGTCAAAATAATATTGTTAGCATTTTGAGTTGATATTCCAACAGGCTTTATTGATACAACTTCTGGGCCCATTGATGTGAGAATTTGCCCTATTTCTTCTGGTGAATTTTTAAAATTCACAAATTCTTTCAACCAATTATATGTTACTTTCATAATATACCTCTTTATTTCCCAAATTGCTCAAGAAGTCTTAAATCATTCTCAAAAAATTGTCTTATATCACTGATCCCGTAAACAGTCATAGCGACCCTCTCTATACCAAGTCCAAAAGCAAAACCAGAATAAACTTCAGAATCAATTCCGCAATTCTCTAGCACTATAGGATCAACCATTCCACAACCCATAAGTTCAACCCAGCCGGTATGTTTACATACATTACATTTCTTCCCCTTACAAACAGGACAAGTTACAGCTAGTTCAGCCGACGGCTCGGTGAATGGAAAAAAATCTGGTCTTAACCTAATTTGTGTTTCTTCTCCAAACATCATTTTAGCCCATAGAAGCAAAGTTCCTTTAAGATCTGCAAAGGATATACCTTTATCCACTACAAGCCCTTCCATCTGGTGAAAAGTATGGCTATGAGTCGCATCGGTAGCATCTCTTCTATAACATCTACCCGGTACAACTATGGCTATAGGAGGTTTAAAACATTTCATTGTCCTTATCTGAACAGGTGAAGTATGGGTCCTCAGTAACATTCCGGGCATAACGTAGAAAGAATCATGATCATCTCTCGCAGGGTGATGGGGAGGAATATTAAGCATATCAAAGTTATAATACTCCTCTTCGAGTTCTGGACCATCAGCAACACTATACCCCATACTCTTGAAAATATTAACCATCTTTTCCACAACTAGAGAAACTGGATGAGGATAACCGGTCAAAGGTTTTTTTAAAGGAAGTGAAATATCGCTTACCCCTTTCTTAAGTTCATTTTCTTTTTGTAACTTTTTGAGGTGTGCCTCAGCTTCATCAATCATTTTCGTAAGTTCTTCTTTTACTTCATTAGCAACCCTACCGACTTCTTTTCTCAATTCCTCACTTATAGAGCCAAGTTTACTCAATACATCTTTTATCGGTCCCTTTTTACCAAGAAATTTAACCTTCATCTTCTCAAGTTCAATATTATCACGTATATTTGCAATTTCTTTTTTAGCCTCTTCAAGTATTTTATATAATTCTTCTTTCATCTTTATCTCCTTAATAAAAAATAAATTAAATAAAAACTACCAGTATCTAAAGTATACAATAGTTCCATAATATTTACTCAATAAAAAATTCCTCTTTAAAAACATAACTATTGCTCCGACAAAATTAAATTATACAACTCATCATTACCGTTTGCAAGAGACAATATTTCTATCCCAAGCCCCTTCTCAAAATGCCAGTTTCTTAAATTTGTAACAAAGAGAAAATTTTCACAAAAATTCTTTCTGAAATAATCAAGACTTAAACTATCAAAAAAAACTTTACCATATTCATCTGCAAACAAAAAGCCATCAAACAAATCATAAATATTATTTTCTTTCAGTAAAAATCTCAAAATTATCCCAGAAGTATAAAAATTATTTCCTATAAGATAAAGTCTTTTATCACTTTCTCTAAGAAGTTGAAGAATCCTCACTATATCATTATATAATTTTGGGGAAATTTGTAAAGAAGAATCATTATAGCAATCATAGATTTTCTTAAACAGAATTATATCATTTATCTTTAATTCTTTTATTATAAATTCCACCTGTCTGAAAATATTAAATATTTTACCATTTTCTTTCTCTTTTCTTATAAAATCATACAAATTTTCTATAGTTTTTTTGACACTTGAATGTTTAACAGGGAATAAAGACTTCTCAAGTAAAGTATATATATTATCTACAAGGTAAGTTTGCCTATCCTCGAGAGCAAAAGAATCGTCAAAAATTGTTTCATAAATCTCGAATAAAAATGCATTGTAATTTCTCATAACTATCCTTTACTATTCCTCATCTGTTTGTAAAGTTGTTACTGCACTTACTTCATCACCGTTAGATAAATCTATAAGTTTTAAAAGATTACTCTGAACATCTTTGAGAGAAAAAGACACCCTTCTTCCATTCTTAGTTGTTATTACTACAATATCGTCATCATTACATTTTGTAAAACAAGCCACCTGCCTGTTTTTCCCTAATTCTGCTAGCTTATAACCTTTTCCCCCTCTGTTTACAAGCTCACTGAATTCAGAAATAGGAATCTTTTTGCCTCTGCCATCCTTTGTAACAAATAAAACATATTTATCCTCATCTGCAATATCCATTCCAATTACTTCCTCATCTTTTGAACCAACATATGTGGCTTTCTCACCGGAAACATTTCTATTGTGTGGAGTAAATAAATTTTCACTGAATTTAAATCCTTTTGAATTCCTCTTAACAACAAACAGTTTCTTTGTTCCATCAGTAACAATTGCTCCAACAACCTCATCATCACCTATTAGCTTTATACTGTTAATACCTGTCTTATTAATGTTTTCAAATTGTGAAAGTGGAATTCTTGTGCCTTTTCCTTTCTTGGTAATAAAGAAGATAAAGTGATCATCATTAAACTCACTGACAGCAAGAACAGCTGTTATCCTTTCCCCTCTTTCCTCTATCTCTCTTAATCTCTCAATATTCTTTATGTGCGAACGGGTTATCTTACCTTCTGTATCTCCCTTAATCTCATAACCCTTAAGCGAATAAATCCTACCAGAATTGGTAACAAAAAGATATTTATCCTTAAGATACCCAGAGATTGTCTCAAATATATAATCGTCTTTTTCAAGTTTATTGCTATCCGTTGCATCCCCTCTTTTACCTTTACCTCCTCTATTGCCAACTTTTACAAGATTTGCCCCAACTTCTCTTATCAAGAATCCTTTTCTCGAAATGCTTAAAAGCATTGGCAAATTCTCTATCAAATCCTCTGTATCAATCTTAGAAGTATCCATATCCTCAAACTTTGTAAGCCTATCATCCCCTATCTCCTTCTCCATCTCAAGTAATTCATTCTTTATAATATCCTTTCTCCTTTGAGGGTTATTTAAAATATCTGTATAATCTGCTATTTTTTTCTCAAGTTCTATCTTCTCTTCTTTCAATTTTTGAGTTTCAAGTTTTGTTAAATTTCTCAATTTCATTTCAAGTATTGCTTCTGCCTGAATATCGGTGAGTTTGAATTTCTGCATTAAGAGTTCCTTGGCTCTTTGAGTTTCATTATTTCTTATAATCTTTATTACCTCATCCAGATTATCAATAGCTATTAAAAGACCTTCAACTATATGAATCCTTTTTTTAGCTCTATCAAGTTCAAAATTTGTTCTTCTTATGATAACATTTTCTCTGTGATTAACATAATTTGCAATTATGTCTTTTAAAGACAATAATTTTGGATGGTTATTCACAAGAGTAGTCATATTTACTTTTATCCTTGTTTTAAGAGATGTTTGAGCAAAAAGAGCCGTCTTAATAGCTTCAACATTAGCATCCTTAAATAGCTCAAGAACTATCCTTATACCTTCTTTACTCGATTCATCCCTTATTTCTTTTATTCCTCTTAACACAAGAGCATATTTATTATTATTGTCCAAATAAATATTTGTAATCTCTTCTACAAGTTTTGATTTTATAACCCTATATGGAATCTCTTTTATAACAAGGAGGTTATGATTTGATTTCTCTTCAAATTCTATTTTGCCGGCAAGCTCTATGGTACCTGAACCAGTTTCATAAATCTGTGCTATCTCATCTTTGTTTGTGATAATACCACTAGTTGGAAAATCAGGCCCCGGAACAAATTTCATCAATTCCCTTACTGTGATGTTTGGATTGTCAATATAAGCTGAAATGCCTCTCGCAACCTCTTTGAAATTATGTGGTGGAATATCTGTTGCAAGACCTACAGCAATTCCTGTAGTCCCATTACATAGAAGATTTGGAAATTTACCCGGTAAAACAACAGGTTCATTAAGTGTATCATCATAGTTTGGCTTAAAATCTACAGTTTCTTTATCTAGATCCTCAAGTATATACTCTGCAACCTTTGACAATTTTGCTTCTGTATACCTCATCGCCGCCGGTGGATCATCATCAATAGAGCCAAAATTACCCTGACCAATAATCAAAGGATAACGCATATGAAATTCCTGTGCCATCTTCACCATAGCAATATAAACAGAAGAATCTCCATGTGGATGATATTTACCGAGTACATCTCCGATAATACGGGCCGACTTCTTTGTAGGTTTATTGTGCCATAAGCTCATTTCAGCCATTGAGTATAGAATTCTTCTTTGAACAGGTTTAAGCCCATCTTTAACATCAGGAATAGCTCTGCCTGTTATAACACTATATGCATAATTAAGATACGAAACCTTTATTTCATCTTCAAAGTATGACTCTATTATCTCAGTTCTATCAAAAAGCTCCTTTGACATTTTATCCTCTTTATTTTATTTTCTAAAAAAATACTCTAAATTATAAGGCAAAAAGTTTTGCTTGTAAAGTAAACTATTTGATAAAATTTACTCCCAGAATTTGTTGGTTTTAAGGTCTGAAATGAGATTTTCAATCTGTTTTTTTATAATTTCTGTAATTTCTTCTTCAGACTGTTCATTTGAAAAATATAACGGTTTTCCAATGTTGGCAAAGTATTTACCTGAAAGAACAGTTTTTGTTTTAAAAATTTTACCTTCAACCTTTATGGATGGTGATTTTTCCTTCACATGGCTTTTTGGAGCCGCAAGTCCTATAGGAACAACTGGACAATGATATCTAAGATAGATTTTTGCTACCCCGGTATAAAACTTCATTAAGTTTGACTGATCGTTAAGATCTCCTTCAGGGAAAATATATACAGATTCTCCTTTCTCAAGAAACTTTACAGCCTTATCTACCACTGTCTTTCTATGAATAGAAAGAGCATTTATCTGCTCACCCCATTTCAAAATAGTTTTAAAGATAGGGACAGAAAAACCAGGTCCTATAATCATATGAACAGGTTCTTTCATCAAAGTGATAACAAAAAACGGATCTGTTGAAGAAAAATGATTTGAACAATAAATTTTTGGCCCGGGAAAATCAATATTTTCTTTCCCCCAGACTTTAAATTCCATAAAAACATCAAGATAACTTTTTACTGCAAATTTTATAACCTCATAAACACTTCTACTTATTATGTTCATAATTTTATTTTACTATAATCCTTTAAAAAATCAATTTTTTTGCTTTTTTAAATAAATCAAAATTATTTGAATGGCTGCAGGCGTAACTCCCGGAATTCTACTGGCTTGCCCCAGATTTATAGGACGAACTTTCGATAACTTTTCTATTTCTTCTTTCTTTAATCCAGAAATTTGAGAATAGTCAAAAGCCTCAGGTATCTTTATTGATTCCATAGAAGAGAATTTTTCTACCATATTCTTTTCTTCTTTTATATAGCCTTCATACTTTACTTCTATCTCAACTGCCTCCTTAACCTCTTCCGAAAGAAAAGTAAGTTCTGGTAAAAATATTTGAGCTAAGCTATCTAGTTTTATCTCCGGTCTTCTTAATATTTCAAGTAATGTAAGTGGTTTGTTAATGCCTGAAGTATGCAATCTTTTTAATTTTTCATTATTCTCATCGTTTGGATTTAATCTAAAATGTCCCAATTTCTCTATAGTTTCATTAATTTTTTCCTCTTTTTCAATTACTTTTTTATAGCATTCATATGGTAATATCCCCAATTCATAACCAATTTTTGAAAGTCTTCTATCTGCATTGTCTTCTCTCAATATAAGTCTATATTCAACCCTTGAAGTAAACATTCTATACGGCTCATTTGTACCTTTTGTAGTAAGATCATCAATCAACACACCAATATACCCCATTGTTCTATCAAAAATAAATTCTTTCATTGACAAAGCCTTACAAGCTGCATTAATACCAGCAATTAAACCTTGAGCCGCAGCCTCCTCATATCCGGTAGTCCCATTTATCTGTCCCGCAAAAAATAAATTTTTAACCCTCTTAGTCTCAAGAGTCGGTAGAAGTTCAAGTGGAGAAACATAATCATGTTCTATCGCATAAGCAGGTCTAGTCATCTTTGCATTCTCAAGACCCGGAATAGAAGATATGATTTTAAGCTGAATATCAATAGGAAAGCCATTGGATATTCCATTTGGATAATATTCTGTAGTATTATAACCTTCCGGTTCTACAAAAACATGATGTGAAGTTTTATCAGGAAATTTCATTATTTTATCCTCAACAGAGGGACAATATCTTACCCCAGTTGCCTGAATCTGGCCAGAATACATAGGAGCAAGATGTATATTTTCTCTTATTATCCTGTGCGTTTCTTCTGTAGTATGAGTAAGATAACATGGAAGTTGTATTCTTGTCTGTAGTTGCTTATGATCAGTCCAGAATGAAAATGGCTTTATAGGAATATCCCCCGGCTGTTCTTCCATTTTTGCAAAATCTATAGTTTTTCCATCGAGTCTTGCAGGTGTGCCGGTTTTAAATCTCCCTACAAAAAAACCCAGATTTCTAAGTGTCTTTGATAATCCTACAGAAGGAGACTCCCCAAGTCTACCTGCCGATATTTTATCATTACCAATGTGAATAACCCCATTAAGAAATGTCCCTGTAGTTAAAACTACTGTTTTCGATCTATAAATAATCCCAAGATTAGTAATTACTCCAGACAATTTATCAGCTTCAAAATGTAAATCCTCTACATGTTCCTGTTTAACTATCAGATTTTTTTCATTTAACAAAACTCTTTGCATATAGTTTCTGTAAAGCATTTTATCGGCCTGTGCCCTTGATGAACGAACAGCTGGACCTTTTCTCATATTCAAGGTTCTGAATTGAATACCTGCATAGTCTATAGCACGCCCCATTTCCCCACCCATAGCATCAACTTCTTTAACCAATTGACCTTTTCCTATACCTCCGATCGAAGGATTGCATGACATCTGTCCTATAAGATCTATATTTGAAGTGAGAAGTAGAGTTTTTGCTCCCATTCTCGCCGAAGATAAAGAAGCCTCTATCCCGGCATGTCCCCCACCAACAATTATTACATCAAAAGTTTCCGGAAATGTAAACACCATCAACCTCTACCAATCATGTTTTTAAAAGTATTGATTTTAGAATCATCTGTTATTCTCTTAATTATGCTTCTTGAATAATCCTTTTCAAGATCTATCTGGATAGGAACTTTGAGATGAAAATGAGTCTTATGAGTATGATCAAATCTTAAGAAGATATTTATTATAGGACGTAAAGAATATTCGTTAAACCTATGCCCTGCAACCTCCGCAATTTCTCCAGTATTAAGAAGAACAAAACTTCCAACCGGATAGAGTGGCACTTCGTTAATTTTTTTTGCCATATCCCGCAAAAACACCTGAGCATAGTTTGGATTAAATTTTTTACCAGAATTTTCCATTATGTAATTAAAAGCCATTTCAAATGTTTGAGCTTTTTTGTATGGTTTCTCAGATGTGGCAGCATCAAACACATCAGCTATAGATATAATCTGAGCAAATGGAGAAATCTTTTCGTGGGTTATACCAAGGGGGTACCCTCCACCACTATACCACTCATGATGTGTAAGAATAGCAAGCGAAGTATGTTTTGAAAAATCTGGATTATCCTTAACAATCTGATACGCCTGTAAAGGATGCTTCTTTATAATACCCCATTCTTCCTCTGTTAATTTATCTGGCTTATTTAAAATTTCTTCGGAAATAAATGCCTTACCAATATCATGCAATAAAGCAGAGACACCAACCTGAACAACCTTCTCATCTTCAAATTTTAAAGACAGGGCAAGAAGCATACTTATTGTAGATACATTTACAGAATGAGAGAAAATCAGAGAATTAGTATCAAAAAGTTCCAGAAGATTCAGATAGGCATCAGAATTTGACTTAATATCTGAAACAAAATTTTCAGCAACACTTCTTAAATCCTTCGACGGAATTTTAGCCTTTTCACCTTCTCTTTTAAATGAACTCTGTATAAATTCTATAATCTCAAGAGCCTTCGAATAATTTTCATCACTTATGATCTGTTTTGACACTTCTTTTTTAACTTTTGGTCTTTCCCTTGTATATTTTATCTTTTTTATGCCTCTTGCAATTAATTCTCTTATCTTTTCAATTGTTAAAGGAACATTTTTATCTATAACTTTACTACCATTCTCATCATAACCATCACCAGTGAGTATAGCACCAGGATAAAGGAACTGTGTATACACTTCAACTTCAATCAATTTTTCTTCCATAAATAAACCTTACTGAAAATTATAAAAAAATAATGTTAACTAATTTTTAAAATTGAATTAATATTATACTATCTTTTAAGGATAAATTCAACCCTTCTATTCTTTCTTCTACCTTCTTCTGAATTGTTATCCGCGAGAGGATGCTTGAAGCCAAAACCTTTAGAAGTCATCCGATTTGAAATACCCTCTTTTTTAAGAAAGTTATAAACACTTTCGGCTCTTTGTCTGGATAATTTTAAGTTATAACTTTCACTTCCTATATTGTCTGTATGACCATGTATCTCTATCTCATAATCAGGATATTTTCTCAATATCTGAACAAGTCTTTTTAAGATTGGGATACTTTTCGGCATTATCTCATATTTATTAAATTCAAACTCTATGTTATTTATCCTTATCTTATAACCTCTATCTATTTTCTCAACCAGTATATCAGTGGGAATGCTAGCAACATTCTTACGTATTAAGTTGCCAAGTTTATCTTTTGCCTCTATTTCACATTGATAATCCTGTGCACTTTCTACAAGCTCACCAAGCTCACTTCTCCCATCCCAGTAAATCGTATTGTTTGAATCTTTAAACAAAAACTCCTTAAAAAGTCTCTTATCAGGATCATAAATTCTCAACTTTGCCCAATCAAGACCTACTAAATCATTAAAACCAGCGTTAATCTTTAAGCTATCATTTTCTCCATCTCCATCAGGAGAAAATGGGATATTTTCCATATTAAATTTAACAATCGGCGGCGTAGAATCAACAATTAATTCATATTTTTCAGATTTTGCCCGTTCTCCATTTTCAAACTCAACATAAACAACTAAAAAATATTTTCCATCCTTGACAATATTTCCGGCATTATCTTTCCCATCCCAGTTAATGTAATCAATCCTTCCTTTACCCTCGATATTTCTTATAACCCTGTCTTTAAAAATTTCTAGTTTATATTTTGAAATCGAAACATCCTCTGGCACTGTAAAAATTTTTATACTCAGATTTGTGTTCAATGAAAAAGACACCTCTTTTTTTAACAAAAGATACACAATATATTTATCCGTTGATAAAAGTACATCGCTCACATAGAGGATATTTTTATTTCCAGCTTCATCTTTTCCAAAAAAAAGGATGTCATAAAGCCCCTTCGGTAAGGGCTTCCCATTTTGATCAAAGCCATTCCACTTAATTACTTTTGGAATATTATCTAAATAATCGATTGAAAAAACATTTTCTCCGCTCTTATTAAAAATTTGCATTTGCCAGTTATCTTTTGAAAAAGACGGATAAAGTATTAAATTGTCTTTTATTCCATCATTATTGGGAGAAAAATAAATATCATCTAATGAAATAGCTCCATAAGGAGGGGTTAGATCCAGTTTAATATAGTTTGTTTCTGAACTATTAGTTAATGATCCATTAATAATTGAAAAAATCGCAAAATAATTTCCTTCTGGCATCACACTACCACTATCTGATATGCCATCCCATTCTATATAAGATGGAATGGGGGTATATTCCTTTGCCTCAAATATTCTAGCAAAAAGTTTAAATAGATTGTATTCCTCTGGAACACTGTCTTTAAACCTTCTAGCTATTCTACCCTTCTCATCAAAAATTACTAACTCCCAGTGTTCTACAGGTCTATTTGTTTGTGCAAAAATATTAAAAATAATGCTATCCTTTTCTCGATCATAATTAGGAGAAAAACTTGAATAATTAGTTTTGTTATCTCCCATTGTCAAAATTGGCTTTAAAGTTTTATCAAAAGTCTCAAAATTAAATTCCAGCCCAACAAAATGAATCAATTCATTCTGAAAATTGAAATTAACTTGATTTAAAGAATAAAATATAGAAAAAGGCGTATTTCCAATAATACTATGAAAAGATGCTCCGAAGGTAAAAGGATAAAAACCATTCGTAAAATTACCTATATTCTTATTTCCATATAGATAACCAAACGATAAACCAAAACTATCAAATAGCAAACTGTTTAAATAAAGAGAACAAAAAAATTCCCCTATCAAAAAATTATAATTTACTTCACTACCTATTGAAAAATCTATAAATTTTGAATCAAAAACTGTGGTTTTTAAACCCGTCCTCAAACCCAAGGGAGGTATTCCATCTCTATCCTCATAAATAGCCTGTTTACCAATACCATACACAGTAGCACCAAAATAGCTGTCTTTAATACAAAAGACATCATCAGTAAATATATCCACAAATTTATATAGAAATCCAAAATCAAATGTATAAGAAATATCCTGAAATTCTCTTTTAAGAAGATAAGAAAAATCAAAATTTAATCCAACTAGAAAGTTATTTACAACCTTCCTCGACAAACCAATAACACCTGAGTAATAACTTCCAGCTTCTCTATAAGCTCCAGAATTATGATTACCAGAAATCTTTGTCCCAATTGTCAACTTATAATCATAAATCGGAACACCCACACCTCCCAAAAAATATGGAAAATCTTTAACAAAAAAATAACCCGAAAAGAAAGACAACCCCGAAAAACTACTACCAAGAGATGGATTAACAAAAAAATTCCCCGAAGAGAGAGAACTACAACTCGAAGAATAGGCACTTCCATTCCCCGATATACCAAGAGGAAGATAAAAAAACTCTGACCCAGCCGGCAAAGAATATGATAATCCACTTAATAAGGTAAATATAAAAATTAATAATTTTTTCATCTTTATATCAAAAAACTATTTTTTCAATAAAGGAAATCCAAGTTCCTCTCTTCTCTTCAAATATGCCTTCGCACAGGCATTTGCCATCTGTCTTACTCTCGAAATATAGTATTCTCTTTGTGTAACAGAAATCGCATTCCTTGCATTAAGAATATTAAAAATATGTGAACATTTCATTGTAAGATCATAGGCTGGTAAAACCACACCCTTCTCAATTGCAGAAAAACACTCTCTTTCAAGCTCATCAAAATGCCTTCTGTATAATTCAATATCGGCTATTTCAAAATTGTATTTAGAGAACTCATACTCAAGCTGGTGATGTAAGTCCCCATAAGTAAAATCTTCATTCCACTTGATATCTTTATAATTGTTAACGTTTTGCAAATACATTGCTATCCTTTCCGTTCCATAGGTTATTTCAACCGGAATTGGTGAAAGATCTATACCACCAACTTGCTGAAAATAGGTAAACTGGGTTATTTCCATCCCGTCAAGCCATACTTCCCAACCAAGCCCCCAGGCTCCAAGAGTTGGTGACTCCCAATCATCATGAACAAATCTTATGTCATGCTTTTTCAAATCTATGCCAAGATACTCAAGGCTTTTTAAATATAGCTCCTGAATATTATCAGGTGAAGGCTTAATAATAACCTGAAACTGAAAATAATACCCAAGTCTATTTGGATTTTCTCCATATCTACCATCTGTTGGTCTTCTTGATGGTTCAACATATGCAACCTTCCAAGGTTCTGGACCAAGAGAACGCAAGAAAGTATCTGGATTGAAAGTACCTGCTCCCTTTTCTATATCGTAAGGCTCTCTGATCAAACACCCTTCTTTACCCCAGAATTCTTTGAGCCTAAAAATCAAATTTTGAAAAGTTAACATACTCTCTCCTTAAATAGTTTTAATAAGCCCCTTCTCTTTTCAAAACAACTCCAACAGTCCTAATAAGAATCATTATATCAAGCCACAAAGACCAGTTTTGAACATACCATACATCTGTCTGAACTCTGAAATCATAATCTGTATCACTTCTTCCACTCACCTGCCATAAACCTGTTATACCCGGCAATACGGAATAATAATATTGCTTGAATTCTTTATAATAATTATCTATTTCTTCTTTTATAACTGGCCTTGGCCCAACAAGACTCATATCACCTTTGATAACATTTATAATTTGTGGTAGTTCATCTATACTTGTCTTTCTCATAATTTTCCCAATAAATGTTACTCTAGGATCGTTCTTGAGTTTAAAATTTTTTTCCCACTCTTTTTTAATCCTGTCTCTTATACACATCT
>JAOACQ010000104.1 GCA_026417755.1 Brevinematales bacterium | reverse complement strand
TATACGAAAAGAAAACAAGCACTATCTCTTTAAAGAAACAAATGGAAAAATTAAAAAATGAAATTTTTACAAACTTTCCAGAGGCTAATAGTCTTGAAGATTTAAAAAAAGATTTAATAATAAGAAAAAGTCAGATTGAAGCAGAAGGAATATCTCTAACTGATTATAAGGATGGGTTACTGAACAAAATGAATATTGAAAAAGAAAAATTGTATCGTGAAATCGAAAGAGAGAAAGAAGAGATTGTGGAAATCAAAAGTAAAATATCAGAAAACAGAGGGAAATTAAGCAATATAACAGAAATTCTTGATAAATATGCACGGCTGAAACAGGAGATCTCAGATAAGGAAAACAATCTCAAAAAAATAATAAAATCTCAATCCGCATATCAAAAACTCTCATCAATAGTTTCAGATATGATAAATGATGTTACAATGATTTTTAATCAAATATCTAAGGAAATTTCCGATGAGTTTAGTGATTTTTTCCCGCACTTTAAGGGTATAGAAATCAAATCTATAGATAAAATAGACGATTTTTATTTAAATGATAAATATGAAGAAAAAAGAAGTATAGATCATCTCTCAAGTGGAACGAGAGATATGTTTCTACTTGCCTTCAGAACTCTTCTTGCTAAAAAGTTCGGAATAGGTAATTTTCTTATTTTTGATGAACCTTTCATGGCGTTAGACCAAGAAAGAATTGAGACAATGCTCAAAATACTGAAAAGATTTTATGATAAGTATAATTGGCAGTTTATATTTCTTACGAAAGACCCTCAATTAAAAAATTTGATAATAAAACAATTTGGGCAAAAAGTAAAGGTTGAGGAGCTTGAATGAATAGGGGAAAAAGATTTTTTGTGTTGTTTACATTATTGATTTTACTTATTTCTATTGGAACTTTTGGTTATTCAGTGATTGAGAAATGGAATCTGCTTGATTCAGTTTATATGACAATAATCGTTCTTACGACGATTGGATTTCATGAAGTTAGGCCGCTTTCAACAAATGGGAGAATTTTTACAATATTTTTTGCCTTATTTGGGTATATAAGTTTTATAGGCATTATATCTTTGATTAGTATTTCAATACTTGAAGAATATCTTTTTGGCAATTTTAGGAGGAAACAAATGGAAAAGAAACTAAAAGATTTCAAAGATCATATAATAGTATGCGGACTTGGTAGAATCGGCCACTATGTAATAGAAGAATTAATAGAACTTGATGAAGATTTTATAGGCATTGATACAGATGAAAAAGTTGTAAATAAAGTTTTAGACAATTTAAACCTCAAAGAATATATTGGCATTGTAGGAGACGCCACAGAAGAAGAGGTTCTGATAAAAGCCGGTATAGAAAGAGCAAAAGCACTCATTTGCTGTGTAAGAGATGATGTTCGAACTTTATTTATATCTTTGACAGCAAAAAAGCTTAATCCTGATATAAATATTGTAAGTTTTGTGATAGATGAAAAAACAATGGAAAAATTAAGAATGATAGGTGTCAGAAACATAATTTCTGGAGATTATATAGTGGCAAAAAAACTGGTAGCTATAGCATCTGATAAAGTAAGAGATTAATTGATTAATTTTATCTTACCAATTATAATTTATTGTTTTATCAGGGTGGTTTATGTCAATAGTAAGAGAGACAAATATAAAAGAACTAAAATTTCTGTTTAAGGGAAAAGTAAGAGATATATATGAAGTTTCTAAAGAAGAATGGTTGGTTGTAACGACAGATAGGATTTCTGCTTTTGATGTTGTTTTTAATGAACCGATACCAGGGAAAGGTATAATTTTAAATAAAATATCAAATTTATGGTTTGAGAAAATAAAATTTTTGCCTAATCATATTATGTCAACAAATCCTATAGAAAAATTACCTTTTTTAAGAAATTATGAAGGGGTAAATGAAAGGTCAGTTCTAGTAAAAAAGGTTAATAGGCTTCCTGTAGAATGTGTGGTAAGGGGGTATTTATTTGGAAGTGTTTATAATGAATATAAAAAATTTTCTACAGCTGGCGGGATAAAATTGAAGCAAGACTTAAAACTTGCAGATAAACTACCAGAGCCAATATTTACACCAGCGACAAAAGCTGAAACAGGGCATGATGAAAATATAAACTACGAAAAATTTGTTAAAGTTGTAGGCAAGAATATTGCCGATGAAATTATAAAATATTCGATTCAAATATATAAATTCGCCTCTGAAAAAATGGAAAAAAATGGAATAATACTTGCCGATACAAAGTTTGAGTTTGGCATTGATGAGAAAGGAAACCTTATTCTTGTTGATGAAGTTCTCACTCCAGATTCTTCAAGATACTGGGATGCTGAAACATATAAGGCTGGAGAAAATCCAATAAGTTTTGATAAACAATTTTTGAGAGATTATCTTGATTCAATAAAATGGGACAAAACTCCTCCCCCACCAATATTGCCTGAAGATATAATTAAAAAAACAAAACAAAAGTATGAAGAAATTTTAAAAATCATCGAAAAAGCATTAAGAGATTGAGGAATGAAATGGAAATTAAAGAAGAAGTAGATATAAAACAAGAAGAAAAGAATATTGTCCCTTTAAAATTTGCTCCTGGGTGGAAAAGATTTTTATCTTTTTTGATTGATTCTATTGTTTTAGGTATAATTTTTTTTATAACTATTAATATAGTATTTAGCGAAGAATTAAAAATTATCTTTGATTCTGAAAACCCCTCTAAACTTTATCTTGATTTTTTAAGACGAAATTATTTTAATATCAACTTTGCGTTTACTATTATTTATGTTTCATATTTTGGGGTTCTTTGGGGTGGTATAGCCCAAACTATTGGAGCAAAAATAATGAAAATCTATGTAATAGATATAAAAATGAGAAAATTAGGCTTTTTAACTGCTTTTTTAAGGGCTTTTATATTATATTTCTCTGGAAATTTATTTTACCTACCTTTAATTTTTGTGATAAATCCAGTTTATAAACAGAGACTTCATGATTTTATTACTTTATCAGTAGTAGTTGAAAAACCTGAATCGAAAAAAAATAATAATAAACAATTTTAACGTTGACTTTATTTTAAAATATCAAACAATAGAAAAATAGGAATCTCACTTTATAGTACTTGCGATCTTAAATAAGAAGGGATTGCAAATGGTAGAGTTGATAAAGATGTGTAAGGATTTGGACATACTTTTGTCTCTGAATTGTCTGAATAAAATAAAAAGTTTCTGTAAGAAGAGAAAGATAAATAGAGACTATGATGGAAAAAGTAATAATAGAATATATCAATTAGTAAGAAACTAAAAGATTAATATAAAGGTCGGTGACAAAGTATTAGTTAAAAGGTGGCTTGATGGTTCATTGCATATTTATAAGGAGAAATTAGAATTGGCTTTCTATGAAATGGTTAAAGATTAGAATGATACACAATAAAATAAATTAGCCTTCTTATAAGTTGCATATCTTTCTTTTTTGCAAAACTCTTTTTTTTATGTTAAGATAAATAACTATGGTGCATATTTTAACATCTTTACATCCAGAAGCAACCCCAATTATAGAATATTTTAAGCTAAAAAAAAATTTCAACACAACAGAATTTGAACATTTCACGTCAGATAATTTATCTCTTTCCATAGCCGGGGTAGGAGGAATTAAAGTTGCTTCTGTCTTTTCATTTTTATTTGCACAAGAAAAAGAAGCTTATTTTCTACTTGTTGGAATCTGTGGAGCAAAAAACAACTTAATAAACATTGGTGAAATCTTTTTAATTAACAAAGCTATTCAAAATGATTCTGGCAAAAAATTTTACCCTGACATTATATTCAATCACGTCCTTAAAGAAAATTCAATAGAAAGTTTTGGAAAGGTTATCACCTCTCAAAATCTTATTTCAGAAGGGGACCTTATTGATATGGAAAGTGCCTATTTTCTAGAAGCAGCCCAATTTTTTATGCCTCCCCATAGATCTCACGTTCTGAAAATTGTTTCAGATCACCTAAATGTCAAACATATAACAAAAGATTTTATTTCAAAAATTATAGAAAAAAATCTGGATAATATAAATCAAATTATAACTATTTTACAAGAATTTTCTCAATACGAACAAAAAATATTAATTTCAAATATAGAAAAAGATTTTTTAATTAAAATTTCAGAAAACTTAAAATTGACAGAATATATGAAAAAAGAATTTTTCAATCTTTACAAATTTGCCAAAGTAAAAAAAGGATTCTCTACCAAAGAATTGGAAGATTTTTTAAAATATAAAATAACATCAAAACAAGAAAGAAAAAAAACTTATGAAAGCCTTAAAAACCGTTTGCTTTAAACATATTTATGTAGAAAAAAACATAAAAGACAAGACAAAGGACATATTAGAAAAGTTTAGCGACTCAGAAATAATCTATATTGATAATTATCTTGAAATTTTTGGGAGAAAAAAACAATCTTTTGCTTTTCAGAAAAAAAATCCATCATTAATCTTAGCCAAAAAAAATGGCAAATTTCTTTATCCAAATCCTCCATATTGTCAAAATTTTGGTTTTGAAAGAAGTTTTTATACATCCATTATTCTTAATTGTCTTTTTGATTGTTCATATTGTTTCCTAAAAGGTATGTATGATTCGGCAAACATTGTATTTTTTTTAAACATCGAAGATTTTTTCCTGGAGCTTGAAAAAGAAGAACAAAATGGAAATTTTCTATTATTTCTTTCTTATGACACTGATTTACTATCATTTGAAAATATCTGCGGATTTATTCATAAATTTCACAACTTTCTTTCAAAACACAAAAACATTACAACAGAAATCAGAACAAAAAGTTCAAATTTTTCTTCTATTGAGCATTTAAAACCACTGGATAATTTAATCCTTGCATGGTCATTACTGCCAGATGAAATAATTAAAGAATTTGAAAATTCTACCCCTCCTTTAAAAAATCGTCTTTTTGCTATAAATAAAGCAATAGAAAAAGGTTGGAAAGTTAGATTAGTATTTGACCCCATAATAACAACAGATAGTATCAAGATTTATGAAAAATTTTTTAAAAAAATTTCCCTCTCAATAGATATTAGCAAAATTTTAGACATAAGTTGTGGTCCCTTCAGAATGAATCAGAAATACTTAAAAAAAATTCTGTCTTTATTTTCAGATTTAAAAATCAGAACAGATAAAGAAATGTATCATAAAATTATTGAGCAAATAAAGTTGACATTTTCCAATAAAATATTGTATTCTATATATGATACCTAATCATAGGAGGATTATTTATGGAAAACAATAAATTAAAAAAGATATTAACATTTATACCCGTAATTTTGATTTTCCTTTTTGTAATCACTCTTCTTATCTTCTTCTTTATGAAATCAAATCGTTATAATGTTTCTGAATACGAAAAAAATCTCTCTCAATTCTACGAAAATTTATCTTTAAACAATACTAACAAGATAATAGAATTAACAAGCTCTGATTTCATAAACAATGAAACAAATCTTCCTCTTAAAAAAAATAACTATAAACTTTTTTCTTATAAATTTGAGATTGTCACCAATGAAATTCAGACTAACAAGGTTGAAAATGTAAAACTTATCTATTCAATTTTAATCAATGAAGGAAAAACAAATCTTTCAATACTTAAGGAAGTATATTTTTCTCCGGATAGCAAAAAAATTATTCAGATTAAAGATCTTTATATTGGAAAAGATATTACAAAAAAACCTTGACTTTTCTGATCAAGTAAAAACTCTTTTATACTCACAATTTTTCGCAAAATTTTCTCACTTCACTATCAATGGTAAAAACATCTTCGAGTGAATAACCTCTTTCTGGTTTAGTTGTATTTATGAACTTTTCTGTGGTCTTAATTATCTTTGACGGCAGGTTAGAAAATTTAATCTTACCTTTAAGAAAGCTGTCAACAAAATATTCATTTGTAGCATTTAAAACCGTTGGAGCAAGCCCTCCAATCCTTCCCATTTCATAACAAAACTCAAGAAGTGGAAATTTTCTTTGATCAACCTTAAAAAATTCTAACGGTTTTTCGTATAAGTTAATTGATTTAAATTTTTGTTCTGGGATTGCTGGATAAAATAATGCTAAAGCTATGGGAAACTTCATATCGTTGGGAGAAGCCCCCATGAAATGGGTCCCATCAATAGTTTCAACAATTCCATGCACTAGTGATTGTGGATGAATAAGAACATCTATCCTCTCATATTCCATCTTAAAAAGATAGTGAGCTTCTATCACCTCAAAACCTTTGTTCATCATCGTAGCACTATTAACTGTAATATAATTCCCCATATTCCAAGTCGGGTGAGCAAGAACTTCCTCTATAGAAGTTCTTTCAGTTATTTCTTTTTTTAAAAAAGGCCCACCTGAAGCAGTTAGAATTATCTTTTTAATAAAGTTTTTTTCGATTCTTGAAAAAATATTAAAAATAGCGTTATGTTCACTATCCACAGGAAATATAGTTTGGTTATACTTTTCCAGATGTTTTAATACAATATCTCCAGCCGCAACAAGAGATTCCTTATTTGCAGAAACTACTCTTTTCCCACTTTCTATGGCTTTAATTGTAGGATAAAGCCCTGCTATACCAGAAATAGCAATAAGAATTATATCTACATCCTCTGAAAAGAGAATTTCCTCATAACTCTTTTCTCCAACCAAAAATTTACAATAATCACAATCTTTAAAAGAATGTTCTCTGGTAAGAACTGCATACTTTGGTTTAAATTCCTTTATTATCATTTCGAGCTTTTTCATATTTGAAT
This sequence comes from Brevinematales bacterium, assembly GCA_026417755.1. Classification (GTDB taxonomy): domain Bacteria; phylum Spirochaetota; class Brevinematia; order Brevinematales; family JAOACQ01; genus JAOACQ01. The sequence continues at coordinate 48,667 of JAOACQ010000104.1, read as the reverse complement.
TAGCACTTACACCAACAAGCTCAAAATCTTTGGGGTATTTTCTTATAACTTCAAGAGTTGATGTGCCTATTGAACCTGTAGCACCAAGTAAAAATATTTTTTTCATACTTCTACCTTAACAAAACTTTTATCATACTCATTATAAAATATCAATCCAGTTAACTTAAAAACTTTAGAATACACAAAATAAAGTTTTATTAATTCTCTATTATCTTTAATATCTGGAACAAAAATGCCCCCCCATTTTTTCCCGTCTTTTCTGGCAAGAAAATCAAGTTTTAAAAGAGATGTTTCTTCTTCCTCATTCAGATAGAAAGTAAATTTTTTAATCTTATTTGCTTCTTCTACTTTATATCCTGATTTTTTCAGTTTATACCAAAAAAACCTTCTTTCTTTTGGTAAGGAAAGAAGGTCTCTTACAAATTGTCTTCTTTTATAAAAATTAAAAAAGAACCACAAACTTCCGCTTCCAACTACAAGCACAAGTCCCATAAAACCGAGCAGAAAGCCATGCATAAATTATTCCGTTTCAATAGTCTTAATTGCATCATCTACATTATCAAAAATTTCAAATAACCCATCTAGTTCAACAATCTTAAGCGTTTTAATCACATTGTTACTTAAATTAGAAAGAATCATTCTTCCTTTCATTTCTTTAAGCTGCCTTAACGTAGCTATAAAAACTCTTATACCACTTGAAGATAGATAATGCACATTTCCAAGATCAAAAACAAAAAATTTAGCTCCATTTGAAATATTGGAATTTATAAGATCTTCAAGCTCCAGAGCCTGATTTATCTCAAGTCTTCCTGAAACTTTGATCACTACAACATTTTTTTTCTTTTCAACCTCAAGCATAAAACCTCCCTCATAACAAGCTAGCAGGCAAATTCCTAAATCAAGACCCTACTATTTAAGGGTCATATCACATTTTCCTTCAAAAATAACTCCATCTGCTATTTTCAATTTTGCTGTTTTAATATCACCAAAAACTTTCGCAGTTTCAAATAACTCTAGTCTTTTTCTTGCAGTAATATTCCCTCTGATTTCTCCCCCTGCTATAACTTCATCACATATAATATCCCCAATAAATTTTGAGTTTGGACCTAAAACAAGCAGACCCTCTGAGTCTATCTTTCCCTTGAACTCCCCATTAATCCTTAAAGAATCCTTAAATTTCATTACCCCATCAAAAACAGTGTTAGTAGAAAGTGTGGTTTTTGTAGGATAATCCTTATAAGGATCGATATTCTGTGGCATTTTTCATCCTCCATTTATTTTTTTCATTTTGTTGTCATTACAAAAACACCATCCCAATCTGCCGGTGGTGGATTTTTAATAAAATAATCGCACCTCTCAACATAAACCTGGGAAGGTCCATCTTCTGGCAAAATTTCAAGACATTTTTGAAAATAATTTTTGGCTTCAACAAATTTCTTTGCTCTATACAGCTCAAGTCCTTTATTATACAATTCAAGTATATGTATTTTTTCTTTATTTATCATTTTTTTTAGACTTTCCCCCTTTACCCAATTTGTCTTTTATATTTTCTGCCAGATCTGCAAGTTTGTCTGTAGAACTGGCAGCAGCAATATTTGCACTCTGAATCTCATCATAAATTTCTTTCCTAAATATTTTAACATCTTTTGGTGCAATAATTCCAATTTTTACCTGATCCTGTTTTACCCCTATAATTTTTATCTCAATGTTGTCATTTATAATTATAGATTCTTCTTCTTTTCTGGATAAAACCAGCACTTATTATTCTCCTTTATTTTCTGTTGATTCTAAATTTGTAAATATGGGGACTTTTGTCCCATAATCATTACTAAGTGAAATAGCCTGTATACCTATTCTTTTATTTGCATTTATAACTATAGGCCCAAGTAAATTCATTGTCATTTTTGTAACATCCTCAGGAATATTCACAATAACAAAATCTACTATCTCTTCCCCATCTTCAAGTTCCAAAAGTTGCAAATCTGTTGCATCTATGTTTAAAACATAGTCAGGTTTAAACAATCTAGGATTAACGACGATAAATGCAAGTTCTGGCTCTTCTTTAGATTGTAACCAGTAAAAATTCGGTAGATCACCCATCTCAATTAAATAGTAATACTTAAAACCTTCAAAACCAAGAATTTCTCGTTTAAAAAATATCTCAGTATCCTTTTCAACCTGTATTTCACCATAGGCCTTCGTTTTTATAGTTTCCACCGCCTCCTCCAAAAATTAAGGCATTTATAATTTAATGACAAATCAAAAATATTTCAAAAAAATTAACACTTTTTTTATCGTAAAAAATCCAATAATGTTCTTGGCAAAATTCTAGCCCCAACATTTAATGCGACATCATGTGAAAATTCAAGAGCTTTAAGATCCATCATTGCTTTTGCAATATCTGTTCCAATAGTATTTTGCTTAGCATCTTCAAGATAAACATTATCACTTGTAAGTCTATTGAATATATTATCAAGTCTTGCTGTTACAGCACCCATATGAGCTCTATATTTAAGCAAATTACCAAGAGAATTATCAATCCCAATAACAGCTCTTCCACCTATTTGAAAAACATTGTCACTTAAAAGCGCCTTTCTAAAATTTATCATAACATCAAAAACACTCCCCGTAAAAACTCTTGCTGCTGGAGAATAATTATTAGGTGGATACATACCATGGTCGATAATACCAAGATCCTGTAAAACAGTTCCACCATCAAGATCAAGTAAAGAAATCTGATGTGGTGAGGTTGTTTCCAGTGCAAAATAACTCTGCCCTTCCTGGGTCTGAATACTTGCTTTAACTGCAAGCCCTGCATCATTAATTTTATTGGCAATAACTTCAAGATTATCTCCTGCATTTATAGCTATTTCCACACCATCAACAAGAATCTTTGAATCCCTTTGTGCAACATAACCACTTACATTAAGCGTTGAATAAATTTCCATATTTTCTGCCCAGAAAATCTGATTGCCGGGAGGTGTTACATCAACCCTTTCGCCTCTATCTACCTCAAGAATTCTTGCCTGATTATTTCCCATATATCTTACATTTTCAAGGTATTCTATACCAGTGTTTTCATCTACCTTATATTGTGCTTTAAAAGGCTTATCACTCACCGTTGTTCCACCAAAAAGAGGTGTGTCTTTATAATACATATTAGCAATATTTAAAAGTTCTCTCAAAAGCTGATCAACCTCCACCGCCATTTTTTCTCTATCTTCTTTTGTATAAGTTCCATTTGCTCCCTGAATTGCAAGCTCCCTTAACCTCTGGATTATTGTGGTCGCACTTTCAAGAGAAGAATCGATCATATTGAGTCTCGCTTTCCCGTCTTCAATAATCCTCTGATATGTCTGAACTTCTTTAAGTCTATGTTCATAATCCATATATAAGATTGTTCCTACAGGGTCATCACTGGGTAGATTAATTCTATATCCACTAGCAAGTTGATTTTGAGTTTTTTGTAATTCTTTCATCCTTGATTTAAGATTCACATTAAAATCATTAACAATAAAACTCTGTGTAACTCTCGGGTTCATTTAAGGCCTCCTTATGCTCCCATTCTGATCAAAGTCTCTATCATTCTATCAATTACAGAGACAAGTCTTGCAGAAGCATTATAACCATGTTGATACATTATCATTTTTGATAACTCTTCATCAACATTAACACCGCTTATCTGTTTGCGCAAATTTTCAAGGCTGTCTACAACTGCCTTGTTCTTATCCATATTAACAATCGCAGCTTCAGATCTTGTTCCAAAATCCCCAATCATAGCCTTAATAAAATCAGAAGCTGAAGATCTTTCTTCTATCATTATTTTTCTATGTCTCAATTCTGCAATCTGAAGAGCATTTCTGTTATCTCCCAGACCACTTATTCTGTCAATATCTCCATCACCATTTGAGTCTATACCGGAAGCTGCTGCAATATTATCTGGGTTAGCCTTAATCTTATCATCCAGACTAAACCATGCCCCTTGATTTTTCTGGAATGTTAAAGCAACATTTTCTGCTGGGACACTAAATTTTGTAATATTCCCGGGAGTTCTGTAATCAAAAGCCCCATTAGCACCAGACTCATTGAGAATACCGGCTACACCAACTAAAAAGTTCCCACTATCCTCGATATGCCTTATTACAAACTGGGGAAATCTTCTATCTTCTGGAATTTTTGCTTTAAGAGATAGTTGCCCTTTATGATTAAGATATGCAACAACTCCAGCCTCCGACTGATTAATTCTTTCAATAACATCTTTTACTTTATCAGTAGCCTGATATTGGACTATAACATCCTGCCCATTAAACCTTGAAGGCCCAAAATTTAAAAAGCCACTACTACCTATAACTGTATGTTCATCAAGTCGTTCTGTTCCACTTACCCTAAAAATAGCCACACCATCAACTATTCCATCATTACTAAAATCATAATCTCCATTTGCTACTGGAGAAAGAGGTATTTCCTTAAAAAAATTGTTGTCGGTTGTAAGATTAAGTCCAAACCCATCTCTATGCACTTCATTAGTTGAATCAGTGATATTGACTGCTAATGAATTCAAATTTTGTAACGCTTTTCTCAAATCATTATCCCTTACGTCCATAAGCCCGGCAAGTTCTCCAGCTCCCAATTTAACCTGTCTACCATCATCCCACAATACTGCTGTTAGCCCATCATTCTCTGGATCTCCTATCCCCCTCACTTCATGAACCTTTCCACCTTGCACAAGGTTTTCGGTTCCGATATAAACAATAAGTTCGTGTTTGTTATTTCTTTCTATTCTTATGTCTACTATTTTTGAGAGTCTATCAGCCAACAAATCTCTCTTATCATAAAGATCATTTGGCTTATCTCCCATAGCTTCAGATTTCACTATTTGAATATTCAAGGTCGCAATTTCTCTTGCTATATGATTAATTTCTGCTATACGCTGTTCTATAAGCAGGTTAACATTTTGCCTTAAATCATAAACAGAATTATAAGTATGATTCATTGTTTTCGTAAGAAGTTCTGCTCTCTGAATAAGCTCAAGTCTTGATGCTTGTTCAGTTGGATCAGCAGCAAGTTTTTGCCAGCTTTCCCAGAAATCATCAAGAACTGTTCTTAAATTTGGTTTATCTGGTTCATTAAAAATTGTCTCTAACTGATGAAGAAATTTTTGCTTGGTTTCCCAGTAACCAAGACCTCCTTTTTCAAAATTTATTCTGTCGTCTATAGCTTGATCTCTTACTCTCTGGATATCCTCGACCTGCACACCGGTTCCTATCTGGCCAGGGACTTCAACCCTATTAGCACTTGGTTCATATAGTGGAATGGTTGTTGATAGGTTTACTTTTTGTCTTGAGTATCCTTCTGTTTCTACATTTGAAAGGTTATGTCCAGTCGTTTGAATTCCCATATTGTTTGACATTAAACCTTTCTTACCGGTTTCTATACCATGAAATGTAGATAGCATTCTCCACTCCTTATTTATTTTTTATGCAAGACTATTTATAAGGTGAACTCTCGATGCGGCTTCACCTTTATTTCTGAAATTATATGTCTCATAGGATGAATGTTTATTCGCAAAATTGAGTGTAAGACTTATAATTTCCATATTTGATTTAATTAGTTGTTCATTCTCTCTTACAATAGATCTCAATTTTTCAGAAATCTGTTTTATTGACTCTCTTAATTCTGTTATTTCATTTTTTATATCTTCATCGATTTGGCCACTGAAATGTTCAATGATTTCTTTAAGAGAAAGATCTGGATTAATACCTTTTTCTTTACACATAGAAATAATTATATCCTTTCTTCTTTTTTCTATTGAAGAAAGTAATTCTAAAAAACCTTCTTCCTGTGAATTCAAATCCATAAGGCCTTTTACATCAACAAATCTTAAAATATCATACTTTTCATTTTCAACTTTAAGAACAAGTTCAAGTATTTCTTTTTCCTTAAATAAAATAGTTGCAAGTTTTTTAAAATAATTCATAATAGAAGTTTCCATTTTACCCTCCTTGGTTTTTAATAAACTTCCTTGTCCTTTAAACTATCGGAAAAGTAATGAAAAAGTTAATAAATTTCTTTCTTTAGCAATGAAATCCACTCTTTTATTTCTGATATTCTTGAACTTAGAGGATATTTTTGTAAAAAAGAATTGAAAATTTGATATGATTTGCTTTTATTTCCTTTTGCATAATATAGCTGTGCAAGTAAATAGGTTGCTTCTTCATCTTTATCGTTTATTTTATTACTTAAAGCCTTTTCCAAATATTTTATAGCTTCATTATATTCTTTTTTGTTTATATAAAATCCTGCAAGTTTTACCATTGAAATCTCACCTTCTATTTCTTCAGAAAAATTATCAGATAATATTTTATAATAATTGGTAAAACTTTGATTTTTTGCTTCATAGAGCTTATCAGCATAGTAAAGAGTTTGTTTCAAAAATGCTTTTTTTACGCTTTCATAACTCAAATTATTCTTATCCGCAATACTAAAAAATTTTAAATAATTTTCAATAGCTTTTTCGTAATCTCCTTTTTCAATATATGCTCTAGCAAGACCCTTAAAACCTTCTTCATTCTGTACCCTCAAAAAACATTTTATAGCTTCATCATAAATTTTTGAGTAAATATTCTGATACCCAAGCCCTATATATATATAATCAGCCTTTATATTTCTTTCCGCTATAGTTAATTCACTGTATAGAATAGGATTAAATCTATCCATTTCAACGGCTATTTTTGACATAAGAAGTATGATTTTTGTATCAGTATTTTCTCTCGCAGCTTTTACAATAAAATCAACGGCTTTTTCGTAATCTTTTTCCATATAATATGCTTCGGCAGCCAAAAAGTTAACTTCTGACAAATATCTTCCTTGAGGAAAATTAACGCTATAATCGTAAATAAGTTCTTTTGCTTTTTCTGTATTTTTTAATTCTATAGCTACCTTTATACTATTTAATAACCTTTCTTCCCTATTTTCCCTCGCTTCCTCTTTTTTATCCCAGTTTATTAACTTCTCTTTCAGCTTCAAGCTATCCAGATCAATCTCCATAAAAACAAAAATTATAACAAAAAATAATACCAGACTAATCCCTAAAAATAAAAAAGACCCTTTCTCCCTCATATTATTTTCCCTGATTGGTAAAATTTTTTATAAATTCGCTTTTCTTTATTTTTTCTCTTACTTTCAATTCCTTTTCCACAAAAATTCCATTTGTAGGAAAAAATTCTCCCTTTAAATAAACTACATTTTCTTTTGTATATATATTTTCCTTTTCAGGCAGTATAAGATAATAATACTCTTCTCCATATCTTACATTAAAATCTTCAAAGAAAAAATCTTCTATATTTTCCGCATAAGGTTTCATAAAATCTATATTTACTTTATCAAAAGGTTGATTGGTTTTATATATTTTAAAATTTATTTTTTCTTCAATTCCACCTTCTACATCCCAAAGAATAATAATACTATCTCTATACCTTTTTCCAAATAAATCTTTTATTTTAATAATATCCCTTTTTATAAAATAAGGCTTATAATTAAAGTTTATATTTGGAAGAAAATCTTCTTTGTTTATATTTTTAACTGGCAATACCAGATAATATATGTTTTGATTTTGAATTAGGCTATCTTTATATTTAAATAGAAAATAATTATCTTTTTCTTCCCCAGTTAATTTATTTGAAAAAATAACTTCACTTTTCTTTAATTTTTCAAGATTATCTATGGGTTTCTCAAAACTTCTGAAAATTATAAAATCATAACAATTTGTCTCGGCTTTCCACTCTAATATTATCCCATCTTGCTCCTTTCTGATATTTATACCAGTAACATAAATATCCTCGCTATAAAATATATTAAAAATAATCAGATAAAAAAATACAATTTTTTTTACTTTCATAATATAATTATTTCGGAAAAATATGAAAAAACTGTGCATTTTTTTGTGTCTTTTTTTTGCAAAAAATATTAAAAAAAATTAACTTTTTACTTTATTTAAAAATTTCTGCTATTAAAACCAAATTAGTTATTTACATTTAATAAAAAAATAAACAAAAAACTTATTTTTTTTGCACAATTATTTTAAAATATAATTATATTATAGTTAACTATTTATTAAAAATGATGGCAAAAAAGAATTATACTCTATGTATACTACTGACTGTTTATTTTAAAATTTTAAATAATAAGGAGAGATACTCTGGAAATACAGATCTTCATTTTTATTTTAACTTTTCTTATAATTATAGACTTTTTACTTATTTTTTATAGGACAGATAAATATATAGAAGAGATATTAAATAACTATATTATTTTAAAAAGTGAGTCTACAGATTTAACAAAGGATATTTTGATTTTTATATCTCAAAAACTCACAAGACTATTTTTATTTGATAACATTTACATTTACTTTCCAGACAAAGATAACAATTTAACTTTATATTACAAAAACGAAAAGAAAGCATTTAATTATTATAAAAAAATAAATAAAAAAAGTCTTAATAATGTATATAATACTTTAAAATATATTAAGTTAGATATATCGAAAGAAAAAATATTGTTTTTAATTGTTCTCTACTTTAAAAACCCTATTAAGGCAATTTTTTCAAGAAAAATTTTTGTATTTAATAAAAATAAGATTAAAACTTTTTTATCTAATATCATAATTGATACATATCTATCGAAAAAGGAAGAAAAAAACATAATAGAAAAAATTAAAGATTATGCCTTTATAAAGATAGATAAAAAGTTTAATATAACGAGCTGGAACAGTGGAGCAAAATATATTTTTGGATATGGAGAAAATATAATAGGTAAAAACTTCAAAAACTTAATTAAAGAAACCAATTTAGAAGAATTTTTCCAGTTAACAGAAATATTAAAACCCGTAGGAGAGGAGAAAACTGAACTTTTTATCAGGGATATTAACAAAAATTATATAAAAACAGAACTTCTTATAAGAAAGATAGAAATAAATGGTGTTATTCTGGGGTACTTTTTGATAATAAAAGATATTTCAAGAGAAGAAATATGGCTAGAAAATTTAAAAAAACAGGTAACACTAAACAAAAGGATTTTAGAGAATACAAAAGAAGGAATAATCCTTTTAAGTAGTGATAACAAGATTAAATATGTAAATGAGATGTTTAATAAAATTTTTGGTATAGAAAATATTTTTATAGGAAGAGATATATATCAAATATTACCAATACAGTATGCTGAAAAGATAATTAAAGAAGTAGAAGAATTAAAAAAAGAGGAGAGTATAAAGAAATCTATAGATATAAAAATATATAATAGATGGTATAACATAAAATTCTTCCCGGTGAAAGATCAAAAAAACACACTTGAAGAAATAATAATATTTGTTTTGGATAATGAAGATTATATGAGAACACAGGAAAAGTTGAAGGAAATAAATATAAGCCTTATTAATGATTTAAAGACAGCAAGGCTTCTACAATTAAGTCTAATTCCAGAAAATATTCCAAAGGACGAAGAGATAAAGTTTGAATACATCTACGAACCTTCAGATGAGGTTGGGGGAGACTTTTTTTACATAGATGAAATAAAAGATGTTGAAGAGCAAAATTCTTACATAGCATTAATGGCAGATGTTTCAGGACATGGTGTTGGTTCTTCAATGTTTACTGTTCTGGTAAAGGATGTTTATAACGATTATAAAGAGAAGTTTGAAAGATCAAAGAATATTGATTTAACTTTCTATTTAAAACAATTAAATAAAAAGATAATTAACTTAAATATAGGTGAAATAAAATTTGTAACTGTTTTTCTATGTTTAATAGATATAAAAAGAAGGAAAATCTTCTATACATCAGCAGGGCATCCACATGCAATATATTCAAAAAAGGATTTTAAGTTGACCAGTTTTGGGATAGTTAATTCTCCTCCCGTAGGGATTATAGAAGATTATGAATATCAAAGAGGAGAATTAGATATAGAAAAAGGAGAAAAAATTTTTATTTTTTCTGATGGAGTAATAGAACTTTTTAATAATGATTTAAGTAATTTTGAAAAGTTTATTTCAGAAAATAATTACTTAACTATAAAGGAAATTAAAGAAAAAATCGAAAAGATTATTATAGAAAAGAAGAAAAAAAACAATATTTTTTACATAGATGATATAACAATGATTTTGATAGAATTTTCCGGGGAAAATAATGAACAAAAATCTTAATTTAGAAGAAATAATAAATTTAAAAAATTTATTCAAGAAAGATAGTAAAGCATTTATTAAAGAGATAAAAGAGTATTTATTTTATTTAAGAAAAGATAAGGATATAAAACACTTTTCTAATCTTATAGAAAATCTTAATGAAGAAATAACAGATATAGCACCATTTATATCTGAAAATCTTAATTATATGTTTTCTTTAATGATTAAGAAACATTATTATAGAGAAATTGTAAAGTATATGGGTATTATAGAGAAAAGTGTCAACTTTGAAACAATGGAATTATTGAAAAATATGATCAAGGTTCCTAATATTATGAAATATATACAAAATATTGATATATATAGAATAAAAAAACTAATATTTGAGACTTCAACCAAAAAGAAAAATAGAGACAATATATTTATGAAATCAAGTCTTGAAATTGAATCACCAGAATTGGAATGGATTAATATAATTTGATATATCAAAATTGATATACCCCCCATTAATTGTATTAATTTTCGCTCTTTTTATTTTTATTTATTTTAAATTCTATTTCTTTTTAAAACAATGAGTTAAACTTATTTTTTTTATTCATTCTTTCTCCGTGGCATATTTTTTGCGGAATAAGTATAAACGGAGGAAGGTATGGAAGAAATTAACATTTTGAAAGAGTATTTAAAAGGGGTGTCAAAATATCCTTTATTAAACAGAGAAGAAGAAAGAGAGTTATTTAAGAAATTCAAAGAGGGCTCGAATGTTGCGAAGGAAAAACTTATCAATTCAAATTTGAGGCTTGTTATAAAAATAGCAAAAGAATTTAAACCAAACAAGGAAATTACCTTTATGGATATTATTCAAAATGGTAATATGGGACTTATAAGAGCTATTGAAAAGTTTGATTATGAAAAGGGGGAAAGTTTTTCAACTTATGCTTGTTTTTGGATCAGACAAAATATAATTAGAGGGTTTGAAAAATCAAAGTATAATGGGGGAGCTTCATTCAGAATGGCAGAAAGTTATAGGAAAGTAATGAATTTTGTTAAATATTTTCAAAAGATAAATGGGAGAATACCAAATATAAACGAAATTGAAAAAGAAACAAATGTTTCAAAAAAACTGATATTTGATGTATTAAAAAGTATAAGTTCAAATACCGCTGAAGTATCTTTTTCTTCTTTTTGTGAAACAAATGATGAGCTTCTTGATAATATTTCTGACAATTCATACAATCCAGAGGTGGTTATAGAAAAGAAGATGATGGAAGATGATATAAAAAAGGTATTAATTTCTGTGCCTGATAGAGAGAAGGAAGTTTTAAAAGAAAGATTTGGTTTTTCATCTGATAAGAAAACAACACTTATGGAATTAGGTAAAAAATATTCTCTCACTTCAGAAGGAATCAGACAAATAGAAAAAAGAATTCTAGCTTATATCAAAATTAATTATCCATTTCTTGCAAATTATTTATATAGTTAATATAATATAACCTAGAAAAATAGAAAAGATATTTCAAAAATCTTTAAAACTTTTGGTGGAAAAACAAAAGTTGAAAAGAATGAGGGCACTTTTTTATAAAAAAAGTTAACATAATTGGAGTTAATAAGTTGGAAAATTAATGAAAAATGGAGGTCTTCAGGTGAGAGAAAAGGAATTTAAGGGTGGGAAACTTGAGTTAAAAAATAGTGGAGAATTATCTTTGTTTTTTGTAGGTGTAGGTAGTGCCTTTACAAAGAAACATTTTCAAACCAATCTTTTGATTATAAAAGGAAAAACCCATCTACTTGTAGATTGCGGAACAAAGTGTCCGCAGGCTCTTTACGAACTTGGTTTGTCTGTTACCGATATTGAAAAACTTTTGATAACACATTCTCATGCAGATCATATAGGGGGGCTTGAAGAAGTAGCACTTGTAAACAGGTATATGGCAAAAAAGAAGCCTACAATGATTATTAATGAGACTTATCAACATCTTCTTTGGGATTTATCTTTAAGAGGAGGTTGTGCCTATAGTGAAGAAAAGGCGGGAGCTGTTCTAACATTTGCAGATTTCTTTAATGTTATAAGACCTAAATGGCTACCAAATTATCCCAGAGAGACTTTAGAAGTTACTCTTGATAATCTCAATATAAAGATGTTCAGAACCAAACATATCCCAGATAATTCAGATAGTTGGGAAACATCTTTCTGGAGCTGTGGTATTATAATAGATGATAGAATTTTGTTTACTAGTGATACGAGATATGATCCGGAGCTTATTATCGGTTATGACGAGATTTTTAATTTTGAACTTATCATACATGATTGTCAATTTTATACCGGTGGTGTTCATGCTTCTATTGAAGAAATAAAAGATCTTCCAGTGAAAATAAAATCAAAAATGCTTCTTTCTCATTATGGTGATAATTGGGAAAAATTTCTTGATAAAATTAAAGAATATGGTTTTAAAGGCTTAGCAAAGCAGCAAGTTTTTTATATATTTGAATAGTTTTTGGTTTAAAATTAATAAATTAAAATTTTTTGAATGAGGAAAAATATTAAATCACAAGAAAAGAAAGTTACAATATCATCGATAATTAATCTTTTAATCAATTTTGATATATTCCTTTATAATAGAATTAATTTTTATTATGATTTTATTTTGTTTCTTTGTAATATCAATTTTTTAAAGTTTAGGAAACTTTTAATATAGGAGGAAAAAAATGAAAAGAATTTTTGTTTATTTCATTGTAATGGTTTTAGTATCTGGATGGACTTTTTCGGCCACTACAACCAAAAAAGAGGATACAAAAACTACTACAAAGACTGAAACAACTAAAAAAGACACGAAAAAAACTGAAACAAAAAAAGAAGAAAAGAAGGAGTCGGATGGCAACCTTGATAGTTATTTTAAACCAGGGACTTTTGCTGTTAATTTAGGGATAGGTTTTGCATTTTTCTGGGGCGGTTTTGATATATATCCAGGTATTGAATACACTTTTTATCAATTTAAGATTGATAACAAAATTCCGCTTGATTTAGGAGTTGCAGTCAGGGGAGTATATTACTCCTGGTCAACTACAGCTTATGGAGGAAACTATGGTTTTATGCTTTTTGGAGCAGGTGCTTTTGCGACGCTTCATTTTGGGCCAAAAGCTATAGAAACCTTGCCAGAGTTTCTTAAAAGAACAGATCTTTATATAGGCCTTGGTGTGAGATTTTTTAGTGCTTCTTATACGGGAGACGCAGCTTACTTAAATTCTTTAGGATATACTTATGGTGGAGTAGGGGTTGCTTCTCTTGGAGGAGTAAGTTACTTTATAACTGATAATTTTGCTATAAATTTTGAGGGTAGCTATTATGGTACATATGGAGGGGGTTTGATAGGAGTGCTTTACAAGTTTTAAAAATAAAAGGGTGTTGCGAAAGCAACACCCTTTTTTAGCCCTATCGGGATTTGAACCCGAGTCGCCGCCGTGAGAGGGCGGTGTCCTAGACCAGGCTAGACGATAGGGCCATAAGCTGCTGGGGCGGAAGGAGTCGAACCCTCACAAACAGATCCAGAGTCTGTCGTGCTGCCATTACACAACGCCCCAACTTAATATATATATTTTACATAATTTAGACAAAAGTGTCAAATACTTTCCAAAATTTGATTTTATTATTAAATTATAATAAAATAACCTATTTAACAGGGGTTTTTATGTTAGATGTGATTGGGATAATTGTTGCTTTTTTAGTGATGGGAGTTTTAATCTTTGTTCATGAACTTGGGCATTTTTTGCTTGCTAAATTAAATGGAATAGGTGTTGAGGCTTTTTCAATTGGCTTTGGGAAGGAACTCTTTGGTTTTACTTTGGGAGAAACAAGATACAGGATAAGTTTACTTCCTTTTGGTGGATATTGTAAGTTGAAAGGAGAAGGTGAAGAAGAGGCAAAGAATGATCCAAAAGCTATGTATAACAGGCCCCCTTATGCAAGACTATTAACCGTTCTTGCTGGCCCAGCTTTTAATTATCTATTTGCTTTAATAGTTTTAGCTATAATATTTTTTGCTGGCTTTAAGGAAACTATAATTTTACCATATGTTGAAGTTATAGAGAAAATAGATGGAAAAGAAACACCCGCTTTCTCTGCAGGTTTAAAAAATCTTGATTATATTATTGCAATTGATGATAAAAATGTAGAAAACTATGCAGATATTCCCAAGTTTATTAATTTAAGCAAAGATAAAAGAATAAAAATAACCTTTGTAAGAGAAAATAAAACTAATGAACTCTTTGCAGAACTTTCATTTGATAAAAATAGAGGACTTTCTTATATTGGAGTAAGCCCGGTTTATTTGCCTGTGATAGGGGAGATTCTTTCAAACAGCCCGGCAGAAAAGGGGGGTTTAAAAAAAGGCGATAAGATTCTTTTAATTGATAATCATAAGATAAGTTATTATCATGATATTTCTGCGGTTATCAAAGAAAAAGCAGGTCAAGAAGTAAGTATTGTTTATGAAAGAAAAGGAAGTATTTTTACCAATAAGATATTAATAGATAGATTTGAAGGAAAGGGATTTTTGGGAATATATCCCTCTGAAACTCTTATTCAAGAAAGAATTATTAAAGCAAAAAACTTTTTATCAAGTTTTGAAATGGCACAAAAAAGTATTAATGCAATGATAGTAGAAACTGTACAAAGTATTGCAGCTATGTTTAAAGGTAAAATAAATGCACAGAAAAATTTGTCTGGGCCTTTAAGAATTATTGGTTTTACCAGCGAGATAGCAATGAATACCGATTTTGTTACTTTATTAAGATTTATGGCTTTGATAAGTGTTGCTCTTGCATTTTTTAATTTATTACCTATACCGGGTCTTGATGGTAGTCATGTCATACTTAATTTTATTGAGACGGTTACTCCGATAAGAATACCAATTAAGGTCAGGTTAACAATAGAGTATGTTGGTTTATTGTTTATAATTTTTCTTTCTGTGTTTATTTTCTTTAATGATATAATTAATATCTTTGGCGGTAGATGATGGAGAAACTGAAATTGGGGATTTTGGTTTCAGGTAGAGGTTCAAACCTTGAAGCAATTATTAAGGCAATAGAAAATGGAGAACTTAAAAATGTTGAAATTGCTATAGTATTGAGTGATAATAAAGCGGCAAGGGCATTAGAAATCTGTAAATTGCATAATATAAAGGCAGAATATTTAGATCCAGGTATTTATAAAACAAAATTAGAAGGTGAGGCAGAACAGAATTATATAAATAAACTTAAAGAGAATAATGTCGATCTTGTTGTTTTAGCTGGATTTATGAGAGTAATAAAACAAAATTTTATAAATGCATTTCGGAATAGAATAATTAATATTCATCCTTCTTTACTACCAAAATATCCTGGCTTAAATACTCATAAAAGGGTTATTGAGGCAAAAGAAAAGGAATCTGGATGCACAGTTCATTTTGTGAATGAACTTGTAGATGGTGGGAAACGAATAATGCAGGCTAAAGTTAAAGTTATGGAAAATGACACACCAGAAAATTTGGCTGCAAGGATTCTACAGAAAGAACATATTATTTTACCTAAAGTGATTAAGATGTTTGCGGATGGCAAGATTGATTATGATAGTTTCCCTGATAAACCGATAATTCTTGAGGAGAATATTATTGATTCTGTTAGAAGGGATATTCTTTTACTCGATTTTTACAAAGCAGGCAAGGTTTCAAAAAAGAAAGGAAAGGCTATAAAACTTTCTTCAAATGAAAACTTACTTGGGACTTCTCCACTTTCTTTAAAAGCTATAAAAAGAGCATTGAATTCTAATTTAAATATTTATCCTGATTCAAAAATGACAGACTTAAAAATGTCTATAGTTTCTTTTCTTGAAAAAAATAATATTTATATAAAAAAAGAAAATATAATTTTTGGCGATGGTTCTGGAGAAGTTATAAGCATGATATTTTCTCTTTTTATCACAGAAGGGTTGACATTAATTCTTCCCGAAAAGAGTTTTATTCTTTATTATTTGCAATCTAAGTGTAGGGGAGCACGTATCTGTGAGGTAGAGAGAACAGATTTTAAGATAGATTTAAATAAGATTTTTGATAAAGTAACTGAAATTAATGGCAAAAAGGTAGTTTTGTTTGCCAATCCTGATAATCCGACATCGACTTTTGTTTCTAAAGATGATATAGAAAAATTTCTTAGGAAAATTCCTTCTGACATTCCTGTGATAATTGATGAAGCATATATACATTTTGCCGGATTGAATAATTCAGTAATCCCTTTAATAGAAAAATATAACAATTTGATAATAATTCATACTTTTTCAAAGGCTTTTGGACTTGCTTCTTTAAGGGTCGGGTATGGAATAATGCATGAAGATTTGATTTATCAGATTGAAAAAATAAGGTTGCCTTTTAATCTTGGTAAATTGCAACAAATAGGAGCTATAAATGCTTTGAAAGATGAGACTTTTCTTTATAAAACTCTTTCTTTTGTTGAAAAAGGTAAAATTTTACTTCAAAAAGGTTTTAAGGATTTAGGAATAAAATATTTGGAACCTTATGCCAATTTTTTCTTCGTAGATTTTGGAAATGAAGCTAAAGAGTTGATTTCTTTTCTTAATGAGAAAGGAATTTCATTGAGACATCTTGTTGATTTTGGTTATCCAGAAAATTTCGTGCGTATTACTATTGGCTTACCAATACATAATAAAATTTTGTTAAAGAGGATGAAGGAATTTTATGGAAGAAAGAATTAAAAATCTGGAAGAAAAGGTAAAAAAACTTGAAACAATTCAATATCTTACACTTCTTCTTAATAAATCAGATAATTTAAAGGAAATCCTTGATTTATTTCTGGACAAATGTATAGAATTCACAGGTGCTGACACTGGCTCTATTATGTTTAAGGATGAGGATAGTGATGAACTTAATTTTGTTAATTATAGAGGATTTAAAAAAGAAAAAATCGATAGTATAAAAATAAAAATAGGAGAAGGACTCACTGGAGTTGTATTCAAAGAAGGGGTTCCCAAGATAGTAAATGATGTGAGTTTGAATCCTTTTTATATTCCATTAAGAGAAGATATTCAATCTGAGGTTGTTGTTCCTCTTTTTTGTGATAATAAAATTATAGGAGTTTTAAGCCTTGATAGTAAGAAAAAAGATGCTTTTAAAGAAGAAGATTTGCAGATATTAATAACTATTTCAAATTTTGTTTCTTTGATTTTAAACAAAATTGAACTTTATAGTGAACTTGAAGATAAAATAAAATTAAAAGATTTGCTAATTGATTTGATTTCGTCTCTTGAAAAGTCTTTTGAGCTTGATGATATTTTTGATTTTATTATGAAAAAAATGTCCGAAAATTTTGGAATAGCAAGGGGGATGCTGGTAACATTTGAGAATGAAGAATTCAATGTTTTATCAGTGAAGAAGGCTTTTAATATATCTGAAGATGAAATGCAGCGAGGGATTTATAAAGTAGGAGAAGGAATAGTTGGTAGAGTTGTTAAGACAGGTAAACCAATTTCTATCAAAAACCTTCATGAGGAAAAAGAATTTTTAAATAGAATGCAAATCAAAAGAAGTAAAAATATTCCTATTTCTTTTATTGCTGTTCCTTTGAAGATAGAGGGTGTTGTAATAGGAGTATTAGCGGTTGAAAAAAAGTTTGAAGATGAAAAGACTCTTAAAGAAAGCGAAGAAATTCTTGTAATACTTTCAAATTTTATAGCTGGCAAAATAAGAAATATTAATTTTCTTATTAAAGAAAGAGAGAATCTTATAGAAGAAAATGTTACATTAAAACAGGAGTTATACAAAAATTATAGTTTCAATAACATTATTGGAAAAAACAAAAAAATGATGGATATTTTCAAACTTGTTCAGTCTGTGGCTGATAGTATGGCTTCAATTCTCATACTTGGAGAGAGTGGCACAGGAAAAGAGCTTATAGCAAAGGCGATTCATTATGCGAGTAGTAGAAGAGACGGCCCTTTTGTGAGCATTAATTGTGCATCTATTCCCGAAACTTTGCTTGAATCTGAATTGTTTGGTTATAAAAAAGGAGCTTTTACTGGAGCAGCGACTGATAAAAAAGGTAAGTTTCAGCTTGCTAATGGCGGGACTTTATTTCTTGATGAGATAGGTGATATGCCTTTGTATTTGCAGGCAAAAATTTTGAGAGCATTACAGGAAAAGGAAATAGAACCTCTCGGTAGTGAAACAAAGGTTAAAATTGATATAAGACTTATATCTGCTACAAATAAGCCTATAGATCTATGGGTCAAGGAAGGAAAGTTCAGAGAGGATTTGTTTTATAGAATAAATGTTATAGAAATAAAACTTCCACCTTTAAGAGAAAGAAAGGATGATATTCCAATACTTGCAAACTATTTTGTAAAAAAATATGCGGAAAAAAACAATAGAAAAGTTAGGGGGTTTTCAGAAGAAGCTCTGCTTATTCTTCAGAATTATAAATGGCCGGGCAATGTTAGAGAACTTGAAAATATTGTTGAAAGAGCTGTTCTGTTGTGTGAAGGTAGTGAAATTGGAATAGAAGACCTCCCAGATTATTTAAGGACTGAGGAAGATTTGCCAGAATTACATATTTCAAAATGGATCGAAAAAATAGTTAATAATCCTACCTATGAGAATAGAGTTTATGATTTTATAATTGAGAATATAGAAAAGGAGTTGATTTCAAAGGCACTCTTGAAATTTGATAGAAATCAACTCCAGACATCTGATTTTTTAGGTATAAATAGAAATACTTTAAGATCAAAGATAGAGAAATATGGGATATAGATTAGTTTATTATTTCTGATATACTAATGATCTTTAACTTTCCTGAAAAATCTCTTTCTTCTATTACTTCAATTTTTGCTTTAATTACTTTTCCGTTTAACTTATAAAAGTCGAAATCATTTTTGTTAATTACTTCATAAGATTTTTGTGATTTTGATGTCCAGTTTAATATGAAGTATACTGTTGGATTGTTCTCGTATATTTTTATTAAACCTTTTTCTTCGTTAGAAGATTGGTTGGCTATTATTTTTGTTAAATTAGTGGATTCGATTTGTTTTGTAATTTTCAATTCTTGCGTGTCTTTAATATTTGTAGTTTCTGTTTTACAGGATATTAATAGAATAATTATAAATAAAACTATTTTTTTCATAAATTATCTCCTTTAATTTTATAAAAGACCTGCCCATATATAAATATGGGCAGGTATAAAAATTATTTAAGTGTTGCTGTTATTCCTTCAACTTTAATAGTAAAGTTACCTGTTCCTGAGTAGCTTCTCGCCCGTAAGATGCACCATCCGGGATTTAAAATAGAAGTGTTTATTATCTCTGGTTTAGATGTCGAATCTGAATATGCCAACTGATTACCGGTTCTTGAATCATAAAGATATAAGTCAAAGTCTGCAGATGTAGACCAGTTTAAAGTAACTTTAATAGTCCCTGGTTTTGAAACATAAAACTGGAAGTATTTATTATCTTTGTTTGTAATAAGAGAACCACTCATTTCTACATTATGATATAGCCATGGAAAATCATATTGATAAACTAAGGCATCGACATATAAATCCCATATAGAAGATTGATTGAAAAGAGTAAAATTACTTAAAGAATAATCGGTTTTGACATCAGGGTACAAATTTGTTCCTATTTTTGTCCAAGTGAAATAATATACAGACATTCCATGTGAATTTGGGTTACCTGTAACTATATCTCCTCCAGTATGATGCCATTCGTAAATTACAGCATTGTTTAGGGCTGTTTTAACCGCAAGCCCACCACCCTTGTCGAATTTGTCAGCAAGCTCATATACATCTACATGGTGATACCCATTGCTAACAGGTAATGTGTAGGCTTCTACATTATTTAAAACCGTTGAAAGATGTTCTGAATACTTGATGGTGTGAGAGGGATTAAGTAGGTCATTATACAAATTAGTGACATATGCTTCAAAAGAATTAAAGAGAGAGTTTATTTTTGATAGATCATAAACGGCAAGAGTTGCTCCCTGTTTTGTAGAATATCTGTTAGCATAGCTATCAACAATTGATTGATACAAGTTTTGCTTGGTCATACTGCTTGATAAAAATGTAGGTAACCATAAATTATATTCCCATCCATCCCCATCTTCTGTTTCTGGTGAGGCAATAAGATATTCTGCCAGGTTCTTCCATTCATAAGCTGTTTCGAGCATCCCCATTAAACATGCATCAGCTCCTAAAATTGTAAGATTTTTCCCGGTTAAAGCTGTTCTTACCTCTGAATTATAAAGTTGATCCTGGGAAGTAAAGTCGAAACTTATTGCTTTAAGTGGATAAGGATCAGAATTATCTTCTTGAGAATTGAATATCGAACTTATTTTTGTGGAAATTTTAGAGAATATATTTTCTTCTGTTTTATCTTTTTTATCTCTTGTTGGTGTAAAATTAATTTCTCTTTTGTTAATCTTTAGGAACTGTAGAGGGTTTTGAAGTTTGCTTCTCCAACCATCTCCATGATCCCAAAGTATTAACATTGTGTTTGTTGCTGGGAAATATAAGGTAGAATATTCAACAAAAGATTTTAATACATTTGGGTCTCCAAGATTTAATTCATCTGAATCTCCTGTGATAGACAATCCCATACCAGAGAGCCTCTTTGAAATTAAAGAACTATTTACACCAGCACTATCATAATTCATATAGTATAATCTGGTTCCTTTCCAGTTTCCATCAGAGGTATCATAAGATGGATGTCTGTCAACAAGAACAATGAAATGAATTTTTTCCTCTGCACCGCCAAGGCCAGCTTCTATTTCATTTAAATCCTGCATTGCATTTGCTTCAAGGTCATTGTCTCCATTCATAAGAAGCATAATTGTCCATGCAAGTCTTTTTGAGTTGGTTAAGATGATTTCTTTTGTTGTAGTATTCCCGGCTTTATCTATAGCTTTTACGGTGTTTGTTTGTAAGGTTCCGCTTATAATGTTATAAGAATAGTTCCAGCTTGTTCCTGTGATATTTGCTTCAGTAAAAACTCCGTTATTTACAGAAATTAAGATTTTATCTATATTTGCCTCAGTAAAATTACCTGCAAGTTGATAGTTTGTTCCTACAAATTGGTTGTTGGTGTGAGAAGTAATATTAACAACAGGAGGAGTAGTATCTAAAATAACTTTTCTGGTTACTTCTGTAAATTTTCCATTATTAGCTGTAGCTTTGATCTTAATAGTATTTGTGCCTTCAGATAATGTAATATTTGTCAACCAATTTCCACTTGCAAATGACATTTCTTTAAAAGAAGAATTATTTAAAGATATTTCTACTTTATCAATATTATAAGGAGAATCAATAGAAGCAGAGGCTTTAACTTCAATTAAGTTTCCGTTAGTAAAAATGTTGTCTTGAGGTGTGATGATATTAACTTGAGGGATAGCCATATATTCTATAGGTAACATAAGTTCGGTAGAAGTGTTGCCCGCCATATCTTTTGCATAAACGTAGTTTGTATGTTTACCATAGGATAAAAGAGTAATATTTGTAGACCAACTTCCTCCAGAAATGTTAATTTCTTTATATGTCCCATTATTCAACTTTACATATATAGATTTGTATAAAATATTATCACTAATAGTTCCTGCTAATGTGTAAGTTGAACTTACTTCATAAGTTGAAGGAGAAGTAATATTAACAACAGGAGGAATAGTATCTAAAATAACTTTTCTAGTTACTTCAGTAGTTTTTCCATTATTAGCTGTAGCTTTGATCTTAATAATGTTTGTGCCTTCAGAGAGAGAAATTGTTAAATTCCAGGATATTCCAGAATATGTTATAGTATTATAGTTTGCCCCATCATCAATGCTATATTCAAGTTTTTGGATATTAAATGGGTTTTCAATTGATACATTTCCTGTGAATTCAATAGTGTTATGATTTGTGATATAACCCTCAGAAGGGGAGCTTATTACTACCGACGGTACTGCTGTTCTTATAATTTTGATTTCGTTTGTGAGGGTTACATTTCCAGCATTATCTTCTGCATAGACATAATTTGTGTGAAAGCCATAAGATAATGAAGAAATATTTGTGCTCCAACTAGTTCCAGTAATCTTTGCCTTTTTAAAATTTGATGGGTCGTCTATTGCTACGTAGACGGCCTTTACTCCGGAACCAGTATCAGAAACAGTTCCTTCAAAGGTGAAATTTTCTCCAACTTCTTGATCATTTGTTGGGTTGGAGATTGTCAGATTTGGTGGGGTTAAATCGGGTGCTGAAGACTGGCTACTTGAGTTTCCCGAACCACCCCCATTGTTCCCTTGAGAATTGTCCGTAATTGAACACGCAAAAAGTAAAGAAAGTAATAGACTTGAAATCAAAATCAAGCCTAAATTTTTCCTGTGCATTTTCTGCCTCCTTAATTTTAATATTTTGTTTAAAATTAACATCAAGTTTTTAACTTTTCAACAATTTTAAAAAATTTTTTTAAACAACAATTCTCGCTTTATTTTATAGTCTCAGGGATTTAAAAATATTATAATAATTACAATCTTATAAAATTGTTATATTTTGTCTTGAAACCAATACTTTTATAAAATTTGAATTGACTTCTTTCAGCTTATAGATTATAATTTTATACATTTTAAATTTCTGAATAGTGAAATAGCTTTTAGTGGATATTTAATTTGCGATGCTGCGTGTATTTTTTGTATAAAATTAAACTCTTTAAACTAATTCGGAGAGGTTAATAGTATGAATCAATATGAGAAAAAAAATCTTGTTATTAAATGGAAAAGACTTATAAATGATGGAAAAACATGTCATAGATGTGGTTCAACTGAGGAAGAACTTGAAGAGGCATTATTAATTCTTAAACAGTCTCTTTCTCCCTTGGGTATAGAAGTTGTTTTAGAAAAAGAAGAAATTTCTTTTTCTGAGTTTAAAAAAGATCCTTTGAACTCTAATAGTATATGGATTGATGACTCTCCTATAGAGAATTATATTAAAGCCAATACTGGTAAAAGTCTTTGCAGTGATGTTTGCGAATCTTATGAATGTAGAAAAATAGAGATTGATGGAACTTCTTATGAGACAATTCCTTCTGAGATCATTGTAAAAGCAGGACTTATTGCTGCTTCAAATCTTATTAGTATTCATAATTATGAATCATGCTGCGATGAAAGGTGTTCCTGCATTTGATAAATTTTACTATTTTTAGATTTTTCCACATCTAATAATACGTTATACTTTACTTTGATTTTTTTTTTGATTATCTTTAAAATAATGTGTAAATTTTTTGGAGGATTTATGAACAACGAAGGTTATGAAAGAAGGATTTTGATTGCGTTTCTTGTTTCTTCTGTCTTTATTTTTATTTCTTACTATTTTATGCCAAAACCTCAACAGCCTGAGCAACAACCAGTTCAAGGGCAAGTTATAACAAATCAGATTGAGAATATTAACTTAACCGCTTCTATAGAAATGGATAGAAAGATTCAACCTATTACAAATAGGCTTTCAAATGATTATCTTATAGTTGATATAGAAAATGTAGGAGGAAGAATTGTAGACCTATATGTTGATGGCAAGTGGAATCAGTCGAAAGCCCCTATTAAATTATACTGGCAAAGTAATGCTTATTATACTGGGGATTTGTTTTTTGGACAAGTTGAAAATATAGAAAAAGTGAAGGATAGGCCAATATATAAAATTACCACTATTGATAGTAATTCAATAACTCTCGAAACTGAAATCAAATACAATGGGAAAAAATTCTCTGTTAACAAAATATACAAACTTGAAGACAATTATAGAATAATTTATGAAGTGAAAATTAAGAATAATTCAAAAGAGGATTTATTGCTTGATTTTGAAGGAAAATCTATTTCAATACCCATTTCTTTTGGACTTGCTAATATAGAAGAAAAAAATGCACAGGCAATGTTAATAGCCGATTACTATCTTGATAAAAAACCAAAACAGGTTTTAAAAGGTGGCTTATTTAAAAAAAGAGAGCATTTATCATATATAAACTCACCAAAATGGTTTTCAGTTCATAATAGTTATTTTATTGCTCTTGCGAAACCTGATTTCAGTGACTATGGTGCAAAAT
The DNA here is from genome assembly GCA_026417755.1 of Brevinematales bacterium. GTDB lineage: Bacteria > Spirochaetota > Brevinematia > Brevinematales > JAOACQ01 > JAOACQ01. The sequence continues at coordinate 24,401 of JAOACQ010000104.1, read as the reverse complement.
TTTTGCTTTTGAAAGAAGAAAAATTTTATTCTGAAATAGCTGCCGGGATTGAAATACCTAACTTAAAACTTGCTGCATCCGAAGAAAAAAGCTATAAAATTGAACTTTATGTTGGTCCAAAAGATCAATACATTCTTGGAAAAATGGATAAAACATACAAAAAATTATTCAGCTGGCCTGCTGCTTTTAACTGGTTTATGAAACCAATGGAATTTGGTCTTTATAAACTTGCTCACATTATTGCTTCGATGGTAAAAAATTGGGGTGTTACCATAATTATACTTGCTCTTGTAATAAAACTCCTTCTTTCACCACTTTCTATTCAAGCGGCAGTTTCAATCAAAAAGTCAAACCTTCTTCAACCAAAACTTAAAAGACTTCAAGAGAAATATAAAGATGACCCAAATACTTTAAATCAGAAGGTTGCAGAATTATACAGACAGGAGAAAGTTAATCCTTTAGGTGGGTGTCTACCACTCCTATTACAATTTCCTGTGTTTTTTGTTCTTTATAGAGTATTGTCAAGCTCTGTTGAATTGAAAGGAGCATCTTTTCTTTGGATAAAAGACCTTACAATGCCGGATACCTTATTCAAGGTAAGTTTGCCATTTTTATCATTTAATTTTAACCTTTTGCCAATAGTTATGACTGTTGTTCAAATCTTTCAGATGAGAATTCAAAGTCTTAGAAATCCCGGTGTTGCCAAAGAACAACAATTTATTAACAATTATTTGTTACCTATATTTTTCCTTTTTATCTTCTGGAGTATGCCAAGTGGTCTTGTTTTATACTGGACGGTTCAAAACTTATTCTCCATTGTTGAACAGGAAATAATCAATATCGACAAAAAAGTTCAGTTATGAACGATACAATTGCGGCTATTGCAACTCCTATAGGTGAAAGTGCAATAGGTGTGATAAGGATAAGTGGAAAGGATTGTTTTAGTATAGTAAAAAGTATTTTTTCTATAAAAGAATGGAAAACCTCTTACCCTCAAGTTTTGTTTGGAAAGATTATTGATGAAAACAAAATCATCGACGAGGTTCTTATTACTCTTTTCAAAGGCCCAAAGTCTTATACTGGAGAAGATTTAGCCGAAATCTCATGTCATGGCAGTCCTTTTATTCTAAAAATTATCCTTGAATTGATAATTAAAAAAGGTGCAAGACTAGCCAAACCGGGTGAATTTACGGAAAGGGCTTATCTCAATGGCAAAATGGACTTATTAAAAGCCGAAGCAGTAAATGATATTATTAAAGCTCATACAAAATATTCACATCTTGCTGGGATTTCTCAATTAACCGGAAAATTAAAATCAACACTTCTTCAAATTGAAGATGGCTTATTAGAATTAATTTCTCTCATTGAGGCAAGCATTGATCATAGTGATTTAGAGGAAACATTTATTTCTTCTGAAAAAATATTTAACACTATTGAAGATTTAAGATTGCAAATCAAAAAACTACTTTCAACTTCCCGTGCGGGGAAAATAAGTATCAACGGACTGAAGATTGCTATTGTTGGAGCCCCAAATACTGGAAAATCAAGTATTATGAATGCTCTACTCAAAGAAGATAGAGTTATAGTTTCAGATATAGCTGGAACAACAAGAGATGTTATTTCTGACGAAATATCTGTAAGAGGTATAAGTGTTAAACTTTTTGACACGGCTGGATTAAGAAATTCAGAAGATTTGCTTGAACAAAAAGGAATGGAAAAGACAAAAAGAATAATCGAAGAAGCTGATTTAATTTTCTTTGTTTTGGATTGTAACAGAAAATTAAATGAAACAGATAAAAATATTTTTGAACTTTTGAGAAACAAGGAGTATATTATTGTATTAAACAAAATTGATTTGCCAATGGTAACAACAGTGGAAGAAATAAACTATTTTTTTGGTAAAGAGCCTATAAAAATTTCTGCTTTAAATCAAAAAGATTTATCAAAGATAGAGGATGAAATAGAAAGATTCTACTTTTCACTTGGTTATTCTCCAGAAAATGACGTTTTGATAACTAATATCAGACAGGAAAATCTGCTAGAAAAGGCACTGAATTATATTGATAAGGCTATAAATGCGTTAAAGCAGGATATGTCAGAAGAATTCATAGCCAGTGACCTCCGAAAAGCAAAAAGTAGCATTGAAGAGATAATTGGGATAACTAAAGATGAAGAAATTTTAAATAAAATTTTTTCAAAATTTTGTATTGGAAAATAATTATTTTTTAATTTGTTATAAATTTGTCTAGTCCGGAACTAAGGGGCAAAATTTTTATTTCAAGGGAAATGTTTGTTTTATCCAAGCTGTAGCAATAATGTGGTAATAAAAGATTTATGTTTGTAATAAGACTTAAGTTAAGCCCATCCACAGAAACTGGTTCGGTCTGAATAAAATCTATTGAGTTAATAACCTTTTTTGGTCCTATTATTTTTATTTTTTGAGTTTCAAGTATTAGATCATCTACAAAATATCCTCTTAAAGGGATTCCTGTTATATTAGGTTTTATTTCAAAATCTTTTGATACAAGCTCATCAATGACTAACTTAATTTCATCTTTTTGAAGTTTTACTGAAATATCCTGCACAGGCGTATTGAGAATAATATCTATTGGATAAGAATTAATCCCGATTTTCGCATTTTCTAGGTAAACTATTGGCTTTATAAGATTTGTATAATTTTGATTATCAAAAAAATCCTCTTTAGCTTTTATAATAACAGCAGTATTTGTCTCCATTCCTTCTACAATAATCAAGTTTGAGGATAGATTTCTATATAAAATTGGTAAATAAACCTTTTTTTCTACATATTCAAATTTTGAAATAGAATACCAGAAGATTAAAGCAATAACAAGTGATGCTAATATTTTTTTCCACTCGTTCTTAAAATTAATGATTATTTTTTTGAATACCAAGAAGTTCATTTATTCTCCTTAAAAATTCTTCTTTTTTTAAGTCTGGTTCAAAATGTCCTTTATAAGCAATAGAAATGGAACCCCTTTCCTCTGAAACAATTATTGAAATGGCATCGCTATCTTCTGAAACAAAAAGGCCGGCTCTATGTCTTGTACCATATTTATTGTTGATTTCGTTTGTAGTTACAGAAGGAATGATAACTCTTGCTGCAAGTATTTTTTCTTCTGAAATTATTACAGCTCCATCGTGGAGAGGGTTCCCTTTGTAGAAAATAGAAAGTAAACCCTCCTTTGTAACATCTGAATTGAGTATCACTGAATTATCAAGAAAATGTTTTAAGCCTACATTTTGTTCAATTATTATCAATGCTCCCGTTTTTGAATCTGACATATCAAATACAGCATCAGTAATCTCACGAAGAACACTTTTAGAAAAGTTTGATTTTATCCCAGCAATACCTTTCTCACCAATTCTATTGAGAATTTTCCTAATCTCCGGCTGAAAAAGAACCACAATAAGCAATACAAAATTGTTCATCACATATTGAAATATCCATTCAAGAGTCCTTAAACCTGCTATGCGTGCAATTGCGTTTATGATAATAATAGCAATAAAACCTTTGAGAATACTCATAGTATTTGTATTCTCAAATAAGCTGTAAAGAAAATAAAACACATAAGCCACAGCACAAATATCAACAATATTTTTAATTATTTGCCATATTTCTAAACTAAAAAAATTTGTCATTTTATTACCACACTGCTATAGATGTATAACCTACTACCCTATCATAATCTTTTGACACCTCTCCAGAATGCCTATATATCAAATCTTTAATATTTCTTCTGTTCATTTTGATTGCCGTTGTAAGCATGGTCGCAACAGGTCCAACTCCACATGCCTCAATCTCATTTGATTCAGTTAAACTGATTAATTTACGGGGATTAAGTTCCTTGATTGTATTTATAAATTTCGTATCCATCTTTTCTGCAAGCATCGAATTATGGTAATGAGATAAATCTGTAGACACGACTATGAGAAAACTTTTTTCATAATTACTTAAAATCTTATGCAGAATTTCAGCACCTTCTTCTGAAGCCCTGATATTCTGTTCCCCCATAAGTATAGGAACAATTCTAAAATCCTCTTCCAGAATTTCTTGAAGAAATGGAAGTTGAACTTCAAGACTATGTTCCCTCATGTGAGCATTTTTGAGATATTCAAAAACCCCTTTTCCTTCTTTAGCAAGAAGATCTGAAAATTCAATATCAATAGGGATTTCTCCAAGGGGGGTCAAAAAACTCTTAAAGTATGCAAGTGCAAAACCTTCAAAGTAACTGTAATGACTTGGGCCTAATAAAATAACAGTATCAAATTTTTTACCCTTGAGCAAAGAGTAACCATAAGCAGCAACACTTCCAGAATATATATAACCAGCATGTGGAACAATTATAGAAAAAAAGTTGTGAATCCCATTCTTTTTAAAATAATCAGGTATATAATCAGGAACCTCAGAAATAAATCCATTAATCATTCTTTTAAGATTAATAGAATCTTCTGGGTAAAATATGCCTGCTACTGCTGGACTTCTTATTTCATTCATAAATTTACTATAGCCTATAATTTTTTATGTTTTTATTTTGAAGTATTTATTCATTATAAGTATTATCTTCTTCTTCATTATATTCTTCTTCTACAGGGGCACCTGATATAAATGCATTCAATCTTTCTCTATAGGAAGTAACGTAGCTTATAACACTTGAGCTTGCTCCTTTGAATTTATCAAGAGCTATCCTCATCTCATCACTTTCTCTTTGAACAATATTTGTAAGGTCTTTAGCCTTTTTTTCTGGTTCTTTTTGGTAAGCAGCTAAAGCCTCTCTATATCTTTTTACAGACAATTGCTGTAAAATTATTAATTCTACATCATTTTTGTTGGTAGAAACATCTGTTTTGTAAACCCAGAGGGGTTTCCAAATTGGGGTGATAGTTTCTTCTTCTTCTGGAAGAACAAAATTTTTATTTATATACCCAGAAACATTATATAACTCTTTGTCTTCACTTATTGCAAGAACATAAACCGGAATAAATGGTTTAAGACTCTTCTTTGAAAAAGAACCCATATTTGGAACTTCAGAAGCAGCCGTCGAATTAATAATAACCCCTTTCATCAATGGATTTCTTACCACGTCCGATTCAGCTACATATCCTCTATTTTTTGATACTGTGTTTAAAACCTTAAATGAATTAACAATATTTGTTTTGCTTTGATCTTCTGAAATATTTGTTATTGAAACAACCTCTTCTACTTCAAGTTTTGTTCCCCAAACAAGATATTCAATTCTCTCGTCATTTTTAAGACTTGATGTCTTATAAATTGAAACATAGTGATATTTTGGATACACTACTTCTTTTTTACTCTGAATACCACAACTGAATAAAACAATGGAAACTAAAAATAATAAAAAGAAATGTTTTTTCATAAAATCCCTCCTTAAAGTTATTTTTATTTTAATCTTATACTATTTTTTTGTCAAATTTAAATTAATTACAAAAAATGAAACAGCTTTTTGTTTGCGATATTTCAAATTCTATTAAACTTTTTTGTTAAAAAAGTTAATTTATTATATAATATTTATATGAATAAAGTAGAACTCTTATCACCAGCCGGTAATTTTGATAAACTGAGATTTGCTTTTGCGTATGGTGCTGATGCTGCTTATGTAGGAGTAAAAAATTTTTCTTTAAGAGAAGGAGCAGATAATTTAACTATTCAAGAGCTTCTTAATGCCACTCAATATGCTCATAAAGCCGGAAAAAAACTATTTGTTACTTCAAATATATATTTTCATGAAGAAGACATAAAAAAGTTTAAAGATTTTATTAAAGAAATTTCAAATATTGGAATTGATGGTTTAATTGTTTCCGACATTGGAATAGTTAGTTTTTTAAGAGAAAAATATCCTGAAATTCCCATACACATTAGCACACAGGCAAACACTTTAAATAGTTTAGCTGTGAAATTTTATGAAAAACTTGGTGTTAAGAGGGTTGTTCTTGCACGAGAGCTTACTCTTGATGAAATAAAATCTATAAGGGATAAAACTACACTAGAACTTGAAACTTTTGTTCATGGGGCATTTTGTGTTGCATATTCAGGAAGATGCCTTCTTTCCAACTATTTTACTAACCCTTCAATATACAGACCAAAAGACAAACCTAAAAGCATTAAGATTGAGAAAACAAGAGACGCAAATAAAGGGGATTGTGCTCAGGTATGTCGATGGAGTTTTTATCTTGTTGAAACAAATAGAATGAATGATTTTTTGCCAATCGAAATAGAAGAAAACAACGCTACAACAATACTCAGCTCAAAAGATCTTAATCTTGCTCCTTTTATGAAAGAGCTTATAGATGCAGGTATAAATTCATTTAAGATTGAAGGAAGAATGAAAAGTATTTACTATGTAGCTAATACTACCCGTGTATACAGAAGAATTATTGATGATGTTTTATTAAACAAATCAACCCCACAAGAAACACTTGAAGAACTTGAAAAGATAAGCCACAGAGAATATTTTACTGGATTTTACTTTGAACAAAATAGACTTGCCAATACAACTTTAAAAAGCTATCTTAAAAGTGCAGTATTTCTAGGCTATGTGATAAATGAATTAGAAGATGGCTATATTGTTAAAGCAGCCAACCAGATTAAACAATCCGATAGAATAGAAGTTATTTTTCCAGAGAAAAATGAATTTTTGATAAACTTTTCTTTTTATGATAAAGAAACCTTAGAGAAAAAAGAAGTTATTCAGCCTGATGAAGATTTTATTCTTAAGTGTGATAACAAACTTAAAGAATTCGCAATTTTAAGAAGAGAAGATTAGTTTCTTTCCCCAAATATTATTCTTCCGGGTCTTATTATAGTTGCCCCTTCTTCTATCGCTATCTCAAAATCATCACTCATACCCATTGAAAGATGAAGAAAATTAGTCATAAGACTCTGATTAATCTTTTCTCTTATTCTATATAGAAGTTGAAAAGATTTACGAATTTCTCTTTCTTCATAAGTATTTGGCCCAATTGTCATAAATCCTTCAATTTTGATATTTTTAAATTCAAGAATTTTTGAGGTAAATTCAACTGCCTCATCTGGATTTATTCCAAATTTTGATTCTTCCCCGGAAGTGTTTATTTCAATTAAAACCGGTAAAATTTTATTTTTTTCTTTAAGTTTTTTATTAATTTTTTCTATTGTTACAACTGAATCGATTGATTGAATTATGTCAAAAATTTCAATGGCTTTATTTATTTTATTACTTTGCAAATGTCCTACAAGATGTTTCGTAAACTTGATATTTTCTAGCTCAATAAACTTCTGCTCTGCTTCTTGAATCCTACTTTCACCAATATTTTTTATACCGGCATTAATTACTCTCTTTATTTCCTCGATCGGAAATGTTTTTGAAACTGCAACTATTTCTATGTTGTAAGAAAGTCCTAACTTAATCCTTTTATTCTCTACAAACTCTATAAGATACTTCACCCTATCTTCGACTTTTTTAATATATTCAGGAAATTTCATAGTTTTTTAAAGAATAAGGGGCTGATTTAACAGCCCCTAATTTATTTTACTTATCTTTGCTTATCATATAGCTAAGAAGATCTACTACTCTGTTTGAGTAACCCCATTCATTATCATACCAGGAAACAATTTTAAAGAATCTCTTTTCTCCTTTGAGGTTGTTCTGGAGTGTTGCAAGAGAATCATATATAGAAGATCTGTTGTCATGAATAAAGTCTGTAGAAACAGCCTCCTCGTTGCAGTAACCTAAGATTCCCTTTAAATAAGTTTCAGAAGCCTTTTTCATAAGGCTGTCAATTTCTTCAATGGAAGTATCTCTTGTAGCTGTAAAAGTAAGGTCAACTACAGAAACATCAGCTACTGGAACTCTGAAAGCCATACCGGTAAGTTTACCTTTAACAGCGGGTAAAACTTCACCCACAGCCTTAGCAGCACCTGTTGTTGAAGGAATAATGTTGATAGCAGCAGCTCTTCCACCCCTCCAGTCTTTTTTTGAAGGCCCATCAACAGTTTTTTGAGTGGCAGTATAAGCATGAATTGTTGTCATAAGACCTTTTTCTACTCCAATGCCTTCCTTCAAAAGAACATGAACTAACGGAGCAAGACAGTTTGTTGTACAACTTGCATTTGACACAATATTATGCTGTTTTGGATCATATTCTTCATGGTTTACACCAACAACGAGAGTTTTTACATCTCCTTTAGCAGGAGCACTGATTATAACTTTTTTTGCTCCAGCATCAATATGCCCTTTTGCCTTTTCAGAATCTGTAAAAAGTCCGGTTGATTCAATAACATAATCAACTCCAAGAGCTTTCCATGGAAGTTCATTTAAATTCTTTGGTGCCTGCAAACATTTTACTTTATGACCATTAACCACAAGAATATCTGCTTCTTCTTTTGAAGGATCACTTTTTTCTGTTGAAACATTATGTTTGAACTTGCCATGAACTGAATCATACTTTAACTGATATGCGAAATATTCTGCATCTGTTGATACATCTACAACAGCAACAACATCTAATTTTGAACCAAGAAGTCCCTGATCACAAAGAGCTTGAAATACGAGTCTTCCTATTCTTCCGAAACCGTTAATTGCAACTTTAACAGCCATCTATTTCCTCCTATTTAAAATTAATATCCTTTCTACAACAAATAGAACTATAAAAAAATACATTTTATTATAATATAATGATTAAATTTTTACAAGAAAATTTGAAGTTTTGATTAAAATAAATAGGCTTAATTCTTTATTTATTTTATCAAAAAATATTCCAAACTATTGATTTTTTTAGTCTTATGCTTTAATATCTATTACCTAAAATTATAGCTTAAAGGAGAAAAAGAAGTGGAAATTAAGGAACTTGAAAAAGAATGGCTGATACCTTTTTATGATAGGTTTAATATTACAATTAAAAAAGGCAAGAAACACTATGTATTTGACGAAAAAGGCAAAAAATATCTTGATTTTGCTTCTGGCATTGCCGTTGTTAACTTTGGCCATGCTAATAGAAAAATTAATAATGCTATTAAGAAGCAGATTGATAGTATAACTCACGCCTCAAACCTTTATTATAACAAATTGCAAATAGAATTGGCAAAAAAGATAAGTGAAAAATCTTTTAAAGCCAAAGTTTTCTTTTGTAACAGCGGGGCAGAAGCAAATGAAGCAGCAATAAAGGTAGCAAGGCTTTATGGAAATTCAAAAAAAGCAGGTAAAAATAAAATTATTGCTCTTTATAATTCTTTTCATGGTAGAACGATTGCTACAATTTCTATGACAGGGCAGGAAAAGTATAAAAAGGGATTTGAACCACTTCTTGAAAATTTTATCTTCATAGAAGCCAACAATGTAAAGCAACTGGAAGAAAATTTTAATGAAGAAATTTGTGCTATTTTTCTTGAAGCAATTCAGGGTGAAGGTGGAATCAATAAATTAACGGATAATTTTGTTAAAAAGGCAAGAGAACTTGCAACAAAATTTGATGCACTTTTGATATTTGATGAAGTTCAAACCGGTATAGGAAGAACTGGCAAATATTTTGGTTACCAAAATTTTGATATACTGCCAGATGGCTTTACACTTGCCAAAGGCCTTGGGAATGGTGTCCCAATTGGAGCTTTTGTAGTAAAACCTGAAATTGCTGATATGATGAAAAGTGGGCTTCATGCTTCTACTTTTGGTGGAAATTTTTTAGCCTGTGCATCTGCATTGAAAGTACTTGATATGCTTGATGAAAAAATTCTCAAAAAGATCAACTATCTTTCAGAAATTTTTAAAATGGAGCTTGAAAAGATAAAACAAAAATTCCCAAAAATTATAAAAGAAATAAGAATTTATGGACTTATGATAGGTATTGAATTGTCAGATAAATTAGAGGTAAAGGATATTATCAACAAATTTATTTCTAAAAATATTCTTACATTGAGGGCTGGTCAAAATGTTTTAAGACTTTTACCACCTTTTACTATCGGGGAAAAAGAAATTCTTGACTTCTGTAATGTTTTTGAAGATATTTTAAAAGATGGGGAGGTTTTATGAAAGACTTTGAAAAAGTTGCTGGTAAGAAAAAAAACAAAGAAGTTGTACTTTATGCCTTGAGTACCTGCATCTGGTGTAGAAAAACAAAAAAGTTACTTGAAGAACTTGAAGTAGAATATAAATATATTGATATGGATCTCGTTGATGATGAGGAAAAATATCTTGATGAAATAAAAAAATGGAATCCAGATTGTTCTTATCCAACACTTGTAATAGACAAAAAACGATGTATAGTAGGCTTTCAAGAAGAAGAAATAAAGAAAGAGTTTGAATGAACACAATCTTTTTAGATTCAGATTATTTCTAAAAACTCAAAACAGGAGGAATTACCATGAAAACAAAGGTAATTATCTCTCAAGAAGAAATTGATAAAGAATATAAAAAACTCTTTGACGAAGCTGAAAGTGGTGGTTATCATCTTAATCCAGATGTTGAGTTTACGAAGGCTTTAGTAGAAGGATTACTTGTTAACACAAAAAGATATGGTTACCCTGCTTGTCCTTGTAGGCTTGCAAGTGGTGATAAAGAAAAAGACCTTGATATAATATGTCCCTGTGATTATAGGGATCCAGATCTTAATGATTATGGAACCTGTTATTGCGGACTTTATGTTAGTGAAGAGGTGGTTCAGGGCAAGAAAAAGATTTCATCTATTCCAGAAAGAAGGAAAAAAGCAATGGAACAAAAAAAATCAAAGGAAAATTTTAATGATGGTGGATTGACATATCCTGTCTGGAGATGTAAAGTTTGTGGTTATCTATGTGCAAGAGACAATCCCCCAGAGGTGTGCCCCGTCTGCAAAGCAAAAAAAGAAAGATTTGAAAGATTCATTTAAAAACTTAATAGTTCCTCAATTTCTTTTATTGAAAGTGTCTTAAGAATATTGTCCTGAAATTCCGTTAGCTCTTTTGATATTTTTTTCTTTTTTTGCTTGAGAATTTTCATTTTTTCTTCTATAGTTCCTTTTGTAATAATTTTATATACAAAGACAACTCGTTTTTGGCCAAGTCTATGCAATCTGTCTATAGCTTGTTCTTCAACAGTAGGATTCCACCAAGGGTCAAGAAGTATTACACTATCGGCACCTGTTATATTTAACCCAACTCCTCCCGCCTTTATAGAAGCAAGAAGAATTTTTTCACTTGATGTATTGAAGTATTCTACAAGTTCAAATCTATTCTTTGTCTTTCCATCAAGGTATAAAGTTTCTACATCCTCTTTTTTTAACCTTTTTTCAACAAATTTAAGCATTTGAACAAACTGGCTATAAATAACAACCTTGTGGTTGCTATCTATAGACTCAAGTATTAATTCCATTAGAACATTTGTCTTAGAAGATATATCTTCTTCTTCAAAAAACTTGCTATCAATAAGTCCCGGATGTATAGAGAGTTGCCTTAACCTTGTAAGAAGGGAAAGAAAATCAATGTAACTATTTGCCAATCCTTTTTGTTTAATCTTATATAGAATACTTTCTTTGAATTTATTCAAAACCTCAAGATATATTATTTTTTGTTTTTCTGTTAGTTCTATTTCTATTTCCTGTTCTATTTTTGGAGGAAGCTCTTTGAGAACTTTATCCTTTGTTCTTCTAAGTATATAAGGGGAAATCAGTTTTTTAAATAGTTCCATTGTTTCATTATCCTGTTTTTTTAATATGGGGGTTTCTATGTTTTTTTTAAACCATTTGTGGTTGCCAAGATAGTCCGGCATAAGAAAATCAAAAATACTCCACAATTCAATAGGATAGTTTTCTATTGGTGTTCCAGTCAAAGCAATTTTAAAAACCGCATTTAAATTTTTTACAGCTTTCGTTCTTTTTGAATCTTTATTTTTTATATGTTGTGCTTCATCAAGGATACATATAGCTATTTTTCTATTTTCATATAAATTTTCATCTTGTATGAGCAAGCTATATGAAGTTATAATAATATCATAGTTATAAAATTCTGCCAAAAGTTTTTCTCTTTCCTTTCTATTTCCTTTTGTAAGTGCAAATTTAAATTTATTTTTAAAAAATTTGTTTATTTCATTTGCCCAATTTTCCATTAAAGCATAGGGACATACTATAAGACTGGTTTTAACCTTATTCCCAAGAAAAAACAAAAAAGCAAGCGTCTGAAGTGATTTTCCAAGCCCCATTTCGTCAGCAAGTATACCACCAAAATCATATTTATAAAGAAAATTTATCCAGTAAACACCAACCTTCTGATAATCTCTTAAAAATGGTAAATTTGATAAATTGATTTCTTCTGGATTAAAACGATTCTTTTTAATATTCTCAAGGGTCTGGATTAACTCCTTATATTTATCCGGAAGTTTTATTGTTACCTCATTTTTCAAATTTGCTAAAAATGGGAGCATCTTTTTTCCAGCGTGGTTTTGTTTTTTCAAGAAAAATATTTTTCTTAAAATTTCTTCCTTTTTCTTTAATTCTTCATCCGAAATAGTAATAAATTTCTCATCTTTTCTTATATATCCATTTTCAAGAAGTTGTCCTATTTCTTCTTCAGATAACTCATAACCACCAAGAGAGATAGCAAAATCAGTTTCAAGCCAATCTATTTCTATTGCTTCATTTTTAATTGGTGATATTTCCTTTATTCCATTTATTTCTATTTTTATATCTTCTGACAACTCAAAAAGAATCTTTGAAAAAAGAGTCTTTTTATCTTTTGAAATTATTTTTGTCCCTTTAATCTCATTTAATAAACCAAAAAAGTTTTTTCTTAAAACCTCATTAACCTTTCTAATTTTTGAATAAATCTGGGTTGTCGACTTTAAAAGCAAAAGATTGTCCTCTTTTTCTTTTAAGAAAATATCCTCATTAAAAATAATTCTTTGTCTTATTTCTTCAAAATTTATTTTTACTTTTTCTCCAAAGAAATCAAGGTAAGGAGATAATTCAAAATAATCATTGTTAATGTTTATGTGAAATACTATTTCGGCTTCATTAACTTCTATTATTTTTGGAAGGCGAAAAAATTTTTTATTTCTATTAACATTTAAAAGAAGTTCGTTTTTAAGATCATTTTCAAGATAAAACAAACCATCTTCAAAAATTTCAATTATTGCTTCTTCTTTCAAGATAGCTTTAAGAGGTCTTATAGTTCTGTCAATTAAAACCAGATATCTTGAATTTGTTTGTATTAACTTTATTTTTTCAATATTTTTTATAGTTATTGCCTCATAATCCTGATTTAAAACAAATTCTGGAATAAAATCTTCCTTTTTAAAATAAACAGGTTGGTTGTCTTTTTTCAAAAAAACTTTAAAGTTGAAAATTTCTGTAAAAAAATAATAGTCTACAGGAACTGGAATAAACAATTCTGAATTTTGATATTTGAATGAGAAATTCTTATTATAAAAAAGATAGTAAATAATATTTTTTTCTTTTTCTGAAAAATTATCAAGATCAAAATAATAATCTATTCCAAAAAAACTCCCTTTTTCAGATCTTAAAACAGATAAAAATTCTTCTTTTGCGTCTTTTATTTCAAGATAAATGTTTGTAATCTTATTTCCCGATGATGTAAAATCGATTAAGAATTTCAAATTCAACCTCTTTTATATATTTTTTAAAATATTGGATAGAAAAACAACTTCATCTTCTGTATTAAAAAAACCGAAACTTATCCTTAATGTCCCTTCTGGGAATGTCCCGATAGATTTGTGAAGTAATGGTGCACAATGCAACCCACTCCGTGTAGCTATACCAGCTTCATCAAGTATGGTCGCTAATTCGATGGGGGAGTATTTGTTAGAATTCAAACTTATTATCCCAGCAGAGTCCTTTTTTGAAGTGAAAATATTAAAATTGCTTGATCTTAGTTCCTCAAGCAAAAAAGATTTTAATAATAACTCTTTCTTATGAATATTTTCTATGCCTGTATCTATTAGAAACTCTATACCAGCTTTGAGTCCAAAAATACCAATAATGTTTAAAGTTCCTGCTTCAAGATAGTCCGGCATATTTTCTGGTTGGTATGGATTTTCTGAATTATGCCCACTCCCGCCAGTCCTAAGTGGCTTAATTTTAACCTCAGGAGCTAAAAGAAGCAACCCTATACCAGTTGGGGCATATAAGGCTTTGTGGCCTGTAGTGATGAGAATATCTATTTTTGAATCTTTTTGATCTATTGGAACTATACCGGCACTTTGAGAAGCATCAACAAGAAAAAATGCCCGAGAATTTTTTTTAATTATTTCTCCAATAGCCTTTATATCCTGTATATAACCTGTAACGTTAGAAATATGATTTACAATTACCAGCTTTGTTTTCTTTGAAAGATTCTGTCTTAATTCTTCTAGAGAAATTTCTTCATCTTTTATGTTAAGATATGTAACCTTGATATTTTTTTCATTCTTAAGATGATTTAAAGGTCTTAATACAGAATTATGTTCAAGAACAGTAGTTATAACCTCATCCCCATCTTCCAGAAGACCTTTTATAGCCATATTTAATGAATCAGTGGCATTAAAAGTAAAAACAACAAAATCCCTACCATAACCATTAAAAAAATTTGATATAAGAGTTCTCGTCTCTTCTACTATATTTCCCGCCTCAAAAGACAATTTATAATTCCCTCTATGTGGATTTACACCAAATCTCTGATACAAATCCATCATTTTTTTATAAACAATCTCTGGTTTTGGAAATGAAGTAGCAGAATTATCAAAATATATCATAGCTTAATATATAAAGGCTGTGATTTAAGATCACAGCCTTTTTAAATTTAATTTTTGTTTTTATCAACAATTTTACCTTTTTGTAGCCAGGGCATCATTGCTCTGAGTTTTTCACCTACTTCTTCAAGCTGATGCTTTTCCCACATTGTTCTCTTAGCCATAAATGATGCCTTGTTTGCCTTGTTTTCAAGAATCCATTCTTTTGCAAATTCACCTTCCTGAATCCTTCTTAAAACTTCCTTCATTCTTGCCTTTACACTTTCATCTATTACAAAAGGTCCTGAAATATAGTCTCCATATTCAGCAGTGTTTGAAATAGAATATCTCATATCCTTAAAGCCACCCTGATAAATCAAATCAACAATAAGCTTCATTTCATGAATACATTCAAAATAAGCCATTTCAGGTGGATACCCTGCTTCTACAAGAGTTTCAAAACCAGCTCTCATAAGATTTGTAACCCCACCACAGAGAACAGCTTGTTCACCAAAGAGATCTGTTTCTGTCTCATCTTTAAATGTTGTTTCAATCACCCCGGCTCTTGCTCCACCGATAGCATTTGCATAAGCAAGAGCTATCTCTAAAGCCTTACCAGAAGAGTTCTGGTGAATAGCAACAAGACAAGGGACTCCTGCACCTTTCTTATACTCTTCCCTTACAAGATGTCCCGGTCCCTTCGGAGCAACCATTACAACATCAACATCCTGAGGCGGAACTATTTGACCAAAATGAATATTAAAACCATGTGCAAACATTAAAGTCTTGCCTTTTTTCATAAAAGGATGAATTGATTTATAATAGGTGTCTGCTTGAAGTTCATCTGGAATAAGCATCATAATAATATCAGCCCATTCCGCAGCCTTCTCTATCTCCATATGTTTAAGTCCCGCTGCTTCTACCTTTTTGATTGATGGACTACCGGCTCTTAAGCCTACCACTACATCAATTCCAGAATCATGAAGATTATTTGAGTGTGCATAACCCTGGCTGCCATAACCTATTATGGCAACTTTTTTACCCTTTAATGGGTCAATTTTTGCTTCTGATTCATGATATACTTTCATTTTTATCCTCCAGAAAAATTTTTTATCCTCTAATAATTGCTACTCTACCAGTCCTTGCCATTTCTACAATACCATAATTCTTAAGTAGCTCGACTATAGCATCTAGTTTCTTGGAATCCCCTGTAACCTCAATAGTAATATTTTCATGCGAAATATCAACTACCCTTCCTTTAAACACATCAGCTATTTCTATAACTTCTCTTCTTCTCTGGGCATCTATTTTAACCTTTATTAAGGCAAGCTCTCTCGAAACATAGTCAAGGAAGGTTACATCTTTTACTTTAATAACTTCTATCAGCTTATTCAATTGCTTCTTTACCTGATCCAGAATTTTTTCATCTCCTTCAACGACTATGGTCATAACTGAAATTGTTGGATCCTCAGTTTCTGCTACCGAAAGACTTGAAATATTAAAACCTCTTGCAGAAAAAAGCCCTGCAATTCTAGCTAAAACTCCAAAATGATTTTCAACCTGAACAGATAATGTATATTTCATTATGCTAACCCTCCTATCATCTGTGTAAGATTTGCTCCAGCTGGAACCATTGGAAATACATTTTCTTCCTTTTCTATCCAGATATCAAGCAAGGCTGGTCCCTTAACTTCAAGCAATTCTTTAAGAGCCTTTTCAACCTCTTCATTTGTAGTTATCCTTTTACCCCAAAAACCATATGCCTCTGCAATTTTAATAAAATCTGGATAATACCCACACATTTCTCCATTTTTATCAGTTTTTGCAAGACATACTCCAGAATATCTCTTACTATAGAAAAGCTCTTGCCATTGACGAACCATACCAAGATAGGCATTATTAAGAATTATAACCTTAATATTTATGTCATGAGCAATAGCCGTAGCAAGTTCTTGAATATTCATCTGTAGAGAGCCATCTCCGGCTACTGTAATAACAGTTTTATCAGGAAAAGCCACCTTAGCCCCAATTGAAGCCGGTAGCCCATAT
The DNA here is from genome assembly GCA_026417755.1 of Brevinematales bacterium. Classification (GTDB taxonomy): domain Bacteria; phylum Spirochaetota; class Brevinematia; order Brevinematales; family JAOACQ01; genus JAOACQ01. The sequence goes on along the minus strand of JAOACQ010000104.1, from coordinate 7,644 downwards.
CCCATTGTTCCAAGTCCACCTGATGTAAGAAGTGTTCTTGGTTTTACAAACTGATAATATTGAGCAACCCACATTTGATGCTGCCCAACCTCTGTTGCGATTATAGCATTACCCTTTGTTAACTCTGAGAGCTTGTCTACAACATATTGTGGTTTTACAAATTTTGTATCCTTTGTATAGGTAAGCGGATACTTTTCTTTCCAGTTAGCAACTTGTTCAAGCCATTCTGTGATTTTAACCGGTTTAATAAGTTTGTTTATTTCAACAAGTATTTCCTTAACATCACCGACTATAGGAACATCGACCACCACATTTTTACTGATGGAGGATGGGTCTATGTCAATATGAATAATTTTTGCATTAGGAGCAAATTCATCCAACTTACCTGTTACTCTATCATCAAATCTTGCTCCAATAGCTATAATCAAATCACAGTTATGCATTGCATAATTAGCATAAACAGTACCATGCATTCCTAGCATTCCTAGATACAGAGGATCTTTATAATCTCCGGGATAACCACCAAGCCCCATTAGAGTTGAAGTTACAGGAATTCCGGATTTTCTTACAAACTCTGTCAATTCAGATGAAGCATTGCCAAGGATTACACCCCCACCATAGTAGATAAGAGGCTTTTTTGCCTCATTTATCATCTCTATTGCCTTTTTTATTTGTCCTAAATGAATTTTGACTTTTGGTTTATAACCTCTCAATTCCACTTTATCAGGGTAATTAAATTCAGTCTTTGATACAAGCACATCTTTTGGAAGATCAACAAGGACTGGACCCGGTCTTCCTGTACTTGCGATATAAAATGCCTCTTTTATAATTCTTGCAAGATCTTTTACATCTTTTACCAAAAAATTATGTTTTGTAATAGACCTTGTTATACCTGTAATATCAGCTTCCTGAAAAGCATCACTACCAATCATAGAAGTAGCAACCTGTCCTGTTAAAGCAACCATGGGTATTGAATCCATATAAGCTGTAGCAATACCTGTGACTAAGTTTGTTGCTCCGGGGCCACTTGTCGCAAGACAAACCCCCACCTTCCCAGTAGCTCTCGCATAGCCATCAGCCGCATGTGCTGCACCTTGTTCGTGTCTCACATGCACTAATTTTATATCTTTTTCTTCATATAACACATCAAAAATAGGGATCACAACCCCACCTGGGTAACCAAAAACGACTTCTACACCTTCTTTCTTAAGACTTTCAATCAGAATCTTTGCACCTGTTAACACATTTTCCTCCTCTTAAAAAATAGTAAAAAAACGCAAAATAAAATTATTCCCATTATAAGTATGAAATAATATTCAAAAAAAATCAACTGTTTGTCAGGGTTAATGTTAATACTGTAATTTGTTAAAAAAGGCTACCCGACAACCCCGGGTAGCCCTATATATTTTTAATGCACAGGGAGAACTACTCTTCTATAAGTTTTAATGGAATTCTCTTTCTCAATGCTGAATATATTATTGGTATGGCTATAAGTGTAATTAATGTAGAAACAATAAGCCCTCCTAAAATTGAAAAGGCAAGAGGAGAATACAATTCCGCCCCTTCTCCGATACCAACAGCCATCGGAACCAATCCAAGAACCGTCGTTAAAACTGTCATTGCTATAGGTCTTATTCTTCTTTTTCCTGCTTCTAAAGCAACTTTATCCGGATCTCCGAATCTTTCTTTTAACATATCATTCATAAAACTTATAAGTATTATTCCATTGTTAACAACAATTCCTGCAAGAACAACCACACCAATAAAAGATACAGTGCTTAAGGTCTTCCCAAATATAAATAAAGCTACAACGCTACCTACATAACCAAAAGGCACTGTAAACATAATCACGAAAGGAGCAATAAATGATTCAAATTGTGAAGCCATAATAGCATATATAAGTATAACAGCAAGAAGTAAAGCAAGCCCAAGTTGTCCAAAAGATTCTGCCATATCTTTTGCGGCTCCACCATATTCAATAGAAAAGCCTTTTGGCAAGAATACATTCTTCTTTATTGCGGCTTTTATCTCTCTTTCAAGTTTCAAAAAAACACCCCCCTATGGATCAAGAGAAATAGTTACTACCCTCTTGTTATTTTTTCTATATATGGCAATCGGTCCTGTCCCCTTTGTCTCATCAACTATCGAAGACAATGGTACAAGTTTACCAAGAGGAGAAGGAACCTGAAGATTTAAAACATCCTCTATACTCATTCTATTTTCTTCTTTTAACTGAACTATAACATCTATCTGATCCCCTTCTATTTTCATTTGAGTTGCTGTCTTACCACCAAAAGCTGTTTTGATAACCTGACTCAAATTATAAGCATTAAGTCCCAGTTTTGAAGCAAGTTCTCTATTTATCCTTAAGACTATTTCAGGTAAAGCATCTGAACGATTTGACTGTGGATTTCTTACACCTTTTACCTTGGAAACAACTTCTATGATTTTTCTTACTATTTTATCGCTTTGTACAAGATCATCACCTGATACTTCAATAGTTAAAGAAGAATTAAAACCCCCTCCACTCATTCCAAAAACTCTTACATTTACCTTTGCAGGGAAGTCTTTCATAATATTTCTTATCTTTTCCATTGTCTCAAATGTTGAAACTTTCCTTTTATTTTTGTCTATTAATCCCACTCTTATCGAGGCAGTATATTCATTAGCACTACTTCTGAATAAACCCGGAGAATTTATTCTTGAAACAAGAGAGTCAAGATCGCTACCTATAGTTTTAATAATTCTTTTTTCAACTTCTTTGGTCAATTTGTCGGTATATTCAATCCTTGTCCCGGTAGGGAAACTGATATCTACAACAAAAGCTCCTTCATCACTCTGAGGCATTCCCTCCTTACCAATTAGGACTGTTGTTATTGTACCCACAACTATAAAACTTCCAAATATTAAAAATAATGCTTTCTTCTTGTTTCTCAAACCTTTATCAAGCCATTTGAGATAGAAATTTGTAAGTTTATCCCAAACTTCAAGAAACTTATCTTCAAATGGTTTGAGAAATCTATTTTCTTCTATATGAACAAGTTTACTTGCAAGCATGGGAACCATTGTTATAGCAATAAGCAAAGAACTGAGCAATGATATTGTAACTGTAAGTGCAAGATCTCTGAAAATCTGAGCTGTAAAACCCTGGACAAAAACTATTGGTAAAAACACTGCAACTGTAGTAAGTGTAGAAGCCACAACAGGCAACATTACCTCTTCAGATCCTATAACAGAAGCCTTGTATTTTGTAAGCCCTCGTTGTCTGTGATAAAAAATATTTTCAAGCACCACTATTGAACTATCCACCATCATTCCAACCCCCAAAGCAAGCCCTCCAAGAGAAACAATATTAAGAGTTACGTTAAAGAAATACATCATTATAAAAGTAGTAATAATAGATGCTGGAATGGAAATTGCTATTATCAATACCGTTCTTAAGTTCCACAAAAACAAGATAAGTATCAATATTGCAAGAACTGCCCCAAGTAAAGCTGAGTTTCTTACATTCAATATAGATGATTCTATCCCTTTTGACATATCCATTATCACATTGAGTTTAACACCGGGAGGAAGACTTTCTTCTATTTCCTTCATTTTCTTTTGTACATTTTTAGCCACTTGAACAGTATTTCTACCCGCCTCTTTGTAAATAAAAATTGTCACCCCGGGTGTCCCATTTACTCTTACTATTCCCTGTGAATCACTTGGAGCAAAATAAACATTTGCAACCTCCCTCAATCTTATCGGGACACCATTTTTTACACCAATGATAACATTTCTAATGTCATCAAGCGTCTTAAATTCTCCCTCTGTTCTCAAAATGTATTTGTAAACTCCTTCGTAAGTATGCCCACCAGCCTGGTTTTGATTTTCTACCATAAGAAGTGAACTTATTGTGTCAATTCCTATTCCATAAGCCTGAAGCCTATTTCTATCCACATCAACTCTTACTTCTTTTTTTATTCCTCCCATTATTGAAACATTTGCGACTCCTGAAACCTGTTCAAGTTTTGTTTTAACCTGATTTTCAGCAATATCATATAAAGCCTCCAGGTCATTTATACCTGTTAAACCTACATTCAAAATTGGAAACATAGAGGAAGAAAATTTGAAAACTGCAGGCGTAGAAGCTCCATCTGGGAGGGCTTTTTTTATAAAATCAAGTTTTTCTCTTATATCACTCGCCCTTGCATCAAGATTTACACCCCAGTTGAAATAAACACTCACGACTGATTGTCCTTCTGCTGAGGTTGATTCAACCTTATCAATATCATTAACACCAGACACTGCACCTTCGATTATCCTGGTAACCTGTCTTTCAACCTCTTGGGGTGAAGCACCATCATAAGATGTTATAACAGAAAGAACTGGAAATTCTAGATTCGGCAAGTTATCTATAGGAAGCCTTGTTAAGGCCACAAAACCAAGAACCAATATAGCAAAAAGACCCATCCACATTGTTACCGGTCTTTCTACTGCTGTTTTAGGTATAGACATTTTTACCCCCGTTTATTCTCTTACTGGATTGATAGGTGTTCCGTCCTTTAAAAACTCCCTACCAAATATTACTATTTCTTCACCTTCTTTAAGTCCTTCTGATACCGCGACATTATCTTTGTAGTTAAAAGCAATTTTTATCTTTCTGAATTTAGCAATATTGTTTTCATTCACATAAACACCATTTTCATCATTTAATTTAACAATTGCACTAGCAGGAATCACTATTATTGAAGGTTCATACCTCAAAAGAATCGATACATCCCCATACATTCCAGAAAATAACTTCCCCTGAGGATTATAAATTCTCCCTCTCACTGTCAGTGTCCTGCTCACAGGATCAACTGATAAATCCTTTCTGTATATGTCTCCCTCAAAACTTAAATCCGGATAGGTATTTACCTTGAGATATAACTTTTGACCTATTTTTATATCTTTCAGATACTTTTCTGGTACAGAAATTATTACATCCATATTATTAAGATTTCCAACACTTGCTATTGGCACACTTCCTGCAGCAACGAGTTGCCCCTGAACCACATAGATTGTAAGAATATAACCACTTATTGGTGAGCGAACAGGTGCAAGAGCATAATCCATTCCAACCTGAGATCTATCTATATAAGCTATAACTGTGTCTTTTGCTACATATTGTCCCTCTACAACCTTAATTGAAGCAACCTTTCCGGGTAAATCAGAAAAAACTTTAACCTCTTCTCTGCCCACAACCTGCCCGGACAAATCTAGAAATTGCTTCATTTCTTTTTTCTTGACACTGTCAACAAGAACAGTAACAATCTGTTCCTTCTTTTCTTTTTCTTTTTTCTGCCCACAAGAATAAAATGTAAGTATTGAAATTAACAAAAGCCATACAACCTTTTTAAACATAATATCCTCCGTCTAAAAGTGGACGGACTTGTCCGTCCACTTTAAAATATACATTCAAAAAATTAATAAGTCAAGAAAAAATGAAAAAAATATATTGACTTTTAAAAAAAATTACATATAATAGTTGCGGGAGGGGAATTTTTTTATGAGCGGGGGGAATGCTATGCAAAATATTTTTGAAGAAATATTTAGTGAAGTAAACGGAATTAAAAACTACAAGATTTTAATAAATGGTTGTTGGACATGTTTTGGTAGTGAAAAAACCTTCAATGTTTATAATCCGGCAACAAATGAAGTTTTTGCAAAGGTTCCAGATTGTTCAATTGATGATGCAAAAGCTGCAATAGAAGCTGCAAAAAATTTTTCTGAAATGAAAAAAATTCCTCCAATTCATCGATTGGAAATAATGGAGAAAGCAAGCGAGCTTGTATTGGCAAACAAAGATTACCTCGCTGAAATAATAACAAAAGAATCTGGCAAACCTATTTCTGTTTCTCTTGGAGAAGTGAAAGCTACTTATGAGAGACTTCGCCTTACAATGGAAGAGGTAAGGGTTTTATATGGAGAATATTTACCGGGCGAATGGGTTGAAGACACAAAAGGAAAATTTGCAATAGTCTTAAGAAAGCCTATTGGGGTTGTTCTGGCTATTTCACCATTTAATTATCCTCTTTATATTGCGGCAGCAAAAATTATTCCTGCCATTCTCGCAGGAAATACTGTAATTGCAAAACCAGCCAGTGATACTCCATTATCCTTAATACATTTTGTAAGAATTCTGGAAGTTGCGGGGGTACCTACTGGAGCTATTCAGGTTATAACAGGGCGTGGAAGAGACATAGGAGATGTTTTAATTACAAGTGATGATATAGATGCTATTAGCTTCACTGGCTCAACAAAAGTAGGAGAATATATCGCCAGTAAAGCCGGAATAAAAAAGTTACATCTTGAATTGGGGGGGAAAGCCTCGGCAATAGTTCTTGAAGATGCTAACATAGAGCTTGCTGCAAAACAGATATGTAGAGGAACCTTCCGAAATTCGGGACAAAGATGTGATGCTGTAAGTAGAGTTCTTATCAATAAAAAGATAAAAGAAAAATTTATTGAAAAGATTCTGGAAGAGGTTAAGAATTATAAAATAGGTGACCCAATGGATAAAAATACAGTAATGGGAACAGTAATAAACGAAGGGGCAAGAGACAGAATTCATTCACTTGTAGAGGATGCTCTTTCAAAAGGTGCAAAATTACTTTCTGGTGGTAAATATAATGGCTTATTCTATGAGGCTACCATCCTTGATAATGTTAATCTGTCGATGAGAGTGGCCACAGAAGAAATTTTTGGACCTATTATGCCAATAATAGAGGTGAGTTCAACAGAAGAAGCAATCAAAATTTCAAATTCTTCTGAATATGGCCTTGATAGTTGTATTTTTACAGAAAATATTCATCTTGCCTTAAAAATTGCAAAAGAACTTGAAGATGGTTCTGTTACCATAAATTCTGCCCCTGCACACGGAGTGGGCCATTTTCCTTTCGGTGGCAACAAAAAATCTGGCCTTGGTAGGGAAGGAATAAAATATAGTATTGATGAACTAACAAAGCTACACACCATAATAATTAATGAAGAGTAAGGATTTAATAAGTTATTTTTAATTTTATTAACTTACATAGAAATAAACTACCCTCTCAACTATTTGATATAATTATTAAAAATATTTTTTCATAAATTTTGTTTTTTTTACCAAAGCGTGTTAACTTTATATATAAAAAATTTTTTTAGACTTAATTAATAATCAAATTTAAGGCACAAACATAAGTTTTGAAGGTTATGCACGTTGGAATGCTATTCAGGATACTTTTACTAATGTCAATAATTTTTATTACCACTTTTTTAACTATACAAATAGAACTGAAGTTTTCAAGTATTATTTTGAATATGATACGTCAAATAGAGGGGGATTTCTAAGATGGAGGTAAAATGGAAGTGTGTAATTTCCCTAGTTATTTTTACAAAATTAGCTTTTTTTTCTAAAGTATTTTCTAAAATTGATGAAGCTAGTGTAGAAAAAATAATAAAAGGAATCAATTCTTTTTATTCCTCAAATAGTGTTAATGACTCCGATTTGTTAGAATATGTCAAAAAACTAAATCCTGTATTGTTGGGGGTTGCTATAAAAAGTGGAAAAACTCGTTTGGACGGAGGTCCAGCAGAAGGTGTTTCTGAAATATTTTACAAAAATCTGGCCAATTATTT
>JAOACQ010000062.1 GCA_026417755.1 Brevinematales bacterium | reverse complement strand
TTATCAACTGGTAAGAGATTTGATGCTGTGTATTTTATATCTGTGCCGGTAACTTATTATTTAACTTTTAATTTATTACAGCAAAAAAACTGGTATCTAAGACAAAGTTTTTCACTTGATAAATCTGATGAGGTTTTTCTTTATTTTAATACGTTTTTTTTACCATTTATTGTTGCATATTTTGATTTTGTATTTGTATCAAATTACAATGGATATAAATACCAACACTCTCTCTTTAAAGATTCTATTTTTCAGTTTGATTTTTATATAAAACAATTTTAGCGGGAAATTGCCTTGAAAACATATGATGAGATTTTAGAGTTTGAAGTAGTTCTTGAAATTATTAAATCCAACCTTAAAACAAACTCTTCTGTAAAAATTGTTTCAAATTTAAAACAATTTGATGACAAAATAAAACTTAAGAATGAATTTGATTTAATAAGAGAAACTATAGAGTTTATAAAATATGATGGAAAATTTTACTTTGAGGAAGCAAAAGATATAGAAAAAAGTATAAATATGAGTAGTATAGAAAATTACTACCTTTCTATAGAAGAACTCCTCGAAATTCAAAAATATTTGATTATATATAAAGGAATTATTGATACTTTTATTGAATATTCAGCAAAATATCCCCTACTCTCAAAAATTATTGAAAAAGAAATTTTTCCTTCAGATTTATATAAAATTTTTAACAATACCTTTGAAACCGATGGAACAATAAAAGACAACGCCACACCTGAATTAAGCAAAATCAGAAAAAGAAAACAATCATTGAAAGATGAAATTCAAAAGAAATGCAACGCAATATTTCAAAATCCTGATTTAAGTGATTGCTTTCAGGAAAGGATTATTACTTTCAAAGATGGTAGATTTGTTATTCCTGTTAAATCATCATTTAAATCTAAGATTAAATCAAAGACTAATGCTATATTACACTCGTTTTCAAACAGCCGTGAAACAGTTTATATAGAACCAGAAATACTCTTTTACTTAAATGAAGAAATTATGGAGATAGATGAAGAGGAAACGAAGGAAATCGAAAGAATTCTTGGAGAAATAACAAATAAAATTAACGAAAACTCTGAAAATATTAAAGAAATATATAAACGTGTTGGAATAATCGAGTGGCTAACTGTAAGAGCAAACTATGCAATAAAAAATAAATGTAATTTTCCACTGATTGTAGATGAACCAATCATAAAACTGGTTGAAGCCAGACACCCTTTGTTATTTGATAAGGCTGTTCCATTAACTGTAGAATTAGGAAAAAATTACAAAGGACTTATAGTATCTGGACCAAATGCAGGTGGAAAAACTGTTCTGATTAAGACAGTTGGTTTACTTCTTAAGATGGCTTTGGCGGGGATACCTATTCCAGCAAAAGAAACATCTGTAATAGGCTTTTTTTCAAAAATAATGGCTGAAATAGGAGATGAACAAAGCATTTCAAATAATCTTTCAAGTTTTTCAGGTCATATTGTAGCTTTAAGTAAAATAATTAAAGATGCAGATTCAAACTCGGTTGTTCTTATAGATGAAATTGCTTCATCAACCGAGCCAAAAGAAGGAGAAGCGATTGCCTATGGAGTAATTAAAAAATTGATAGAACAACGAGTTTTGTTTATTATTACAACCCATTATCAAGGATTAAAGCAAATCGCATTAATTGATAATCAGGTTATGAATGCTTCAATGGAATTTGATGAAGAAAATTTCACCCCTTTATATAAATTGCAGATTGGAAAATATGGCAAAAGTTATGCTTTAACGATAGCTAAAAAATATGGTCTCCCCATAGATATTATTAAGAATGCAGAAGAATATTTAAACTCTATTCAAACAGATTTTGATAGAAAAATGATAGAATTTGAAAAACAAAGTAACGAATTATTTAAAAAGAAAAAAATTATAGAAGAAAATCTTATAAAAACAAAGCGACTTAAAGAGGAATATGAAAAAGTAAAAACAGAATTTGAGAAAGAAAAAGATAGGATAAAGTCTGAACACTTCAAAAATCTTAAAGAAGAATACGATGAACTTCTTAAAGAAATTTCTATTTTGAAAAATGAAATAAAAGAAAAAAAGATTGAGAATAGAAAAAATATCGAGGAAAAGATAAGTAATATAAGCAATTTTATAGAACAAGAAGAAAAGAGATTTGTTGACAAAGAAAGAAAAAAAGCAGAAAATCTTTCAGTTGGGGATAAAGTATATGTTGCAAAATATGGTAAAGATGGCTATATTGAACAAATAACAAACGATAAAATAAAAGTAAGAATTGGAATTTTAAGTTTATTTATTGAGAAGGATGAACTTTTTGCTACAGAGGACAAAAAGGAACAAAAACAAAAAATCGTAAACTATAAGAACGAGGCCCCACCATTTGTCCTTGATTTAAGAGGAATGAAGGCTGAAGAAGCTATAAAAATACTTGAAAAAAATATAGACAAAGCTATAATAAGTGGAACAAACATAATGGAAATTTTACATGGAAAAGGAGAAGGCGTCTTAAGGAAACTAGTCCACGAGTATCTTAAGAAGTTGAAAGAAGTAGAGAGATTTGACTATGCAAGGCCAGAAGAAGGTGGACAGGGTAAAACTATAGTAATTTTTAAATAAAAGAGGGAAAAATGAAACTGAGAAAAGATCAAAAAATCTTTGTGCTTGATACAAATGTTCCACTTTATGATTATTCCTGTATTTTTTCATTTAAAGATAATCTTGTAGTTATACCCATCACATTACTTGAAGAAATTGACAAGTTCAAAAAAGGAAATGAACTTATAAACTTTAACGCAAGAGAATTCACAAGAAAACTGGAAGAAGTGATTGGAGATAAAGAACCAGATAAAGGTGTAAATCTTCCAGATAACGGATTAATAATGATTACTACTAACATAAAGAAAAACGAAAAACTTGCTGAAGTATTTTCAGAAGATACTCCTGATCATAGAATCTTATCAGTAGCATATAACCTATCTGAAATTTATGGATCAAACAAAGTGATATTAGTTACAAAAGATATTAATTTAAGAATGAAAGCAAAATCTATAGGATTAAAAGCGGAAGATTATGAAACTGGTAAAGTAAAAAATATAGACGAACTTTATACAGGTAAAAGGCTCGTTACCGGATGTTCTTCGGAACTTATTGACAACTTGTTTCAGAATAATCACATCAGAATAGAAGAATTGACTCTTGAAGAAGAACCCTACCCCAATGAATATTTCATTTTGAAAAACCAATCCAAAAGTGCTCTTGCTTATTACTCCTATCAGGAAAAAATACTAAGATTGGTTGAGAAAAAGAGAGCCTATGGTATTCAACCCAGAAATGCAGAACAGATATTTTCTTTACACGCTCTTACCAATCCCCTTGTAGAACTTGTAACACTTTCTGGAAAAGCTGGAACAGGTAAAACCCTAATGGCACTTGCTGCAGCCCTCGAAACAAGAAATCACTATAGGCAGATTTTGCTTGCAAGACCTATAGTTCCACTCTCCAACAAAGATATTGGATATCTACCCGGTGATATTGATAAGAAAATAGATCCCTATATGCAACCATTATATGATAACCTCTCTGTTATACAACATCAGTTTGACGAAGATTCCGAAGAAGCAAAAAATATAAATGATATGCTTCAAAATGGAAGACTACTAATTATGGCTTTAGCTTATATAAGAGGAAGGAGCTTATCGAAATCTTTCTTTATTGTTGATGAAGCTCAAAATCTCACACCACATGAGGTAAAAACTATAATCACACGAGCCGGTGAGGGGACAAAGATAGTTTTCACAGGTGATCCTTATCAGATAGATACTCCATACCTTGATTCAAGAAGTAATGGTTTAACATATTTGATTGATAGAATGAAAGGTCAACCTCTTTATGCGCATATAACACTGGAAAAAGGTGAAAGATCAAAACTTGCAGAATTAGCCTCAAATCTGTTGTGAATTTTTCATTTTTAAGAATGAGATTATGAAATCATCAATCTCACCATCCATAACAGCCTGAATATTCCTGTTTTCATAATCTGTTCTATGATCCTTCACAAGTGTATATGGTTGAAAAACATAACTTCGTATCTGGCTACCAAAATTTATAGCCTTTTTTTCTGTGAGTTTCTCTTTTTCTTCTTCTTTTTTCCTTTTTTCAAGATCATAAAGTTTAGCTTTGAGCATTTTCATCGCTGTTTCTCTATTTTGAAGCTGGGATCTTTCGGATTGACAGGCAACGACAACTCCTGTCGGTATATGGGTTATTCTCACTGCTGATTCAGTTTTATTGACGTACTGTCCGCCAGCTCCACCAGCTCTATATGTATCTATTCTTAAGTCTTTAGGGTCTATTTCTATATTTATATCTTCATTGATCTCAGGAATAACAGTAACAGAACAGAAAGATGTTTGTCTTTTATCATTGGCATTAAATGGTGAATGTCTTACAAGCCTGTGTATACCATTTTCACTTGAGAGATAACCATAAGCATACTCTCCTTTTATATAGACTGTAACATCTTTTACTCCTGCAACTTCTCCAGGTTGATAATCAAGAATTTCTACCTTGAAATTATGTCTTTCAGCCCATCTTATGTACATTCTGAGAAGCATATCTGCCCAGTCCATAGATTCAGTCCCACCGGCTCCAGGATGAATATTTAAAAAAGCGTTATTCTTATCAAATTCTCCACTAAACATTAAAACAAATTCAAGATCTTTTAATTGTTTTGATAGTTGATTGTATTCTTCTGATAAATGAGAGAGAGTTTCTTCATCATTTTCATCCTCTGCTAAACTTACAATTTCCTTATTTCCTGAAATCTTTTCTCTCAATTCTACCCAATTTTTTACCTCTTTTTCAAGAGATGATATTTCACTTGATATTTTTGCAAATTTTTGATGATCACTCCAAACGCTTTCTTTGTTTAGTTCTTCTTTTAACAGGTTAACCTGCTTTAATTTCTCATCTATCTTAAGATAATTCCAATCAGTTATTAATTCTTTTTCAAGTTCTTCAAATCTTTCAAGTAAAGCTCCCATCACCTACTCCAATTTTAAAATTGATGCCAATCTTTAAAGACTGGTTCGTATCCTTTTTGCCATATTACTTTTTCAATTTCAAAAACACTTCTGCTGTCAGAAATTTCAAATTGACTTGGCAAATTATCGTATTTATAACCACCAACAGATGTTTTTGAGCCTGCCGACATTCTGGTTATACCAAGTCCTATAAGATTATCTCTCATTCTTGCATTTTCCCTTGTTGAAATAGTGATTCCACATCTCGGTAGAAAGAGCCTAAAAGCACAAATAAATTGGACAAATCTTTTGTCATCTAGATGATATTTCGGCTGGAAATTCCCTTCGGCTGGATTTATTCTCGGAAAAGAAATGCTTATCTCAGTATCAATATACTTATCTTGAAGGTATCTGGCATGTAAGCCTGAGAAAAAAGCATCCTTTAATGGATCTGCAAGTCCATATAGAGCCCCTATATTAACTCTTCTGAAACCTGCTATAGCACCTCTTTCTGGGGTATCAAGCCTAAAGACATAATCCTTTTTTTTGCCCGCGAGATGAATACTATCATAAATCTTTCTATCATATGTTTCCTGATATATGGTAAGTCCGTCAACCCCAGCTTCAGCTAATTTTTTATAATCTTCAATATTCATCGGAAATATTTCTATTGAAATGGAAGAAAAATATTTTTTTAAAATTTTAACTGTATCAAGTAGATACTCCATAGGGGTTATTTCAGGAGCTTCTCCAGTTAAGAAAAGAATATGTTTGATGCCAGTTTTTGCTATCTCTTTCGCATTTTCTTCTATTTCTTTAAGAGTCAACTTTTGTCTCTTAATTTTATTTAATGCACTAAAACCACAGTATATACAGCTATTTGTACAATAGTCTGATATGTAGAGAGGAGCGTAAAGCTGAATTGTCTTACCAAAATATTGAAATGTTATTTTTTGAGCTTCTTTAGCCATTTCTTCAAGAAAATTCCCTGCCTTATAACTGAGAAGGTTTAAATAATCAAATTCACTCTTTTTTTCTTTGTAAATACTTTTCTTTATTTCGTCAAAAGACAACTTTTCTTCATACTTTTCAAAATCAATATTATAACTTTCAATAACATTTAAGAAACTCATAGCTACCTCAAGAAACCGGTTAAAGGAGAGCTTGCGGAAGCATATTTTTGTTCTTCCCTCAATTTTGATAGATATGCAATCCTTCCAGCTTCCACAGCAAGAGAAAAAGCCTTAGCTGCCATAACAGGATCTTCTGCTGTTGCAATAGCTGTATTAACTAAAACAGCAGCAGCACCAATTTCCATAGCTTCTGCAGCATGAGAAGGCTTACCTATTCCGGCATCAACTATTACTGGTAAATCAGTATTATCAATGATTATTTCTATCAAATCTTTTGTTTTAAGACCCTGATTACTCCCTATCGGAGAGCCTAAAGGCATTATAGCTGCAGCTCCAGCATCTTCAAGTTTTTTTGCTATTATAAAATCCGGCAAAACATAAGGTAATACAACAAACCCTTCTTTAGCAAGAGTATATGTAGCTTTGAGAGTCTCATCATTATCTGGAAAAAGATACTTCATATCATGAATAACCTCGATTTTAACAAAATTACTACAACCAGCCTCTCTTGCTATTCTTGCTATTCGGATTGCCTCATCTGCATTTCTTGCACCAGAAGTATTGATTGCTACTACCACATTATCAGGAACATATTCAAGTATATTATGTTCTTTATCTTCAAAATTTACCCTTCTTAATGCTACAGTAACAAGCTCACTGCCACTTTCTTTAATAATATCTTTAATAATAACTGGAGATGGTAGCTTGCCAGTTCCTACAAAAAACCTACTTTTAAACTCCTTCCCACCAAGTATCAAGCGATCATCATTAACCATAAATGCCTCTTACAGAGTTGAGTTTTACTCTCAATTATAATGATTTGTTTGATTTTTGTCAAGTGATATTGTGTCAACAAAATTAAAAAAATATAAATTTTTTTTTATTTCTCTTGACATTACAAATTAAAATTTGCTATAATATAATTCTACCTGCCAGCCGCTTCCTAAATCCCCTAAAAAAGGTTTGGGTGGAAGCGGCAGAAGTCTTTATAATAAATTAATTCCAAATCTATACCATAATCTGTCTTGAATTCAAGCTCGTAAATCTTTACTGTTAAATCTTCTGCCAACTGCCAAGCCCTAATATCTTCAAACCTGTCTATCTTCATATCTGAACTATCGTCTCCAAAACCTTACGAACTTTACAACTTTATAACTTTATAACCGTTACAATCCCACAATTGGAGGCGTGAGAGTTTGTAAGGTTCATAAGGTTAGTAAAGTTATAAGGTTATTTATCAGAAGAAAGATACTTTATAAAAGCTGAAATTGTTTTACTTATGTTTTCAGATAAGGAAATAAGTTCCAAATATTTATGTTCTTTGATATATCCTATTTTATAAGCTATATGTAACAAAGACCTAACTTCTC
>JAOACQ010000076.1 GCA_026417755.1 Brevinematales bacterium | reverse complement strand
GAATAACATTATATTACTATTTAATGCTAAACTACTCTTTTTGTCAAGGAATTCAAGTTTCCCTGTCTTTGCATTATACGTCCCTCCAAGCTGTGAAGCTGCATACCCACTTACAAATCCACTCACCCCTTCTACACTCGTTTCTCTTGCCACATTCATAGTAAGAAATAGTTGTCTTTTCAAAAATAATTTAACATATCGTTAGAAAAAATACAACAAATAATAGTGAGAAATAACATAAAATATTTGATTTTTGGGGTAAGTATTTTCATAATTTATTTTCATAATATGAAACTTTTTTATCTTACTTTTGACTTATAAATATAGAATGTAAACTTGTAAGGAAAATGGATGGAAAAGGAATTTGAAAAGTTTTTTAATGATAATCAGCATCTTTTATTCAGGATTGTTAATGGATATGTAAAGGATAGAGAACTTGCAAAAGATATAGTTGTTGAAACGATGTATATAGTATATGAGAGATGGCACCAGATTGTGAAGATGAAAAATTCTGTGGCTTATGCTGTGAGAATTGCCATCAACAGGGCAAAAAAATTTTTATTAAATAAAAAGATAAAAAATGTTTTCTTTTCTGATATGCAAGAAGATGTTGAATCTTCCTACAGATTGGAGGATGAAACTATAGATAAAGAAATATTTAACTGGATTAATATTTCTATTAATGAATTAAATGAAAATGAAAGGAATGTTATCTTGCTTCGTGATGGAGATAATCTGAAATTTGAGGAGATTGCTGAGTTATTATTATTAAATTTATCTACTGTTAAAACTCTCTATAGGAGGGGAAAACTTAAAATTTTAAAAAAGTGGGAGGTAGAAAATGAAAAGTTTAAAATGTGATTATGTGATGGATTTTATTGATGTTGATTTTAACGGTGTGTTACCAATAGAGATAGAGGCTCATTTGAAAGAATGTAATAGTTGTAAAAAATATTATGAAATATCTCAAAATTTGAAAATCATTGGTAAGGTTAAAGAAATTGATTTGAAAATAGCATTTTTAAACAGATTAAAAAGAAAAAAATTTAATTTTAAACTTTTACTTGGGGTTAGTATAGTTTTGATTGTTATATTTTCAGTTTTTTGGTTCAGGCCTATTAATTTTTCTAATGGGGGTGTTTCTTCTGAATCAAGTGATAGTTTGCTTTATTTTTATACTATTGCTAGTGAAATGTAATTTTTTACCAGTAAAAAGATAGAAAGGAGGTAGCCTATGAATAGAAAATTTGCTGTGGTTATGTTAATCATGCTTTGTACCGTGACAAGTGTTTTTGCAATGGGAAGGGGAATGGAGTTTGGTCCTCCTCATCCAAAGAAGATGAGTGATAGGGGTGGGTTTGGTGGACAAATGGAATTTTTCTGGGCTGATTTTTCTGACCCTGAAGTGAGAAAGATGCTTGACAACTATAAGGATAAGATGGAAGAAGTGTTTCTTGAATCAAGAAAGGAAAGAAATAGTCTTCAGGTCAAGAGAAGGGAATTATTTTTCAAACTCAGGGATTTAAAGGAAAAGTATAAAACTGATAAATCGGTTTCAAAAGAGATTGTGAAAACTATGAGGGAAATAAACGAGGTTACAGAAAAACTTCAGGATATTAATCAGCAGACAATGGATAAGTTAAGAAAATTAAACGAAGAGAGAAGAAAAGAATTCAGTATATATTCTAAAAAATGGATAGATTCTCTTGAAAAAGATGAAACAAAACTTGAACAATTCTTGAAAAAGGTAGATGAATTTGAGCTAAATCGCTTTGGTAAGCCGGGTAAAAAAGGTTATATCCCGCCAGAAGATAGGTTTTAATTTAAAGAAGGGTTATTGCTCTTTGCAATAACCCTTTTTCATTTGACATTTTTTTTAATGTTTCATATCATTTACAGGTTAAACTTTTCATTAAAAAGAGGAATTTTATGAGAAAATTTTTGTTTTTGTGTTTTTTTTATAGTTTATCATTCGGGGGGATTGCTTATATTTATAAAGATGTTACTATAATTGAGGAAAATATTTTGAATGAGCCTAAAATTTTAATTCCATTCAATGCAAGAGAGATAACTTTTTCTAAAGATATTAATATTATATCAAAGGTTGAGACCAATATTTATAAAGAGAGTGTGAAAGAATATCTTAGAGAATATGAAGAAAACACAAATGAAATTGAAAAAATGAAGAAGGACAAAAAGAGACTGGAGAAGGAACTTGAAAATTCAAAGAGAAGACTTGATTTGCTTGAAAAACTTTTAATTAATATTCCTCTTAATCAATCTATAAAAGGGTTGGAGGTTACTTTAGAAAGATATTATAAGAATTTTGAAAATGAGCTAAAGGTAAATAATAAACTGAAAACAGATATAGAAGATATAGAGCTTAAAATAAAAGAAAAAGAAATTTTATCCCAGAAATTAAAAAAAATTTTAGAAGAAAAGTCTCTTAGATATTTTCTATATGAATTTGAAAATCCGATGAATGGTTTGGTGCGATATAAGATATATCCTGAATGGAATATAAGGTATGAATTTAATAAGGATGAGAACAAAATGGATATGAATCTAGAATTTAAAAATTCAGGAAATATTGAAGTTGGGGTGGATAAAATATTATTGATTAATTACAGTTATATTTCTCAAAATATTGATAAAGCACTAAGGCCTTTGAAAAGTTATCTTGCAGAAAAATATCTTTCAAAATCAAGAATTATGAAATCTCAACCCGCTAAACTTATGGCAGAATCGACAGAATCTTCTGAAGAAAAAAATTTTGTTCAGCCTATAGAAAGTGATGTGGGTTTTATTTTTGAAGTCAATAGAAAGTTAAAACTTACAGAGAAATTTGTTCTTCCACTTATGACCAATCTGACATTTTCTACAAAGATAAATTACTTTGCTATTCCGGTTAAGTCTTCTTGGGGATACTATTCTATGACAATTTCAAACACTTCTTCTATCCCGATTATTCCTGGTAAATTAAATCTGTATTCAAAGAATGAGAATTTTTTACTTGATATTACCAATACAATAGTGGAAAATTCAACTTATGACTTAAGTGGAATAGAAGTGAAAGAAATAGAGGCTACAAGAAGTATAATTGAAAATTTTACTGATATGCCAGATCTCCTGAGGAACACAATAATAAACAAAAAGACTGTAGAAATAAAACTTAAAAACAGGCTTAATAAAAGTATAGAACTGGCAGTTCTTGATAGAATACCATTACCTTCTGAAGATCGAATAAAGCTAAAAGACGTTAAAATCACTGATAAAACTGATAACGACATAAAAAACATCATTTCCAAAGATGGAATTGTTGAATGGAAGATCAACTTAAAACCAAGAGAGGAAAAGAGGATCTACATATCCTATAGAGTAGAATATCCCAAGGACTTTAATATTTATGAATCGGAAGAATAGCGGCCAGCGGGAATCGAACCCGCGCCAATAGCTTGGAAGGCTAAGGTACTACCACTATACGATGGCCGCATTAAGTATTAATATTATAACATAAAATCGGCGTTTTTGTCAACTAATGTGGAGGAAATGTGAAAGTTTTTGTAGAAACGATAGGTTGTAAACTTAATCAGTTTGAGTCTGAAGCTCTTTCTGAGAGATTTAAGGAGAATGGTTTTAAGATTGTAGAAAATATTGAAGATAGCGATATAGTGATTGTAAATAGTTGCACAGTAACAAATAGGGCTGATGCAAAGTCAAGAAATTTGGTTAATAGGGCAAAGAAAGTTGGTAAATTTGTTGTTTTGACAGGCTGCTATGCTACCACCGATTTTGATAAACTGGGAGGGTTGATAGATGCTAATCTTATAGTTAAAAATGAAAACAAATTTTCTATTCCTCTCATTTTAAAAAATGAATCTCTTGATACATTAGAAAGGGATATTTTTCCATTTGTTAGTTTTTTTGAAAAAACAAGGGCATTTATAAAAATACAGGATGGATGTAATAATTTTTGTAGTTATTGTAAAATACCATTGGCGAGAGGTAGATCGATAAGTTTGGAACCGGAAAAAATATTAAAGTTTGCCAAAGACTTAATATCAAAAAATTATAGAGAGATTGTTATAACTGGAGTAAACATAAGCGATTATAATTATCAAGGGTTTAATCTTTATGATCTTGTTTCAGAGATGATTAAAATTGAAGGTGAATACAGGATAAGACTTTCTTCTTTACAACCAGATGAGTTTGATTTAAGATTTGTTGATTTACTTAATAATGAAAAATTTTCACCTCATTTTCACATTTCTCTGCAAAGTGGTAGTGATAGTGTATTGAAGAGAATGAATAGAAATTATACCGTTAGATTCTTTATGGATATTGTAAACTTAATTTTTAAAAATAAAAAAGACATAGGTTTATCGACGGATATAATTGTAGGTTTTCCTGAAGAAAGTGAAAATGAATTTAATGAAACTTTAGAGCTTATTGATAAAATTAATTTTTCAAGGCTTCATATTTTCACATATTCAAGAAGGGAAAAGACAAAGGCTTTTTATATGAAAGACTTACCTTCCAGTGTGAAAAAAGAGAGGGAAAAACTATTGAAAGAGAGATTTGAAAAAAATGTTAAGGTTTTTGTGGAAAAAGAAATATTAAATAAGCCTCAAAAAGTTTTGATAGAACAAGAGGAGAATAACCTTTTTACGGGTTATACAGGAAATTATTTTAAGATTTATAGTGGTAAAAAACTTAAAGAGAATGAATTTTATATGCTTACCCCACGGAAATATGTTATAAAAAATACAGAAGTGGAGTTATATGAATAATTAAGTTTTTGTATTCAAAAATAGCATTATGGATATAAGCCCTAAAAACATTGTTCCACCAAAAGCTCCAAAGAATGGTGATACATCACCCTTATCCGCTAAAGATATTCCTATCGCATAAAATAGGTAATAAATAACAAAAAGAGACATAGAGAACATAAGATTTACAATGAAAGAATTCTTTCTCTTTGACATATCGATTATTCCTATTCCGGCTAAAATTATTAAAACGAAACCGAGCGGGTAAGTAAATTTTGAATAAAAGTTTGCAAGAGCCCCACGATATTCATATCTTGATTTTTTAAGTTTTTCAATGTATTTAAGATTTTCTTCATAGGTCATAGCATCAGGTGGGTACCAAACTTTTTCAAAGTAGTAGGGTGGGTCAGTTATAAAATCAAATGTTTCATTTGTGAAATAGATGACCTGAAAACTATCCCCTTTTTCTCCTATGTATCTCAGTGTTCCTTGATTTAAGATCCATCTTTTTTTCTCATTATCCCAGATAGCTCTGTCAGCATCGAGTCTTAAACCGATTTTTATATTTTCAGGATATGAAAGCCCTTTTTCCGTCATTATTTTGTTTATATTTGTCATAAGCCATTCAAAATCTTCTTGTTTGAGATCAATTTCTTCTTTTTTAGTATTTAAATTACTTATAGGGGAATCAAATTTGACAACGGTTATTTTATGAAGCTCTTTTGTTAAAGAATTATAGAAATCTACAATATATATAACATTATTACCACCATAAATCGAAAATCTTTCATTATTTTTCAGTGATTTAATACTTTCATCATTATAGCCATGAAAAACCTTTTGCCAGATGATCCATCTTTGCTGATATATTGGAAGAATTATAGAATTTTGAATAAAGATTATGAGTAAGAAATAATAAAAGATTGTTGATAAAATAACATAGAAACTTGCTCTGTATATACTTGTGCCTGTACTTACTATGGCTACCAGTTCTTTTAAATGAGCCATTCTACTGAAAACATAAACTGTAGCAAAGAGAAATGAAAAGGGTTGAAATATATTAAGCCAATATATTCCATCATAAAGGTGAAATAAAAATAAACCAAAACCATCTACGTTCTTAGGAAGATATCTGATTTCATTGAAAAATTGAACGAGTTCGTATATTATCACAAAGAAAATTAAAGACCCAATGAGATATAAAAAGAAATTTTTTACAATATAACTATCAAGGGCAGTCCATTTTAATAGTTTTATCTTTTCTTTTATGAAAGATTTAATTTCTTCTATTTTCATATTATTCCCTTATTTTGAATATTGCTAAAATTATACCAGAAATCAAAAATAAGATTGTAGCAAACCACTCTGTAATAGGTGGTAAAAATCCGTTTGTGATAAGATTTTCAGTTCCTACTTTAAGGCCATAAAAGAGTAGGGTCAGAATAATACCTATACCAAGTCCTTCATTTCTTCCACTTCTTGCTGTATACATTCCGATAGAAAGGCTTAAGATTACAAAACTTAGAGATGCAAGAGGCAGGGCAAATTTTTCATAATATTTCATTAGCTGGTATCGTGGTAAAGACTTTTTATAATTTTCTATCTGTCTTTGAATGGTGTTTAATTCTTTTTTATAATCTTTAAGTTTTGCTTCATATTCCTTTAATTTTTCTTTTACTACTTCTTTTGAGAGGCCTTTTATTTCAATTTTATGTTGTTTCTTGAAGTTTTCTATTTCATTTGCTATTTTTTCTTTATCTTTGATATAGTTTTCTATTCTTTCTGTTACACTCTGTGATCGTTTTTTTAATTCTTCTTTCAATTCTTTAACTTTCATCATATCAGGACCCTTTGAGTAATATTCTTCGGGTAAGGGCATATAAACATTAAGGGTTAGATTTTTGAAAGAAGCAACAAAAAACTTTTCTTCTTTCTCCCCTTTTTTTTCTGTGATGTTTTCAGTTGTTGTTACTTCTGTTATTGAACCATTCATAAATTTGAGGATATAATGTTCAGGATTTTCTGGATTAAGGTAAATTCTTCCCATTTCTGCCTGTATAGTTTTTCTACCTCTAAGATCAACAACTGATATGTTGTGCAGAATTTCAAGGTTATTTTCATAACTTACTCTTTCAAAACTTATTTTGTAATCACCGATCTGGAGGAAAGCTTTTTCTTTAAGTTCTATAGCTGGCTTTTGAGAAATTATCTTTGTGTTTAACTTTACATAGATCTCGTTTGCTCTAACAACAATGTTATCAGTAAATAAAAATGAAAAAATCATAATAAAAAGACCAAATATAAAGCCCGGTAAAAAAATCCTGATAGTTGAAATTCCACAGGCTTTCATTGCGACTATTTCGCTATCGCCTGATAACCTTCCCATAGTTATAAGGTAAGATGGTAAAATAGCAAGAGGGATAGTATAAGATAAAACAAATGGAATAAGGTTAAAGAGTAAAAGAAAAATCTGGGATAAAGGGACATTATAAACTGTATAAAGTTTTATAAGATAAAAAAGCTGATTTATAAGTAGAAGAAAAGTAAAAAATAAAAGTCCATATACATAATTTGGTATCAATTCTTCATAAAAGTAAAGATCAAGTTTTGAAGAAAAAGTTTTCTTTAAAAATTTAATAAAATTTTTCATTAACCATCCTTAAAAATGTTACATTGCTATAAAAGATAACATATTCATAAATAATGAATAAAATAAAAAGAAAACAAAACAAAAAACAAATAATGCTGGTAGAATAAAATACAAAAGTCCTTTTTCTTTTGAGTTATTCACAAAAAGGGAGTACACATATATTTTGATTATAATTATAAAAAGGGATAGACAAAAGAAAATAAGATTTAATAGTGTTTTTGTATGTTCACCGAATATATTTATGAGAATAGTAATTGGCAATAATATGAAATAAAAATAACTGGATAAAAAATATAAAGCAGAGAAATGTTCAAAATCTATTTTTGTTCTTAAAAAATGAAGTATGCTGAAAGATATAAAAATATAGAATAGGTCTAAAAAAAGAGCTATTATGAGGTCAATAATTAATAAGTGAAAGTTTCCTCTTCCACTAATTAAATAGCCAGAAAGGATAAGTGATATTGAACTTAAAAGATAGAGTAATAGTGAGTAATAGAAGAATTTCTTTCTATTAAAACCATTCTTTATTATTTCGTTTATCCTATTTATTGTTTTAAAAGGAGAAAAGAAATTGGATATAATAGCATAAAAAAAATGGGAAAAACTCATTTTTTACCTCCTTAAAATGGAGTTATATATAAAACTGGAGCTTTTAGCTCTTCTAATTTTCCAATATACGGTAGCTTGTCTCTTTTACCAAACATAGAGAATATTCCGTAGATTGGGTTTGTTTCTTTATCAAGTTCTATAATGTTGGGTTTTGTTATTTTTGCCATTTCTGTTGCGACTTTTAATGCTGTTTCATAGTCTCCGAGTTCATCAACCAACTTGTTTTCAAGTGCCCTTGCTCCAGAAAATACCCTGCCATCTGCTAACTCTTTTAATCTATCTTTTGGAATTCTTCTTCCTTTTGCTACAGCCTCAAAAAATTGATTATATGCATCCATAACCATTTCTTCAAGTAATTTTTGCTCTTCAGGAGACATTTTTCTATATGGTGAAAGAATATCCTTATTTTTTCCACTTTTTATAACGTTATACGAAATTCCTATTTTCTTAAATAATTCTGTCAAATCCATACCGGATATTATAACCCCTATACTTCCAGTAAGTGTACCGGGGTTCGCAACTATATAGTCTGCAGCACATGCAATGTAATATGCCCCAGAAGCAGCAATATCACCCATCGAAACAACAACTATTTTACCTTTTTCTCTCAATCTTAATACAGCATTGTAGATTTCCTGGGTTGCACCTATAGTACCACCAGGTGAGTTAAGTCTTAATATTACAGCTTTTACGTTTTTGTCATCTTCTATTGATTTAAGTTTTTCAAGCCAGTATATTGCTCCACTTCTTACTATTCCAAAGTATGGAGATTCTTCGGCATAACTTATTGTAGAAAAGATATTAAGAACAGCAATACTATCCGGCAGAGTTATAAGTTTTTTTGTTTTCATTAGTGATTCAAAAGGAATCGCAGCTAATTTTTTTTCTTCTTTTTTAGCTTTCTTAATGTTCATAAAACCAACTATTATTGCTAGAGAAAATAGTGAAATTACTAGAATAGTTATGATATTTTCTTTTTTCATACACCCCTCTTTATCTAAAATATTTTAAAGATTTATCATTGTTAAAGTTTTCTTTAATAAGGTTTAAATCATCTCCTCCATATCTACTTATTAATGCATTTGCGATGACAAAAGCTATAGAATTTTCGATTACAACACCACAGGCTCCAACTGCTGTAACATCCGATCTTTCTTTTATGGCTTCAACTTTTTCTTTTGATGAGATGTTGACAGTTGAAAGTGGACTCATTAGTGTTGGTATGGGTTTCATCACTGCCCTGAAAACTATTGGTGAACCATTTGACATACCACCTTCTATGCCACCAGCGTTATTTGTTTTTCTATAGTATTTACCATCATAAAATATTTCATCATGAGCTTTTTTCCCGCTTGTATAAGCATATTTAAACCCAAGACCAAACTCTATCCCTTTGACTGCCTGAATGCTAAGAACTGCCTCTGCTATTTTTGCATCAAGTTTTTCCTGATATGTTTGGTATGAGCCAAGAAATGGGGGAACATTATTGACTATCACTTCTATTATTCCACCTACAGTATCTCCATTTTGTTTTGCTTCGTCAATTAGTTTTTTGACTCTCTCTTCGGTTGTTTTATCACAGGCAGATTGAATTTCAGACTGAAAAGCCAAGTTTTTTATTTCCTCAAGTGGTAGATGTGAGGTATCTATCTCTATTCCCCCCCAGTTTACAACGTGAGAGAATATTTCTATACCAAATTCCTTAAGGAGTAACTTAACCAAAGAACCACCTGCAACCCTTGCAGCTGTCTCTCTTGCACTACTTCTTTCGAGAACTTTTCTCAAATCGTCAAGGTGATTGAATTTGTATCCACCAATAAGGTCGGCATGCCCCGGCCTTGGCTCAAGTATTGGTGTAGGAGCTTTATCTTTCCAGTTTTCGTAATCTTTGTTCCAGATGACAATTGTTATTGGTGAGCCTGTAGTTTTGCCTTTCCATACACCGGAAAGTATTTCTACTTTATCCGTTTCTATCTTCATTCTGGCACCGCGTCCATAGCCCTTCTGTCTTCTTGATAGTTCACTATTTATAAAATTTTCATCTATTATTAAATTTGAAGGTATACCTTTAATAATAACTATCATTCCTTTTCCGTGAGATTCTCCGGCTGTTATGTATTCTATCATTTTATTCCTCAAAATTTATCTTTTTTTCAATAATGTATTCAGGCCTTTTTTTAACCTCATCAAAAATATTTCCAATATATTCACCTAAAACTCCAATAGTGAGTAACTGTATTCCACCAAAGAAAATTACAGTTATCATAATCGAAGCCCATCCTGGTACAGTTGGGATAATTCCAGAAAAGTGTCCTATTAAAGCATAAAGAGAAAGAAAAATTCCTACTAAGATAGAAATAAAACCAAGATTTATGGCAAGTTTAAGAGGTTTTTTTGAGAAATAAAAAATACCGGTAAAAGCAAATTTCAACATTTTCTTAAGTGGGTATTTTGTTTCTCCTGCAAGTCTTGGGTCTCTTACATAATAGAAAGGGATCTGCTTAAAACCTATCCAGCTTATCATTCCCCGGATAAACTTATTTCTTTCAGGCATCTTTTTGAAAGTTTCTATAACATTCTTATCGATAAGTCTAAAATCGCCGGTGTTAAGTGGAATATTAACCTCAGAAAGCATATTTAAAAATTTATAAAACATTTCTGCTGTAAATTTCTTAAAGAATGTTTCTCCTTTTCTTTCTTTTCTTACACAGTATATTACATTCGCTTTTTCTTTTTCATAAAGTGTTATTATTTCAGGAATGAGCTCTGGTGGATCCTGAAGATCAGCATCTATAATAATGGCTACATCTCCATTACATTCATTAATACCGGCAGAAACAGCGCATTGATGACCAAAATTTCTTGAAAACGAAATTACTTTTGCATTTTTATCTTTTTGTGAAATTTGAGTTAATAATTCAAGTGTTTTGTCTTTGCTTCCATCATTTATGAAGATAAATTCATAATTATTGAGTTTGCTATTTGAAAATACTTTTTTAAGTCTCTCATATGTGGCATTGATAACTTCTTCTTCATTATAACAAGGTATTATAACTGAAATAAGCATTTTGAGCTCCTTTTTATTAAAAAAGCCACCCTTTTATTCAAAAACACAAGAGAGTTTTTTGAGTTAAAACATTCTACACTCTCTTTTTTTGAACTTCCTCAAATATTTTAAAACAATCTTGTGATTTTATCAATTATAATATCAATTTGTCTTTTGTAGTTTGACTTTTTTTCTTCTGAGAGGAGATGAAGGCTGTATCTACTTTCATTAAAAATTTCTACAACCAGTTTTATTTCTTCTGAAGCTGAAGTTACTTTTTCCTTGATTTTATCCATATATTCTTTTGGCCCATAGTAGAAAGTGTAAGGGAGAACAAATCTACTTGCAACCTGAATAAGCCTTATAAATTCTTTTACTATAGTTTCTATTTCTTTTTGCTTCTCTGACGGCAATTTTTTGTATTCTCCAAACATTGTGTAAAAATGTTTGGCTATCTCTTCCTTTTTAATTTTTTCTTTTTTTGCAAAAATGTTAGAAAATAAATCAACTAATAGCAGAATAAAATCTTTTATTTTTAATATTAAAGAAATAAGCTGGTCGTAAAAAAATATGAAAAATCTTGCCCAGAAAGGTGGTTTTTTATGTTTAAAAATTAACTTAATGATAAAACCGATAAATGCCAAGAATAAATATATTACAAATAGAAGCAATAAAAATTGCTTTATATTGTTATAAACTTTTTCAAAGTTATTACTTATATCTTCGGATACAACGTTTTGCTCATTTTGAGCTTGTTGGCTGGTTTCGTTTATTTCAAATACGACTGGGAATAAACTTCTTAAAAATTTGGTCAGAAAGTCTATTTTAAAAATCACATAATTTGAAGGTATAAAAATAGAAATAAGGATAATAGAGATTAGTACTTTAAGTAATTTGTTCCAGTTTTTTATAGTATCTTCTTTGATTTTAAAACCAAGAAATTTCCACTTCATAACTGTAGAATATTGATATAAAATGAGATATATTCCAAGAAATGAAAAAAACTGGATTAATATGAAGATGGAGTTTAAAATCTTATTGAAATCATTTTTTGCAATTGATAAAAATGAGAGAAATAGAAAAAATGCCAATAAGTTTAACCCAATAGACAAAAACCATTTAGGCTCCATTTTATCCATTCTTTCTCCGTACTCTTCATTTACCCATTGAATATATTTATTTCTATTTTCAAACATAATTTCATTTTCAATTACACCATCTAATTTTCTGAATCTATAATATATTGTGGCTGATATTGAGAAATTAAAAATAAAAAAAATAGTATTTGGTACTAACAATAGCAAAAAGTTGATTTGTGAGAGGGTTATTTTTTTTAGCATTGCGTAAATAAAAACTAAGTCAGAGAGAAGAAATAAAAAGCCTAAGAGGGCAATAA
This sequence comes from Brevinematales bacterium, assembly GCA_026417755.1. Taxonomy (GTDB): domain Bacteria; phylum Spirochaetota; class Brevinematia; order Brevinematales; family JAOACQ01; genus JAOACQ01. The sequence continues at coordinate 7,945 of JAOACQ010000076.1, read as the reverse complement.
TTGATTTAAGAAAATAATTTAATCTTGAACTTAATATGAGTAGTATAAAAAGAGATGATATAAAATAAAAAAATGTAATCAAAATAAATAATTCTTGAGGTTGTGTGCTTATAAAACTTGCAAAAATATATGATAACAAACCTCCACAGGAAGAGGTGAAAAAGTATAAAAAAATTAAAAAAAATTTCCTGCTCTCTTTGAACATAAAAAATCCTACAAATTAAGCATTTTTATAATACCACTTTCTACCTCAAGAAAATATCTAGAAAAACCGACGTCTCTTAAATCAACTTCTCTATTTATTCTTGGGCCAAAGTTAAAAATATTTATTGGGTGTCCACTTTTGTTGATTTCAATTAAATATGGGATATCACCTTCTTTTAATTCTGGGGTTATAAGATAAAGAGATACACCCCATTTAAGATTTTTTAATTCTTTTAAATTTTCTGAGAAAGAAATATTTTTTGAAGGTTCTATTATAGACAAATTGCTTACGATATTTATTAAATGTTCATTGCCATTAGCTGGTGGAAAATTGAGTATTTTATCTTCGTTTGTTTTTGCATTTGCTATAAACCCATAGTTTTGTTTTCTTTCCTGAAGGTAGTATACAAGTGAGGTTGCTATATCTATTGCTGTTTCTATGTAGTAGGATTTTTCTCTGAAATCATAATCTTCTTCAAATAGATTTAAAATTATAATACTATCTAAAGAAACTGAGTATTGATATGTATTGACTAAAATCTTATTCTGTCTTGCTGAGATTTTCCAGTTTATTCTCTTGAGTTCATCACCAGGTTGATATTCTTTAAGTCCTTTAATGAGAGAGACATCCTCATATATGGGTAGTTTATTCCTGAATGCTCCCTGGGGTTGCTGGCTCTTATACGGAAGTTCATAAAATTTATAGATGTTTGGAAAAACCACTATTTCTCTCTTTGTGTCAATTTCCATTTCAAATGAGAAAATGCCACAAATATCTGTGAATTTTATGGTTGTTGGGCCTATAAGGTAAAGCCCCCTTTTTTTACCACATATTGAATAGAATATTTCTTTTTTTTCTTTGCCTTTTAATGAAACTAAAAATGAATAAACCTGTCTTACCGAAATATTAAGGTCTGATTGGTCATTAACTATCAATCCATGAATTGGTAGAAAAAAAGAGTTATAAACATTGATAATAGAATTTTCATTTATTCCAGAAAATAGAAAATATTCTTTGTTAGCTCTTTCAATCTTTATGGAATTAATTACGAACCTGTAATATAGATAATTGACTAAAAAGAATATAAAGCTGGCATATAAAATTATCTTTGCACCGGGGAAATCAAGAAACAGAAAATTAAATAATAAAAATATAAAAGCAATAAAAAAACTTCCCCAGGGCATTATTCTTCCTCTTTTTTAGCCTCAAGTGGAACTGGAATAGAGGATAATATTCTATCGATTACGGTGTCTGCTGTGATCTTTTTTAATTTTGCTTCTGATTTCAATATGATTCTATGTCTTAAAACTTCTTTGGTCATATTTTTAACGTCTTCAGGAATGACATAATCTCTCCCATTTATGGCAGCGAGTGCTTGAGAAGCCTTATAGAGAGCAATACTACCTCTAGGTGAAGAACCAAGCGATAGGCTTGAATCGTTTCTTGTTGCTTGCACAAGTTTAACTATATACTCTCTTATAGAATCATCAACATGAACAGAAGAAATATGTTTTTGTATTAATAAAAGTGTCTCGATATCGATAACCGGTTTTAAAAAATTGATGGGATGAGATTCATTTTGTCTTAAGATTACTTCTTCCTCTTCTTTCTGTTCAGGGTATCCAATTGACAGATTGAGAAAGAATCTATCCATTTGTGCTTCAGGTAGAGGAAAAGTTCCTTCAAATTCTATTGGATTTTGTGTTGCTACAACTAAAAAAGGTTTTGGGAGAGGTATAGATATACCTTCAATACTTATCTGTCCTTCTCCCATGGCCTCAAGTAAGGCTGATTGAGTTTTTGGGGTAGCTCTATTTATTTCATCCACCAGGACTACATTTGCAAATATTGGACCTTTTCTATATTCAAATTTCTTTGTTTCTGGATTGAAAATAGAAACACCTAGAATATCAACGGGGAGTAAATCCGGTGTCCCCTGTATTCTTTTGAAGGTGGCATCTATAGATTTAGCTATGGAACGGGCGAGCATTGTCTTACCGATACCGGGGACATCTTCAAGAAGTATGTGTCCATCGCAAAATAATGCGACCAAAGCCTTTTCTATTACATTTCTTTTACCTATTATTACTTTTTCTATATTGGCTATTAACTTTTCTGAATATACTTGAATTTCGGCAAATTCCATAAATTTCCCCTGAATAATTGATTAGTTAAGTATAAATAGAATATTTTTTTTAATCAATTTTTTTTAAAAAAATCTAAAATAAAAATTTATTATTCCGAATGATATAATAAAGCAAAACAAGGAAGTTTTGCTAAAAATCAAGGAGGATTTTATGATCATCAACCACAACATCAGTGCTATTTTCACACACCGTCAGCTTCAAATCAATAGCCGTGACGGAGACAAAGACATTGAGAAGCTATCATCCGGTATGAGGATTAACCGTGCTGGTGATGATGCTTCCGGTCTTGCTGTATCTGAGAAGATGAGAAGCCAAATCCTGGGTCTCAGAAGGGCAAATCAAAACGTTATGGATGGTATTTCTTTCATTCAGACAGCAGAAGGATATCTTGAAGAAACCCACACGATTCTTCAGAGATTGAGAGAACTTGCTATTCAGGCTGCAAACGGTATCTACAGCACAGAAGACAGAATGCAAATTCAGGTTGAAGTTTCCCAGCTCATCGATGAACTTGACAGAATAGCTTCGCATGCACAATTCAACGGAATGAATCTACTTACTGGTAGATTTGCAAGGTTTACAGGCGAAAACTCTGTTACAGCAAGTATATGGATTCATATGGGTGCCAATATGGATCAGAGAGAGAGAATGTATATTGGTACAATGAACTCTCAGGGTCTTGGTCTCAAATCTCCTATTGGAAATGCCGAATCAGCTTCATTCATAAGTCTCAGTACTCCTGACAAGGCAAATATGGCCATCGGTATGATTGATCTTGCTTTAATGAAGGTTTCAAAACAGAGAGCAGATTTAGGTGCATACCAGAACAGATTTGAGAAAGCTGCTGTAGGTCTTATGATAGGTTATGAAAACTTACAGGCATCTGAGTCAAGAATAAGAGACACAGATATGGCTGAACAAATGAGTAGATTCGTAAGAACACAGATTCTTACTCAGGCTGCTACTGGAATGCTTGCTCAAGCAAATCAGAAACCTCAACTGATGTTACAGCTCTTAAGATAGTTAAAATAAAAGGCTGTCCTTTCTCTGGACAGCCTTTTTTGAAATAGGATTATATTTTTATTTTTAATTCTGAACCGCAAGTCCAGCTTAAGTCTGTTCCTAAAGGGACATCTGAAGTTGTAGGATACTTCCAGAAAAAGTCATATGACCAGAAAATACCCCCAAAAATGCCTAATTCAAACTGTTGGTTTAACTCAATAGAAATTTTAATATCATTTTCTATTCCCATAAATTTTTGTAGCCTTTTAAAATGTTCAAGTGTTGTAGTATTTAAGTTTGAAAAATCTATTTCTGAAAGGTTATTATCCCAATGAAACCAACTGTCAACGTAAAGATTAAGAAATAAGGTGTTGGTTTCAAAGTTAAGAAGTTTTAAGTTTGTTATACCGACTTCAGTTTTGAGTGAAATAGTGGCCGCTCTTCTACTTCTCTCAAATGGAAGAAAGTTAATACCATCATAGTCAATTATTCCTGAAGGATATATACCATAAATATCCTTAAATATGTATCCTCCAACACGTTCCCCCTTCATTGAAATAAATCCGTAATTTTGCCAGTTTCCATTTTTATCTACTTTTCCACCTTCTGAATAGATAGAAACTATCTCACAATAAAAAATATCCCACATAAGTCTTAATAAACCAGATAATAATATTCCACTTATTGTAACGTCTGGAGTGTAGGGGTCTTTAATATCTTTTCCATAAGAATATGCAATTTGAAGTCCTAATTTGTAATATTGAGAATTAATGTAGCTATTTAACCCACCCACCATTAAATAATCACCATCCGAAAAATTACCGAGAGTTCCCTTTAAAGTTTTTTCATTTCCACCGGTTTTATTTTGTTCTGAGTTCACTGCTCCAATTGAAGCATAGAAAAAATAAGGTGAAATGGATAATAATCTTATCCATTCACTATCAAACCTTGTGCCGAAATTTATAAGCCCACCACTTTTTATAATATTTACATCACCATTAAAATACTGAATGGAGTTTTCTCTATTTATTTTCACATCATAAGCATAATCTGGAGAATTTAAAGCAAAAAAATCAACTAAAGCAGTAATTTTGATAAAGTCAAAAATTGAATAATTTATTGATATTGAATCAATTGTATCAGAATATACATAATCCGGTATTGATTCATCCTCAAAAGTTTTAAATTTGTATCTTCCGGCTTTTAGTTTTAAATTGTTAATAATTGTAATGTCTGCATAAAGATTTTCGATTATAAAAGATTGATAACTTTTGGCAGCTTCATCATTTCCAAAGAAAAATGGTCTTGATATTTTTGTGTAAAGACTTAAAAACTCATTTTTAAAGAGATATTTAAGGTATAAATTTGCATACATAAGATAGAAAAAGTCGTCAGTGTATTGAACAGTTTTATAGCTTGTTTCGTCAATATTTCTTAGGTCAGCATTATTACAAACAAAGGAATGAATATCAAAGTCAACATTAAACCTCTGTTCAAAACCATAAGAGTAACCTACCAGCAATATAAACAGTAAAAAAATTTTTTTAAACATTTTCCCTCCTAATCACTTCCAGGTGTTGCGAATGTAAAATTTCTATATTCCTGTTTTATGTTTAAATTGTAATTTGTTGTAGTTATCCAGCTTGAAGGTGATAAGCCATTAAGGCCAGTCCTTGTCATTGATTTAAAAATACTTCCTCTCTCTCCAGCAAATGGGGTTGAGATTTTACTTCCGGCTTCGTCAACTATTTTGCCATATTTATCTTTGAGCTGTAGATAGACATAAGGTTTATCAGACGAGTGATAGATTGTTAAGTATTTTTGAATTAAAGAATTAGAGTAATAGAATCCTGAGAAATTTGTTTGTCTTACGATAAGTAAGTAACCATATGGTTCTATATATGTATTCTCCGGAAAAATGAAGAGATGTGTTCTATAAGATGGAATCGTTGTATTATTAATAAACCAGCCACTTAAATTAATTCTTTTTGAGGTTCTGTTTTTGAGTTCGATAAAGCAATCGTTATAGTCATAATCCTGTGCTGTTTTTGTCCCAGCCCATAGGATTTCGTTTATTATGATATCCTGAAACTTTGTGCTATCACCACTCAAATCTTTTGTAGGATGTTTCCCTTCTTTATAGATTTTAAAAAATTCGTTTATATAGGCTTTTGCAATATTTTTATTTGAGATTATTAATAGATTTTCATCATTACCATCCTGAGAAGCTGCTCTTGAGAAATTCATTGAACCTGTAAATACAATTTCTTCATCTATTATCATAAATTTATCATGTAATTTTCCACCATGATAGGGATTTTTTGGGTCTACATTCTCATTACCGTCATATTTTATGTCTAGATTATTGTCAATAAACCAGTGGTGAACTGAATAAACATTTCCAGTATGCCAGAATTTGTCAAAGACGCCTTTTACCTCTATTCCTTTGTTTGTTGCCATAAATATTATGTAATTTGCTATGTCTGTATGTGTGAAAGAAAAGATACAAAAATAGATGCTTTTTTTTGCGTTGGTTATATATTTTATAAACTCAATATCTGCTTTATTATAACTGTAGTATGGGGTGAACATAATTTTTACGGTAGATTCACCTATTTTGAAAATGTTTGAGTTGAAATCCTGAAAAGGAGTTTTTTCGGTTCCAAATTTTTTGTTAAAAAACATATTTTCAAACTCTTTTTTGTAAAATTGAGATATATTTACATCTCTTATAAATAGGACATTTTCATTATTCTTAAAGAAACCTGTTGTAGTAAAGTTTGCTGAACCTGTTATCAAAAGTTCATCGTCTATAATTATAAACTTATTGTGCATTATTTTGTCATAGTTTCCCAAAGACATTGGTATTCTTTCATTTGACAAGGCTATATAACCTTCATAGTTAATATTATCGATATCACCTACAAATCTTACCTTTATTCCTTTTTTTGAGGCTTCGATTATAGATTTATAAATAGTTGGTTCAGATAGTTCATAGATACATATATCAATCCTTTTTCTTGCGTTGAGGATCTTTTCTGCGATTTTATCCTGAATTTTTGAATCTTTTGCAGTTTTTTCATCTATACCTGGTTCTGTAAAGTAAGTTAAAATCAACCCATCTTTATCAACATCTTCATAATATTTTTTTTCTGAAGGGTTAAATAAGTTACATGAAGAAAATAAAATAATTATAAAAATTGTAAAACATTTCATACCTATTCTCCAGACAAAATTTTTCCTGGGGATGCTAAAACTTTATATTCTATTCTTACAGTATCAGATGGTGTAGAGAGAGAGAAAGTATGCCAGTTGGAGATATTGTCACCATCTTCAGGTCCAAAGTAGCCAGTCTTCCTTATCATTGAATAAAATGAGTTATTTGATTTACCACCTGGTAGACTTACATTTGTTAACACAAATCTATCAGAGTATTTTCCACTTCCATCTGATAGTTCCATTATAAAACCTTTATCAGGAATAATAAGCTCTTCATTTATCAAATCAAAGTTTTTAAATGCACCATTCGTTGATTTACCAATAGTATATATTCCTTTTGATTTTAGGATAATGTTTTCAGGAATAGAAATAAGTTGATAAAAATTTTCTGACCTTATTTCCAGCGACCATTTTCCTATGTTAATATCGAATTCCGCAAAATTAACAATTTCAATAAAATTGTCATATTTGTTATATAAACTCCCTGCATAATGAATCTCATTTATGTAGACAATATCACGAAGATCCATATCTATAGAGTTAAAATTTTTTGTTTTTAGTTCACAATTATAAATTGAAGCAATGAGTATAATAAAATTAATAATATATAGAGGCTTCCAAAAAGGAAGCCTCCAGAGAGAGATTGTCGATGTTTTCTTTTTCATAGGTTTATTCTTTTTTCACTGTGATATTATCTATTGCTGTCTGTCCACCACCCTTTGGTCTGAATACAAATCTTATCTGTTGTGGAGAAGTAATATTAAGCTGGATGGGGCCAAACTCGTATAAGACTGCTCTATTTGTTATTGCTATGTTTGTCTGATAGATGATTGTGTTGGTATCAGAAGCTGTTAGTTGGAATATAAAGTTCAGGCCTGTAGTAAAAGGTTGATGATACTGAAAGTATATGCTATAATTCCCACTTTCAGGAATATCGATTTCAGAAGACATTAATAGGGTTATATTTGAGTTTCTTATGACCGGTGTGGGTAGAGTAGGTGGATTTGGTATGTTGTTTGGATTTGTATAGTTTGTAGCACCACTACCTGTTGTTCCTCCGTCATTTCTTACATGCGTGTATTTCCATATAATTCCAGTTGAATTTGTAAATTCACCTGTTGAGTATGTAGAAGAAATAATTGTAGGATTGAATAAAGCAAAATCTTCAAAGAATACTATATTACCACCGATAGCAGAACTAATTGAAGAAGAACTTGAAACTTGAGAACTTGTTGAACTAATACTTGAAGATAATGAGCTTAAACTTGAAGAGGAAATACTACTTGAAGAAGATATTGTAGAACTTGACTCACTTGAAGATGAAGATTGGCTAGAAGAAGCAATACTACTAGAAGATGATTGTATTGAGGAT
>JAOACQ010000020.1 GCA_026417755.1 Brevinematales bacterium | reverse complement strand
ATTCTACTCCGCTAAAATAGTTGACAATATATTAGTGAATTTATATAATAAAACAAATGAATAATGGGGGATTGATATGGCTAAACAGAATAACCTATCACTTTTATCTTTTCAGAAGATTTATTCTACTGACACAATATGTAGAGAAAGACTTTTCAAAATGCGCTGGCCTAATGGTTTTATCTGTCCTAAATGTGGGAATAAGCATTATTATTTTCTTGAGGGGCGCAACTTATACCAGTGTTCAAACTGTAAATATCAGGCTTCTGTTACTGCTGGGACTATATTTCACAAGAGCAGGACATCGCTTAAGAAATGGTTTTGGGCTATTTATCTTGTATCGAAGGATAAGGGAGGTATTTCTGCATTAGCATTAAAGAAGCATATTAATGTGTGTTACCAGACGGCATGGCTTATGTTGCATAAGATAAGGAATGCGATGAATTTGAGGGATATGGATTATGATTTACTTACCCTTGTTGAGGTTAAGAAGAGGGTTATTATTGGGAAGAGGAAGAAGGATTTAGTTATAGAGGTAGCTATAAGTAGTAAGACTGACAGACCTAAATTTGCTAAGGTAAGATTGATTGAAGGGGAAGGGGATAAATTAGCCGATAAGGGCTATAAAAAGTTAAGTGAATATGAAAAGAATAAGAGGAAAGAAGTGATGAGGTGGCTTAATTTGCTTATAAGCAATATGAGGTCAGTATTAAATGGTACGTATCATTGTGGGTGCAGGGAGCACTTGCAATTATATCTTGATGAATATTGTTACAGGTTTAACAGGAGGTTCTGGGAGAAAGAGCTATTTAACAGGCTACTTTTTGCCAGTGTAAAATTCAAGGCTATAACTTATGCTGAGTTAACTGGATAAGCAAAAAGTTGTTTTTTTCATTTTCCCATCATTAACATTAGCATTATTTTTATAATTAACTGAATTTTTAAAGTTACAAACAAAGTTACTTTCCAATAATTTTTTGAGGATTAATTCTATAAACATTTTTTTCAATTTTATTGAGAAATTTAGACTGTTGTCTTAAAATAAAATGTATATTTTTCTTTAGTAGAGGCAAAAAGATGAATAATGGTAAGCAAGAGTCTCTTGAAAGATGGACAATAGAAAAATCTTCCGAGCTTTATGGAATAAAAAGCTGGGGGGCAGGTTATTTTGACATTTCTTCAAAAGGGGAAGTAGTTTTTACCCCAGAAAATAAGTCTAAGAATATAAGTTTAATGGAAGTTGTGAAAGGCATAAAAGCAAGAGGACTTGGGATGCCTGTTCTTCTAAGAATAAGTAATATTCTTGATTCACAGATAAAACTTCTTCATGAAAGTTTTCAGAAGGCGATTAAGAATTTCAATTATAAAGGCAATTATAGGGGAGTATATCCAATAAAGGTAAACCAACAAAGACATGTTGTTCAGGAGATAACAAGTTTTGGAGAAAAATATCATCATGGGCTTGAGGCAGGTAGTAAAGCTGAGCTTCTAGCTGCTATTTCATTTCTTAAGGATCCAGAAGCCTGTCTTGTATGTAATGGATATAAGGATGAAGAATTTATTGATATAGCGTTATATGCTACCAAGATGGGATATAATTGTTTTATTGTTGTTGAGATGCCAGGAGAGCTTGACCTTATTATAGATAGGTCGAAAAAACTTGGCGTCAAACCAAATATTGGGGTAAGGATAAAACTTTCTACAAAAGCAAGTGGCCACTGGACAGAGTCCGGAGGTGATAGAAGTATTTTTGGGCTTAATTATTCAGAACTTGTAAGTTTTGTGGATAAGTTAAAACATCATAAGATGTTAGATTGTTTAAGACTTCTCCATTATCATATTGGTTCGCAGGTGCCAAATATAAGGGATATAAGATCGGCTGTTCTTGAGGCTTCGAGAGTTTATTCGGGACTGGTAGCTGAGGGAGCTCCGATGGGTTACCTTGATCTTGGGGGTGGGCTTGCCGTTGACTATGATGGTTCGCAGACAAATTATTTTACTAGTAGAAATTATACACTTGATGAATATTGTTCTGATATAATTGAAAGTGTTATGTCTGCCCTTGATGAGAATTCTGTTCCTCATCCTACTATTATTACAGAATCTGGAAGAGCAATTGTAGCGTATTATTCTATTTTACTTTTTAATATTCTTGATGTAAGTAAATTTGAAATTACTGAAATTCCAGAAAGTATTCCTGAAAATGCTCATGAGATGACAAAAAATCTTTTTGAGACATTGCAAAAACTTAATCTTAAAAATATGCAGGAAAGTATAAATGATGCTATTTATTATAGAGATCAGATAAGAGAACTTTTTAAGCATGGAGAGGTAAGTTTAAGAGAAAGGGCATTAGCAGATAATATTTTCTGGCAGATTGTTTATAATATTTCCAAAAATATTAAAAATATGAAGAATAAACCGAGTGAATTTGAAGGTATTGAGGTTGCACTATCAGATATTTATTATGGAAATTTCAGTGTATTTCAATCATTACCGGATACCTGGGCGATAGATCATCTTTTCCCTATAATGCCTATTCATAGGCTTGGTGAGGAGCCTACGAGGAAGGCTATAATTGCTGATATTACCTGTGATTGTGATGGAAAGATAGATAGATTTATAGATCAGCATGAAGTTAAATATACTCTTCCACTTCATGATCTTGTGAAAGATGAGGAATACTACATTGGGGTCTTTCTTGTTGGGGCATATCAGGAGACACTTGGGGATCTTCATAATCTTCTTGGGGATACAAATGTAGTAACTATAAGGGTTGATGAAGATGGAGAATATTACTTTGTCGATGAATTACAAGGGGATTCTGTTGCTGATGTTTTAAGTTATGTTGAATATGACATAAAACTTATGAAAGCAAGATTAAGAGAATTTGCTGAAAAAGCAGTCCAGAAAGGGAAGATTTCTGTTGAAGAGAGAGTTCAGATTCTTAAAGCCTTTGAGGAGGGACTTTCTGGCTATACATATTATGAAAGATAGGGAGGGTCGTATATGGCGAGGGTTTTAATAGTAGGGGCTGGTGGAGTTGGGCAGGTTGTTGCTCACAAATGTGCACAGGTTAAAGAAGTTTTTACTGATATAATGCTTGCAAGCCGAACAAAAGAAAAATGTGATAAGATAGCAAAAAGAGTTAAAGAAAAATATAACCGTGATATACAAACTGCAAAGGTTGATGCTGATAATGTAAAAGAGATGGTGAGCCTCATAAAGGATTTTAGGCCTGATGTGGTAATAAATGTTGCGTTGCCATACCAGGACTTGCCAATAATGGATGCTTGCCTTGAGACAGGGGTTAATTATCTTGACACCGCAAATTATGAACCACGGGAAGTTGCAAAATTTGAATATAAATGGCAATGGGCTTATCATGAAAAATACAAAGAAGCTGGTATAATGGCTCTCCTTGGAAGTGGCTTTGATCCAGGGGTAACAAATGTTTTTATAGCTTATATGAAAAAACATTATTTCAGTAAGATGAAATATGTTGATATAGTGGATTGTAACGCAGGTAATCATGGTAAAGCATTTGCTACAAATTTTAACCCAGAAATAAACATCAGGGAGATAACTCAAAAAGGTAAATATTACGAAAATGGCAAATGGGTTGAGATAGATCCTCTTTCTATTCATAAGCCTATTTTTTATCCAGAAGTTGGGGAAAGGGAGAGTTATGTGCTTTATCATGAAGAGTTAGAATCTTTGGTTAAACATTTTCCAGAGATTGAGAGGATAAGGTTCTGGATGACATTTTCTGAAAATTATCTTACTCATTTAAGGGTGATTGTTAATCTTGGCTTACATAGTACAGAACCTATAGATTATAAAGGAACAAAGATTGTTCCTGTTGAGTTTTTGAAACAATTATTACCCGATCCTGCCTCTTTGGGAGAAAATTATACAGGTAAAACCTGTATAGGTGTACAGATAGAAGGTATTGATAAGAGTGGTAATCCCTTAAAAAAGTTTGTCTACAATGTTTGTGATCATCATGAAAATTATATTGAGACAGGTGTTCATGCTGTTCCTTATACAACAGGTGTTCCGGCTATGATTGGCGCATTACTTATGGTTACTGGAGTTTGGAAGGGAGCTGGAGTTTTTAATATGGAGCAATTTGATCCTGATCCGTTTATGGAAAAACTTAATATTTATGGTTTACCATGGAAAGAAACAACATTTTAAATATAGATATTGAAAGAGTTGATACACCATGTTTTTTGATAGATGAGGCAAGATTAAAGTACAATCTTTCTATACTTAAGAAAGTAAAAGAGAAGACAAATTGTAAAATACTTCTTGCTCTTAAGGCTTTTTCAAATTACGCTGTTTTTTCAATAATTCGTAAAGATCTCGATGGAGTGTGTGCAAGTTCTCTTAATGAAGCAAGGCTTGGAAGAGAAAAGTTTGGTAAGGAAGTTCATGTCTACGGTGCTGCCTATAGTGAGAAAGATTTTTTAATGCTTCTTAAGTATGCTCATCATATAGACTTTAACTCTTTTTCTTTGTGGAAAAGATTCAAGCCGCTTACCAAAAAAGCAAGAAGGAGTATAAAATACGGTTTAAGAGTTAATCCTGAACATTCTGAAGGAACTGTTGAGATTTATGACCCATGTGCACCTTATTCAAGACTTGGTATAGTCAGGGAAGAATTCAAACCTGAAGAGCTTGATGGTATTTCTTACTTACATTTTCATACCCTTTGTCAGCAGAATGCATTACCACTTTATCGGACGGTTAAGGCTTTTGAAGAAAAGTTTGGGGAGTTTATTCCAAAGATGGAGTATATAAATTTTGGCGGGGGGCATCATATTACTAAAGAGGGGTATGATATCGAGTTACTCTGTGAAACAATTAATGAATTTAAGAAAAAATGGAAAGTAGAGGTTTATCTTGAACCTGGTGAAGCAGTGGCTCTTGATGCCGGTTATCTTATATCAACTGTTCTTGATATAATAAACAATAAGATTAACATAGCTATACTTGATACATCTGCAGCAGCACATATGCCTGATGTTCTTGAGATGCCTTATAGGCCTTTTGTAATAGGTAGTGGCCAACCAAATGAAAAAAAATATACCTATAGATTTGGTGGTATATCCTGTCTTGCAGGGGATATTATTGGAGATTATTCTTTTGATAGACCACTTCAGGTGGGGGATAGGGTTGTTTTTACTGATATGGCTATATATTCGATGGTAAAAACAAACACATTTAATGGAATAAACTTACCTTCTATTTACATAATAAATTCAGAAACTGGAAAGATAAAGCTCTGGAAAAAATTTGGATATAGAGATTTTTTAAGCAGATTATAAAGAGGTGAAATATGGCAATTTATCAGAATCCATTGGAGACAAGATACGCTTCAAAAGAAATGCTGGAACTCTTTTCTGAAGAAACAAAATTTCTTACCTGGAGGGATTGCTGGATAGCTTTAGCAGAGGCAGAAAAGGAGCTTGGCTTAAATATTTCTGATGAAGAGATTGAAGATTTGCGAAAAAATAGAGAAACTTTAAACTTAGAAAGAGCAAGAGAGATAGAAAAAGAAATACATCACGATGTAATGAGTCATATACGAGCTTATGGTGAAGTAGCAAAGAAAGCAAAAGGTATAATACATCTTGGAGCTACTTCAGCTTTTGTAACTGATAATACAGATTTTATAATTTATAAAAAAGCTCTTCTTCTTATAAAAAGACGTCTCATTACCTTAATAGAAAGTCTATCAAAGTTATGTATGAAATACAAAGACTTGCCTGTTCTGGGTTATACTCATTTGCAACCAGCTCAACCCACTACACTTGGTAAAAGAATGAGTTTATGGCTTTATGATTTATATCTTGATGCTATTGATCTTGATAACTTGATTAATAGCCTTGTTACTAGAGGTGTTAAAGGGACAACAGGAACGCAAGCATCTTTTATGGAACTTTTCAATTGTGATAATGAAAAGGTAAAAAAACTAGATGAACTGGTTTCAAAAAAACTAGGTTTTGAAAAAAGTGTCCCGGTAAGCGGACAGACCATAACAAGAAAATGGGATGTGAAAATACTTAATGTTTTATCTGGTATAGCTCAATCCTCTCATAGAGCAGCGAATGACATAAGGATTCTTCAACATTCATGGCAACTTGAGGAACCTTTTGACAAAAAACAGGTTGGATCCTCAGCAATGCCATACAAGAGAAATCCAATCTTGTGTGAAAGAATGAGTTCACTTGCCAGATATGTTATAAACAATGTCCTTAATGCAGCTTATACTTTTGCTTTTCAATTTCTTGAGAGAACTCTTGATGATTCAGCAAATAGAAGAATTTCGATGCCAGAGGGATTTTTGGCTACAGATTCTATACTTATTATATACCAGAAGATTTTAAATGATCTCAATGTTTATGAAGAGGTTATTAACAAGCATCTTAAAGAAAACTTGCCATTTTTTGCTACAGAGAATATCCTTATGGAGGCTGTAAAGAGTGGGGGAGATAGGCAGGAGCTTCATGAGGTTATTAGAGATTTTGCTATGAGACAGGTATCTGCAATAAGGCGTGGAGAAAATTATAACCTTATAGAAGAATTAAAGAAATCCGGCAAATTTAAACTTTCTGAAGATAAGTGGAATAAAATTTCAGATTTTTATTCTTATACAGGCCGAGCTTCAAAACAGGTAGAAGAGTTTGTGAATGAATATATAAAGCCTTTACTTCAAGAAAATAAGGATTTTATTGGTATTGAGAGTGATATAAGAGTATAAGATGAATAAAAAGAAAAAAGTTTTTTTTATATTTAAATTAAAAAATTTTTTTAGTGAGCCTGGAAATAGAATAATAATTTTGTTTTTTGGAATTATTATTATAGCCTCTTTTATAATTTTTCTTGTTGAGAAGAGAGAGGCATCTTCGACTTTCAAAAACTTATCGGATTGGATATGGTGGCTTGTTGTAACGATTCCGACTGTAGGTTATGGAGATATTGTCCCAAAGACAACTTATGGTAGATTGATAGGTATTTTTGTTATTATTTTTGGTGTCGCTACTTATACTATCTTTAGTGGTATTATTGCTTCAATATTGATTGATGTAAGATTAAAAGAAAGAAGGGGGTTATCTAAAGTGCATTTTAAAGATCATATTTTGATAATTGGGAGAAATTCCAATTTGCAACGAATACTTGAAGCTATTCCAAATTTTCTTAAAACTACAGCTTTGAATATTGTTCTTGTTAATGAAATGAATGAAGAAGAATTTCTTGATCTTAAGACAAAGTTTTATTATTTTAATCTTAAATTTGTTCATGGTGATTACACAAAAGAAACTACTCTTAAAAGGGCTAATATTGAAGCTGCTAAATACGCCATTATTCTTGCCGATAACACAGTTGAAACCAAAGACATAGATGAAAAAACTATTTTAACAATATTGAGTATAAGGTCCCTTAATCAGAATGTTTCTGTTGTTGCTGAGGTCGTGAGGGATGAGAAGATAAAACCGGTTCTTAAAGCCGGTGCAAATGAGATTATTTTTAATGGAGAATTTAACCCTGTATTGTTTTCTTCTTTTCTTTCTTATCCAGCTATTCCGGCTTTTTTGAGAGAATTAGTAGGGAATATAACTAACCCAAGGATAGAAATAGAAGAGATACCAGAAAGATTTGTAAATAAAAATTTTAAAGAGCTTTTTTATTATATTAGGGAAAATAAAAAATGTCTACCTATTGCAATTCTTCGGGTTGAAAAGGAATTAAGCATTAACGATATTTTATCCGGAGAAGGTGCTATAGATTTATTTATTAAATCAAAACTTAAAGAAGCTATGACAGACGATGGTGAAGAGAAAAAGTTTGATATTAAAATTAATCCTCCCGATGATTATACGATAACAGAACTTGATAATTATATTTTTATTGTAAAATAGGGAATAATGATGAATAATAGCGAAAAAGAATATCTCAAAAGTGTTCCTTTACTTAAGGATTTAACAGAAAATGAGCTTGAGGAATTTGCTAAAATTTTAAGGCCAATAAAAGTAAAGGAAGGTGAAATAATAGTTACGGAAGGGGAAGAAGGAAATACGATGTTTCTCTTCAGAGAGGGGCTTGTTCAGGTAAGCACGCAGATAACCTTAAAGATAGGTAAAGGGAGTGAATGGCTTGATACTGAGAAATCAATAGCAGCTTTTGACCCATCAAAAATGACTTTTTTTGGGGAGATGTCTCTTATCACTGGGGCACCGAGATCTGCTACTGTTAAAGCCCTTTCTCAATGTTTACTTTATGAGATTAAAAAGGTTGACTTTGATAATCTATGTAATAATTTTCCTGAGATGGGATATAAAATATTGAGGGCGATAATATATATACTTTCAGGTAGAATAAGAGAATTAAATCAGAGTGTTTTAAAACTTACTACAGCTCTTTCGATTATTGTATCAAAGAATAAGAAATAAAAAAAAGTTGCCTTTTCCACCTCTTTGTGAAAATAACTTAAAATGTGGAAAAGGCAACTTTTCTATATTAAAAGGAGTTTTAGATTATAAGCCTAAAGCCTTCATAATCTTTTCTGCTACAACATTCATTACATTTTCGTTGTTGTAATCACCCCTTTCAAGTTTTGCTTTTACTTCCTGAATCCTATCTTCTCTTATGTCTGGTGTATCATTTATAATACTTTTTATCTTCTCTTCTTCGAGTCTTTGCTTTGCTTCCATTGAAATATCAGCACTATCATTAATATCTCTTGTCTCTACACTGTCTTTTCTCTGGGCTTTGTTAACCTTGGAGCTATCAATACCTCTTACACCATCAACACCTCGAATTTCCATAAAAACCTCCTACGGGTTATTCTTATTTTCGGAATATTTAAGTCTAATCTTTAGTTTTATTTAAAAAAGCAACAGTAAATTCCCCAATCTCTTTAAATCCTTTTTCTATAATCTCTTCGAGATGACCTTCTATAAATTCTTCGTTTTCTTTTGTCATCTCTCTTCCAATTATAATTTCGACATTTCCATAAATTTTTTTAATAATATCTAAAATTTTTTTTATTTGATATGAAGAAGCAAAAAAAACAATAGTAGCCTCAATATCAATAAATTTTGTTAGTTCTTTCTTAATTTTGCCTTCTATTTTTGGGAGAAAGCCAAGAAAAATTAAATTTTTAGTTGGGAAATTAGCGATAGACATAATTGTTGTGAGGGCTGAAACACCGGGGATAGGCACAATTGATATGCCTTTTTCTTTGAGGACAGAGAGAAGTTTTTTGCCGGGATCAGAAATAAGTGGGGTACCAGCATCACTAACTAAAGCGATATTCTTATCTTCAAGAATGAGTTTAAGAATTCCATTGGCACTTTGTTCTTCGTTTTTTGGGGAGTATTCTATTATCCTTTTTTTTATATCAAAATGTGAAAGTAATTTGAGATGTCTAGAGGTATTTTCGCAGGCTATTATATCAACATTTCTTAAGGTTTCAAGTGCTCTCAATGTTATGTCACTTAAGTTGCCTATAGGTGTGGCTACAATATAAAGTTTACCAGGCATTTAATTTTTCCCCTGGTATGTTAATCCTAAGGTTAAAATATTTTGCATAAGAATTGCTCTTGTCATTATTCCTACTCCACCGGGGACAGGTGTAATTGCACTTGCTTTCTTTGAGATTTCTTCAAAGTCGGCATCGCCTATGATTTTATAACCTTTCTCAAGTGTCTTATCTTCTATTCTATGGATACCAACATCAACTACCACACAACCATTTTTGACCATATCAGCTTTAAGAAAATGAGGCTTACCAACTGCAATGACTATGATATCTGCTTGTTTGGTTATTTCTGATATATTTTTTGTTTTAGAATGGCAAATTGTTACTGTAGCATTTTTTTGAAGTAGCATTATTGAAGCGGGTTTACCTACAATGTTACTTCTGCCTATGACAACAGCATTTTTACCTGAAAGCTCAATATTATAGTATTCAAGCATTTTAATTACACCTTTAGGAGTGCAGGGCTCAACTATTGGATTTCCAATAAATAATTTTCCTACATTATAAGGATGAAAACAGTCGGCGTCTTTTTTGTATGAGATAGAATCGATTACTTTATCTTCATTCAGATGGGGAGGAAGTGGGAGCTGGCAGAGAATTCCTGTTACACTGTCATCATTGTTCAGTTTCTCTATAGTATCAAGAAGTTCCTTTTCTGTTGTTTTTTCCGAAAGATGAATAACCTCTGAAGCTATACCACATTTTTCACAATCTTTTTTCTTTGAAGAGACGTATATTTTTGAAGCCTCATCATTACCAACCAAGATGGCGGTAAGTTTAAGAGAGAGTTTTTTTTCTTCTATTGTTTTTTTTACTTTTGATAAAATATCTTCTGCTACAACATCACCTTTCATTAATAACATAATTATTCCTTCTTTTCGATATTTTCTATTTCATCCCGCTTAATTACTACAGGTTTCCATTCACTGACGAAGGCACTTTCCATTTCTTTTCTTTGTTTTTCTTTTTCTTTGTCTTCATCAAGCATCATTCTTATAAGGTATGCGGCTTTTTCAGCAAAGTCTTCTATTACTTTTTGATGGCCAGCTTTTTTATATAATTTTACTGCGGAAATTTTATCATTTTTTTCAAAATATAGATAATCAGCGACCCTAATTATTCCATCTTTATAATCTGTGGCAATAAAGATTTTGAGAGCATTTTTGTAGTCTTTGTTGTTAAATAGTTCATTGCCTCTTCTGATGAGAGCAATTCTCTCTTCTTCATCCATACAAAAACCTTGCCTTTATTATAACAAATATTTTAAGTTAACTCAAGAAAGTTTTCAACTTTAAATATCTTTTAATATTTCCTTGACAGTAATTAAAAATGAAGTTAAATTATATGGGTTAAATTTTTAACAAAATTTTTAGAAAAAGGGGATTTTTTATGTTAGGCTCAATATTATTATATGCTATCCCCTCTCTTTTGATAGGAATTGTAGTCGGATATTTGCTTAGAATAATTATTGCAAAATATCGTTTGAATTCTGCTGAAGAAAAGGTTAAAACTATTCTTCAGGAGGCCGAAAGAGAAGCGGAAACAAAGAAAAAAGAAGCATTGTTAGAAGCAAAAGACAAACTTCTGGAGGAAAGAAGAAAATTAGAAGAAGAATTCAGAGAAAAATCAAATGAAATCCAGCAATCCCAGAGAAGGCTTATTCAGAAGGAGGATATGCTGGATAAAAAGTATGAATTTTTACAGAAGAAAGAAAGGGAAATCGAAGAAGAAGAAAAGGAAGTAAAAAGAAAATCTCTTGAGGTTCAAAAGGCTTATGAAAAGCATATTAGGGAACTGGAGCGGGTTGCAAGGATGACGGCAGAAGAAGCCAAAAAGGCTTTGATGAATGAGATGCTTGAGGAAGCCAAAAAAGATGCTCTTGTATACATCAAGAAGATTGAAGAAGAAGCAAAAGAAGAGGCAGAAAAGAAGTCAAGAGAAATCATAGTTTCCGCAATACAACGAAATGCGGCCGAAGTTACAGCAGAGAAGACTATTTCGACTATTACGTTGCCCAATGATGAGATGAAAGGGCGTATCATAGGTAGAGAGGGAAGAAATATAAGGGCTTTTGAATCTATTGCCGGGGTTGATCTTGTAATTGATGACACTCCTGAAGTTGTTGTTATCTCTTCTTTTGATCCTTATAGAAGGGAGATAGCAAAACTTGCACTTGAGAAACTTATAGTTGATGGGAGAATACATCCAGCAAGAATCGAGGAGATAATAGCAAAGGTAGAAAAAGATATTTCTCAAGAGATATTTGAGGAAGGTAAGAGAGCATGTATAGAGCTTAAGATTAACCTTCCTAGAGATCTTTATCCTTATATTGGAAGGTTAAAATACAGGACAAGTTATGGGCAAAATGTTTATTATCATTCTATAGAAGTGGCAAATTTGAGTGGGCTTATAGCTGCTGAGATTGGCTCAAACGTCGATTATGCCAAGATGGCCGGGTTGCTTCATGACATAGGTAAAGGTATAAATGCAGTAGGTGAAGGAGTCCATTCCACGCTTGGAGCTGAAGTCGCTCAAAAATATGGCTTACCCGAGTGTGTTGTTAATGCTATTGCCTCACATCACGGAGAGGTAGAGGCTAAGTTTATAGAATCTTCTATCGTTATAGCAGCAGATGCTATCTCTGCTTCAAGACCGGGTGCAAGAAGAG
>JAOACQ010000019.1 GCA_026417755.1 Brevinematales bacterium | reverse complement strand
GAGTTTGTTCATTCAGAAGAGATTTTTAAAAAATCAAAAGAGCTCTGTGTAGACTATTCACAGGGCTATTATATAGGTAAACCAGCACAAAGTATAGCTATCTAAATATTGTTTTCCAGTTGATATAATATGTTGGCAATCCCAACTATAGTGGCAGTTTCGACAGTATAGATCCTTTTACCTAAACTTACAGTTATCCAGCCAGCATTCCTGAGAATTTCTATTTCCTTAAGAGAAAAACCTCCTTCAGGACCTATCAAAACATTAATAGGTTTTTTAATATTAATAGATTTTAAAATATTTTTAAGACTTTTTTCCTCTTCGCTTTCCCAGAAGACAATCTTCGGTTCCTCCTTAGAAATAAACTTCTCTATTTCTGAGAGGTTGATTATTTTTCCTAATCTCATTGGGGGTGAAATACCAACCTTTTTTGCTGTTTCTAAGATAATCTTTTCCCATTTTGCTAATTTTTTTGGCTTAGCATTTTCTTCTATTTTAACAATCGTTCTTGAAGAAATTGTAGGATAAAATTCAAACACGCCGAACTCTGTAGCTTTTGAAATAATATCTTCTATTTTGCCTTTTGGAATAGACTGAAAAATCCTTAATTTTAAAAGAGGGGGCTCAATTTTGTTTTTCTCTAAAACCTTTAATTTCATATTATCAGAATTGAATTCTACTATTTCAGCTTTGTATGCAAATTTTCCATCCGATAGATTTATAATGTCTCCTATCTCTTTTCTTAAGACATTTTTAAGATGATGATAGTCATCCCCACTAATGAAAGCAAATTCATCCCTTATATTTTCAAACGGAATAAAAATTTTTTTCATTTTTTTCTTTCTATGAGTCTATCATAAACTTCATCCAATGACATATCATAGTAAGCGAGTACTAAAAATAAATGAAAAATGAGGTCTGCTACTTCCCAGGAAATTTCTTCTTTATTTCCGTTTTTTCCAGCTATAATAACCTCTCCTGCCTCTTCTCCAATTTTCTTAAGTATCCTGTCTATACCTTCTCTCATTTTTTTAGCTACATATGAATTTTCTGGATTTAATCTTTTTCTTTCAAGAATAATCTGGTATAATTCAAATAGTATAGAGGCTTTATTTGTTTGAGAGCCTTCACTTCCAATGATTTTTCTATAGAAGCAAGAATAGTTATTTGTGTGACAGGTAGGACCGCTTGGTATAACTTTGACAAGTAGTGTATCTTCATCACAATCATAAAATATCTCTTTCACATCGTGATAGTTTCCTGAAGTTTCTCCCTTATTCCATAATGTCTTTCTTGAGCGACTATAAAACCAAGTCTTACCAGTTTCTAAAGTTTTAATCAGAGCTTCTTTATTCATATATCCAAGCATAAGGACCTTACCACTTATTGCATCCTGAATAATAGCAGGTAATAGACCATTTCCATCAAATTTCAAGCTATCAATATTAAAGTCAATAGACATAAAACACCTCAATAAATTTTAAGATCAAAGAAAAGAAAAAGAAGAATCTTCTTTCTCTCCATAAGAGATTATTGTATTCTTTCCAGAAAGTTTTGACTGATAAAGAGCCTTATCAGCTGTCTCAATCATTGATTCATAATCTTCTGCATCACGTGGATAAGTGGCTATACCAGCGGAAAAAGAAATGATTAGATCTTTTTTTGCGTATTCCTCTTTTGTAAAAATATTCTGGAAATTTTCTTTTATTCTTTCTGCTACAAACCTTGCTCCGAGTCTACCAGTGTGGGGAAGCACAACTGCAAATTCATCTCCTCCATATCGAGCAGCTATATCTTCTCTTCTTATACTTTGATGAATTGCTTTTGAAAAATCGATAAGAATTTTATCTCCAAATAAATGCCCATAGGTATCATTTATTGCTTTAAAGTTATCAATATCTATCAATATTAAAGAAAAAGAAAGCCCATATCTTAAGGATCGATTGATTTCTTTGTTTACCATTTCTGAGAGAAATCTTGCATTATAACAGCCAGTTTTTGGATCTTCTCTGGTTTGTCTCACCATTCTTTCAAACAACTCAAGCTCAACAAACTTTGGATTCTTCAAAATACCTGTGATATTAAAGAAATAATCGAGAGAAGCAACTCTTAAGGGGACATTTCTTGAAAGTTTATCTGAAAGAAATTTTTTATGTTCAATAATATTGTTATATGCTTTTTCTGCTTCTTCTTCAGATAGTTCAATGGTAGAAAGATAGTAAATAAGTTTTGAAAAAAATTTACCATCTTTGCTAGCAGGTAAATTTTCAAAAACCTTATCAAGGTCATAACCTTTGTTAAATATAAGGTCTCTTATTACCTGTTCTTCTTCACAATCCTCAAAGCCTTTTACACAAAGCATATCCATCTCCATTAACTCCATTTTTCAGTTTCCCCCGTATTTTTTTTAATTTTTCACTATTATTATAAGAAATTTCTATTTTTTTTTCAATAAAGTTTTTATTAATTTTTTGTTTATATTTTTTGACTAACTTTTTCAAATATTTTATAATTTATTCACTTTTTAATTATAGTAAAGGAGTTGAAAACAAATCGATTTTCTTCTGATTTGTTCAGATGAGTCGGTAAAAATTTATATGAATGAACTATGGCTGTTTAAATCGAGCCAAACAATACTTGGTAAGAAATCAGTTTATTTCAATCTTTTTGGTGACTATAGTTACCTTCAGGAGGGGTATTATAAGAGTGTCGATTTTTACATTAAAGGGTTAACTGTCCATCCAACCCCTGAAGAAGCTCTTGATGCCTATATAATAGCTATTGCTCTTGAAAAAGCAAAAAAGGCGGGTATAAATATTCCGGAATACTTTATTGCAACTGCAAAAACACCAAATAATTATTATCCATTGATTGGTTATTCGATGAACCCTTTTTCAAATAACTCTTTTATGATAGAAGATGAAAAATCTTATATTAAACACTTAAAATCTCTTACACTTACAGACAAATATTTTGCTCTTTTTCAAAAACTTCCAAAAGAAGAATATAGACTTGATACAATAAGGTGCATATTAGGTAAAACAACGATTCCAGAATACAATTCATTTGCAGAAAATGTTTTTAAGACTTTTAAAATTCCGCTTATGAAAATCAAAGTAATAGTGACTTCAGATGCATATCTTTTAAGTTCTATAGAACCTTTACCATACAACACTTTGTCAATAAATGAAAAAAAATTATTAGAGAAGATGGGAAAATGGGAAAGAAAATAGCTATTTTTACGGAAAGAAGTAGTTTAAGACGATCAGGAGAACTTAATGCCCTTTTCAGATTCAGGGAAGTTGCTATAGAACTTGGGCATACTCTTGATTTTATTTTTAAAGATGATATTAAATATTTTAAAAACTATGATGCTATATTTATAAGAGCATTAACCGATCCGCTTAACAATAGTTATGTTGTGTCAAGACTTGCAGAATTAAATGGTATCAAAGTACTGGATAGTTCAAGAGATATAAGAATTTGTTCTGATAAGGTGAATATGTATTCTCACCTCAAAAAGGCCAATGTTCCATTTCCGGAAACTTTATTTTTAAATAAAGAAGAGTTAACTATCGAAAATGCAAAAGATATTCTTGAACAACTTGGTATGCCGGTTGTTTTAAAAGCCCCAAATTCAAGTTTTTCAGCTTATGTGGATAGAGCATACAAACCTGAGGATGTTATCAAAATCGGTAAAAAATTCTTCAGAAGAGCTGATTTGATAATTGTTCAACAATATATGCCAAGTAAATTTGATTATAGAGTAGTAATGTTAAACGGTAAAATAATTTCTGTTGTAAAATATGTTATGAACGGAAATGCATGGAGAATAGTAGATCAAGATGAAAATGGAAAAACAATTCAGTGTGATGTTGAGGGAGTAGATCTTGAAAATGTTAATACAAATTTACTTGAGGTGGCGAGAAATGCCGGAAACTCTATAGGAAAGGGCCTATACGGTATTGACATAAAAGAAATAGACGGTGAATTCTACGTAATTGAGGTAAATGACAACCCAAATATTGACAGCGGGCTTGAGGACCAAAAATCTCCAAAGATTTATGAGTGGATTATAAAATATCTTATAGGCGAAGATTTTGAAGGTTTATGTTGACATATAGAAAAGCAACTTTCGACGATCTATCTTTTATGATAGAAATTGAAAAAAAGAGTTTCAATGATATAGATAGATTTGAATCATATCAAATAAAACATTTTATTAAAAACCCTCATAATTCAATAATAACTGATATAATACTTATCAATGAAAACAAAGTAGGTTGGGCAACTTTTTTTACGAAAAGAGATCAAAATTCTATAAGACTATACACATTTTGCATCGATCCAATCTACAGAGGAAAAGGTTATGGTAAAGAATACCTTAAATCAAGACTTAAAAACTTTTCTACCAAATTCAAAAAAATATTTCTTGAAGTAAGACAATCAAATTATAGTGCTATAACATTATACCAATCATTAGGTTTCAAAACAACAAGGATACTCAAAAATTATTACCTCAATGAGGATGGTATCAAGATGGAACTTTATTTTTAAACTCAATGACCTCTTTAAGATCTGGGAGAGCTGGTATAGCTCCTCTTTTAGTTACTGTTATTGCAGCTACAGTATTTGCGAATTTTAAAGCCTCTTCCATTTTTAAGTTTTCATTTGAAATAAAATAATAAAGAAACCCAGCAAGAAATGAGTCACCAGCTCCAGTCGTATCTACTGCTTTAACCCTTGGAGATTTTACATATCCTCTTTCATTTTCTATAGAATAGAAACATCCATTTTCTCCAAGTGTTACAAGTATTATTCTAGTTTTAAATTCTTGTCTCAACAAATCAGTTGCTTTTTCAATATTATTTATATTAGTTAAAAAATAAAGCTCCTCTTCTGAAACTTTAAGAATATTAACATACTTCATAATTCGTAGAATCCTTTCTCTTGCCAGTTTCAAGTCCTTCCATAAAGGTGGCCTTAGATTGGGATCAAAGGAAATGAGACCACGAGTTGATTTAATAGCTTTGATAGTAGCCGATAGTGATGGCTCATCTGTCATAGATAGAGAACCAAAATGAAAAATTTTTGTGTTTGCAATTATTTCTCTGTTAATTTCAGATGGTTTTAATTTTGTATCTGCTCCGTTTTTTCTAACAAAGGTAAAATTTCTATCACCTTTTTCATCAAGTTCTACAAAGGCAAGTGTAGTATTATAATATTTGTCAATAACAAGCCCTTTTGTGTCAACATTATTTTTTTCGAGTGTATCTTTGAGAAAATATCCAAACCCATCATCTCCAACCTTACCGATAAAAGCAGCTTTAAGCCCCAGTCTTGAAACACCAACAGCAACATTTGCCGGAGCTCCCCCCGGATTTTTTTCAAGGAGTATTTGTTTATTAACTTCTACAGGAGTAAAATCTATTAAAATCTCTCCTAAGGTAACAACATCAAACATTCTTAAACCTTCCTTTCAAGGTCAGCTTTTATAGCCGGATCTGTATAAATATCATATTCATCACGACTTTTGGTAGAAAATTCTGATACAATAGCTCCTTTTGGGCCGGCCTGAAACCAATGTAGAGTATTGGGCTTTAATGTATACTGATCTCCTGGATTTAATTCTATCTCATGCCAAACTGTAAAATATTTTTCTTTTCCCTCTGGTAGTTTTGCTTTTGGATTTTTTGTCTTTTCACCGGGAACATATAGATATACCTTTCCCCATCTACATCTGAAAGTTTCTTCTTTACCCTCTTCTCCTTCTACAGGGGGGTGCCGATGTTCTGGGCATGTTTGATATGGAAATAAGATAAGCTCCTTTGCACAACATCTATCGGTATTCACATAAACAATTAATTCAAGTCCAATTTTATCAACCATTCCAAGACCATATTCGGCAACTTCCATTTCTTCTTTTTCTTTTTCTGTAATAACAATTTTTGCCTTTTTTAAAAATTTTAAAGCTCTTTTTCGGCACCTTTCATAAATTTCTTTTGTCAGCATATACCACTCCTCTCTTAATGATTATTTTAAGGCTTTCAGAAAAATTTTTCAAAGTTTTTAAATAGTAATTTAATAAGGATGGTAGTCTAAACCAGTTCAAAGTTAAAAGTTATAAAGTTTAAAGTTATGTGCTTCAGTGGTAGGACTAAGGTAAATTTTAATTTAAATTTTTGTTTGGTTGTAGTCTCTGCTAGGTTTCTGCTTCAGAAGCGGCGATTTTAATTTTATGTGCGGTTGCGAAGCTAAGGCAGCAAGGAGGCTGCCGCTGAGGTGAAATGTTGTC
This sequence comes from Brevinematales bacterium, assembly GCA_026417755.1. Taxonomy (GTDB): domain Bacteria; phylum Spirochaetota; class Brevinematia; order Brevinematales; family JAOACQ01; genus JAOACQ01. The sequence goes on along the minus strand of JAOACQ010000019.1, from coordinate 290 downwards.
TTTACTTCCTGAGTGAGGTAGAATTTTATCAGTGGTTACCGTGCGATTTGGCTGAAGTTTTTTAAATTTTTTGTTGTTAGTATAAGTCTCTGCCTGTCTTCTCAATTGTAGCCCTGAAGCTCTCTTTTATGTGCGATGGCTTAGCTGAAGCAATCACGATGATTGCCGATGAAGGGCAAATGTTGTTTGTTTTTTAAATTTTGTTGTTGTTATAAGTCTCTGCTGGTTTACTTCTTGAGTATGAATTTTTCCGCTTTAGACAACGAATGCTTAGCTAAGGCAACAAGGAT
>JAOACQ010000107.1 GCA_026417755.1 Brevinematales bacterium | reverse complement strand
GAGCAGGAGTATATGGAAGTGAAACCAATGATATTAAAGCTAATGAGTTGATCTTTGGAATGATGGTAAGAGTAGATGTTGCTATTAATGAACTTTTAGGTGCATTTGCTCATGTTGGTTTTGTATATGGTTCGAGTTCTACATATGTAAATTCAACTCTTGGTACCAATACAAATGGTGGAACATATACAGAAATGCCAATCTTTGCTGGTCTTACTGTTAAGCCAGCAGGTCCAGTATTGTTGACACTTGGTGTTGGTTATTTAGTAGAATTAGGCGAAACCCAACTGGCACCTTCAGCTACAACTAACCAGCCAGCAGGTGGGTTGATCGGCGAATATGGATATTTTGATGAACATGGTTATAAAAATCCTTTCTTGAGGTTTGCTGGTTCTGCTAAGTTTGCTTCTGATTGGGAAATTGGTATGAGTACTATTATGTATTGGAATCAAGCAGGTATTGCTACTGGTTGGCCAAATGATAAATTTGTTTATTACAGGGGTGGTGTAGAATCATCAGCAACTGGAAAGACAACAACTTATGAGTCACAACTTTTCCACTTTGATTATTTCAATGCTTGGGATGCTGGTGGAGCAGGATTTGGTGCTAACTATCTCCAGTTCTCAAAGGATAACGTAACTATCAGAGGAGTTCTTGGTGATGGTGGTGGTTTAGCTGGTCTATTCTCCTTTGTTGACGTATCATTTGCTTTCTAAGGGTTATTCCTTATATAATATAAAGGCTACCTGCAAAGGTAGCCTTTTTTATTTTATTATCTTGAAAAAAAAAGTTTTTGATGTTAAAATTATCTGTATTATAAACTGAGGTTTACTCTCAGGAGATGGTTATGAAGATTTCAGACGTTATAAAGGAATTTCCTCAAGAGTTACGGGAGCCTGTAATTGACCTTGTCGATGTTATAAGAACTGAAATGGGTATTACAAGAGAAGATTTTTCAGATTTAAAAGAGATAGTGCGAGATTTAGCAGAAGCTCGAGTATAGATTAGACCGTTTTGAACATGCATTATATGACTTAGCTGAGGCGCAGAGGAGGACTGAGGAGAAGTTAGAGGCGTTAGCAGAAGCAATGGAGAAAGGATTCAGAAAGGTTGAAGATCAGATTTCTGCTTTTGGGAGTAGATGGAGCATAATGAACGAAAATGTCTTCAGCAATACTATCAGAGGTCTTTTGACAGATATTGGTTATACAGTGAGCTAGGGTTTTTATGGTGGCAGAGAGATAGTGTTGTTATAAGGAATGGAGGACATATTTTGCTTGAGATAACTTCAAGGATGAATAAAGATGACAGAGAAAACTTAATGAATCAGCAGACGATTATCGTGACAGGATAGGGGTAGACTCAAAACTTATGGTTGCGGCTATTTATATTCCGCTGGCTATTTTTCAAGCATTTAATGGGTTGAAAAGACCCATAAAAATATTCAGTGATCAAGATTACGAATATATAAAGTGAGGTTGTATATGAAGAAGTATAGTTACTTTTTGTTAATTTTCTTTTTCTTATCAGGATGTCTTGAAAAGAGTGAGTTTATGAGTGCAAGGTTTGTTAAACCTGAAGAAGCAAGAAGATATAAATCAAAAGGTGTTTTGGTTTTTGCAAGTGTGGATAAGGAAAATGCTCCGTATCTAGCTTATCTATATCTTATGATTAAGAATTCTCAGGATATAACTTATGTGGTAAATCAGGATTTTTCTCTCATTGTGTTTGATGTAAATGAGAAGGCAAATGGTTATGATAGAGTAGGGATTCGTTATCAGGCTTTTGGTATAGATTTCTGGCTGAATAAGCCTATAGATTTTAAACTTGAAACTAATAAACTTAACTATCTTGGCAGAATGATATTTTATGCAAAAGATAGTTTTAAACCTTATAGGATGATTATTACAAATTTACTTGATGAGGATTTAAAGAATTTGGCTGAATTCTATCCCGATCTTACGAATATGGAAATTCATAATGTAGGTATTAAAGAAGGACTTTATAACTTTTATTGATTTTAATTGGAGGTTTTAAAGATGAGAAAGATTTTAGTATTCCTGTTTATATTGTTATCAGTTTGTTTGTTTGCCGAGGATGAAGAATCTCCAAGAGAGAGGTTTCTTTTTGTTGCATTTGATACCGGGCAGATGATAAAAGCTTTGTTCAGTGGTGGTGGATATGGAGTTGGTGGACAGATAGAGTTTGCTAATTTTAAGTATGTTGGTATTGCAGCGAATGCCGGGTATTTTAATGCTGGAGATAACTCTTTTCATATAGAATTAACGAGTTTTGGGGGTGGGCTTGTATTTTATCCAGAAGGTTATGGCCCTTATGGATACTATATAAAAGTTGGATGTCTCTATAATAGTGGAATAATTTCAACTAATGGTGTTGGTATGAGTGGGAATTTAATCACAATACCCATTAATCTAGGGATGAAATTTATATTTGATGATTTATGGGGTTTAACACTTGATCCTTATCTTGAGGGCGAAATATATATTGGTCTTGATGGGGTATATAAGAATGTGCTTACTGTGAAGCAGGCAGTTGGTTTCAGGTTTGGCTTTACTTTTTAAAGATTTTTTAATTTTTTCTTAATTTTTCCTTAACCTTCTTTTGTTAGAATTTTTATGTTTTTTGTATCAAGAGGAGGTTAAGGATGGAAATTTTTGTTATAAGACACGCGTTAGCAGAAAATGCTTCGGAAAAGAAAAATGATAAGGAGAGGGAATTAGTTGAAAAAGGATTTAAAGAGACAAAAGCTATAGCAAAAGTATTAAAAAAAATAGGGGTTAAACCAGATCTTTTAGTTTCAAGCCCATTGACAAGAGCAATTCAAACAGCAGATATAATAGCAGGTAAACTAGGTTATAAGAAAAAAATCAATGTTGCAAAGGAACTCCTGCCTGAGTCAAAACCAGAAGATATTCTGAATTTAATCAAATCCAAAATTGGTTCTAAGGTTGAAAGTTTAGTTCTAGTTGGACATATGCCAATGCTTGGTGATTTTATTTCTTTTCTTCTGGGTGTAAAAAACTTTTCTTTTGAGATAGAAAAAAGTGGTGTTTACATCATTGAATTAAAATTTAATGATAAAAAAGAGTTTGAGACTGAATTTAAAGGTTATATAACTCCTTCTATAGCAAGGAGGCTCAAGTGAAACATAATTTTTCTGGCAGGCTTATTGCTGTAGAAGGTATAGATGGGTCTGGTAAAAGTACACAGATTTATTTGCTAAAAAAATGGCTTGAATCTGAAGGTTATAGCGTTTTTTTTACCGAGTGGAATTCTTCCAATCTTGTTAAGGATACTATAAAGAGAGGTAAGAGAGAGAATTTGCTTACTCCCCTTACATTTTCTATACTTCATGCCACGGATTTTGCGGATAGATATATTCATTTGATTGTTCCTCCACTTAAAGCGGGAATGATTGTTCTATGTGATAGATATTTTTATACTGCTCTTGCAAGAGATACGGCAAGAGGAGTCCCTTTTGAATGGGTCAGAGATGTATATAGCTTTGCTGTTGAACCAGATCTGACTTTTTACTTTAAAGTTGATGTAGAAACCTCTTTGAAGAGGCTTAAGTCAAGCAAACGTAAAATAAAGTTTCATGAAGCTGGAATGGATTTAAATATTTCTGAAAATATTACAGAAAGTTTTATGATATTTCAGGGTAAGGTTATAGAAGAATATGATAAACTTACTAATTTATATAATTTTGAGGTTGTTGATGCAAAAAAAGAAATCAATTTTCAGCAACAACATATAAGAAAAATTGTAAAAGAAAAAATATTAAAAGATTATATACCCAAAAATTATTTAAAGAGGAAATTGAAATATGTTAAATAAATATGAATTTTTCAGGAAAGATTTACATTATCTTGATATCTCTGATTTAAAAGGTTTATTTATTGTTATTGAAGGAACTGATGGCGTTGGTAGAAGTACACAAATAGAGAATATAAAAAACTGGCTCGAATTTGAAGGATATGCTGTTTATACGACGGGGCTTGGTAAATCGGCGGTTGTTAAGGATGCTATAACTGAAGCTAAGAAAGGCCATAATCTCAATAACTATACTTTTTCAATGCTATATGCAGCTGACATAGCTGACAGAATGGAAAATGACATTATTCCTTATCTTAAGTCAGGGTATGTTGTTCTTGCCGATAGATATATTTTCACTTGTATGGCGAGGGCTTTGGTGAGGGGGATGGACAGTGAGTGGGTGAAAAAATTATATAGTTTTGCTTTAAAACCTGCCTTAACTATATATATGAGAGTTAATTTCAATAATCTCATACCCAGAGTTATAAATGCCGATAATCTTGTAGAAAACTATTGGGAACTTGGGCTTGGATCCGGGCTTGATTACTGGGAAGCTGGAATGGATATAAAGATGGGTAAGGATTTCTATGAGAGTTTTGAACGTTACCAAAGAAAGATAATTAAAGAATTCAATGCGATGGCTGATGAATATAGCTTTGTAACCATTGATGCTAGGAAAGGACTTAAATCAACCTATAAGCAATTAAAAAATGAAATATCAAAAGTTTTGGAAAGGTGGGAATTTTGAATATAGCAAGTATAGATCTTGGTTCAAATTCTTTTCATATGGTAATTCTTGAGCTTAAGAAGGGGCATATAACCATTCTAGATAGACAGAAGGAAAAGTTGAGGCTTGCTTCAAAGAAGAATCTTGTCTATATTAATGAAAAGTCTTATATTACTGATAATGCAATTGTTAAAATTCTGGATATAATGCAAAAATTTAAAGTTGTTGCCGGATTATATAATGCCAAAATTATCGCAGTAGCTACAAGTGCAATAAGAGAAGCTGAAAATAGTAATGAGATAGTTCAAAGAATATTCAAAGAAACAGGTATAAAAGTCGATGTAATTTCTCCCTATGAAGAAGGCAGACTTGCATATCTTGGTGCAGTTTATAGCCTTGATTGCTATGAAAAAGATGTTACGGTTATAGATATAGGTGGTGGTAGTATACAGATAGTAAGAGGTAAAAAAGGGAATATAAGAAAGATAAAAAGTTTCAGAATGGGAGTTATCAGATTAACTGAGGAGTTTTTTGAGGAGGGGTATAGTAAGAGCAAAGCAAAAGAACTTATAGATTATATTGAGTCTCAATTTGAACCTATACAGGCATATTTTAGTTCTGCTGAAAATTTTATTGGTGTTTCTGGGACTATTGAAAATATTGCGAGACTTTGTAACAAAATTTCAAGGAATATGAATTCAAATGGTCTTGTTATAACTTATGAAGGAATAACCGAACTTTTTGATTCTATCCCAGATATTATAAAAGATGAGAATACCTTTAATTATGTTGATTCTTCTAGAAGAGATACAATTCTTGCCGGAATAGTCCTTTTGAAATGCATGTTTGATTTTTTTGATATAAAGAGGCTTAATGTATCTTATTATGGTATAAGAGAAGGAAATGCTATAAGTCTTATGAAAAAAGAATATCTTTCAAACGTAAGATATTCGAGTACGAAACATATCTTAAAAAGGTTCAATTTAGATAAAATACATTCCAGAAATGTATGTAATTTTGCCCTACGTATATTTGATGTCCTTAAGAATGTGCATAATCTGGATAAAAACTGGAAAGATTATCTTTTCACAGCCTCTGTTTTGCATGATGTTGGAAAAATTATTTCGTTTAATAATCATGAGGATCACTCTGAATATATAATTTCGCATTCTCAGATTCTTGGATATACCGAAAGAGAAAAAAAAATAATTTCAAAAATTGCTAAGTATCATAAAAATCAAGATATTGGTGATGAAAATAATGAGGTTAAAATTCTATCTGGAATATTAAGAATTGCAGATTCACTTGATAAGTCTGGTTTTTCTCTCTTTAAGGATATAAAGTTTGATTCTTATAACAGAAAGCTGACAATCTATTTACAAAAAGGAAAACTTGTCAATGTTTTTAATTATTATATAGAACAAAAGAAAAAATTACTAGTTCAAACTCTCAAAATAAAGATAGAAGTTACTGTTCTGGATTAGTTTAATACAGCTAGATAGTCACCTTTCATGCCCAAGACATAAATATTGTTTTTGGTGGCAAATTTCTGTATATCTTCATCTATGTATAAACTGCCAAAGATAGGGACAATTTCTTTGTCATTATATATTATTTGCCTTAATTTTTCTGACTTTTTTAAAACTTCAAGAACATTTTCTGTTGTAGGTGTTGATTTTACTTCTATGAGGTATACTTTGTTATCATTGCCTATAAGTATTACATCAAATTCTTCAGTGTTCTTATCTTTGTCTTTTATCTTTCTCCTTACCATAAGGTCAAGAATTTCTATTCCAAATCTTTTCATTAAAGCATCAGGTGCTCCAGGTGCAATAATATCTTCTGTTATAGTGCCCATTTTTCTTGCTAGGTCGCCCCATTTTCTGTTAATTTCACTTTTGAAAATGTTGATTTCTTCAATGAATACAGAAACATAATTTTTAAATTCTAACATTTCATCTTTGAAAATTTTCATTTCGTTTTTAAATTCCAACATTTCATCTTTGAAAGTTTTCATTTCGTTTTTTAAATTTAACATTTCTGAGTTTAATATCGATATTTCTTGTCGCATTTCGTTTTTGAATTCTAGCATTTCTCTTCTCATTTCATTTTTAAATTCCAGCATTTCTTTCTGTAGAATCTGGAGAGCTTGAGAAGTTTGAGATACAAAATCCGCAAAAACTTCTTCAAGTCTTGTAACTCTTGTTTCTATTTCTACTTGCATATTAACCTCAAATTTTATTTTAATCAATATACCTTTTTTTGTCAAATTATGTTTTCATTTTTTATAATTTTTGGTTTAAAAATAAAAAAGTGACTAAAGTCATATCAAAAAAGTGACTAAAGTCACTTTAAAAATTTTTTGAAAATATATAAAATTTTATTTTTGAGGAGGATTTTTTATGAAAAAAGTATTTTTATTTTTACTATTGAATAATTTTATTTTTTCAAATCAGGAATTAACATTTTTGCATCAAGAATATCTGAAAAATCCAGAAAACTTGATTGTCTTGAAACGTTTGGCTAAAGAATACAAAGAGCAGAAAAATTTTAATAAAGCTATTGATTTTTTTAAATTGGTTATGGAAAAAGAGCCAGATAATCCTTATAATCATTATGAACTTGCACTTTGTTATAAACTTAAAGGTAGACCGGATATTGCATTGCAGATTACTACAAATGCTTTATTTTACTTTGAAAATAATGATAGACTTAATATCTTGAAGGCAGATATTTTACTCGATATGGGTAGAGTAAAATTGGCTTTAGACATTTATAATAATTATAAAGAAACCTGTGAGTCTGACAAAAAAGCATATATTTATGGGAAAATTGCGAGATGTTATCTTGAGTTAAAAGATTATAAGAATGCCGAGAATTATTTCATAGAGTCCTTAAAATTGAAAGCAAATAGCTGGAATTATTACTACCTATCAAAATTGTATGAAGAAAATAAAAATTATGAACATTCTTTGTGGGCAATTAAAAAAGCTCTTGCATACAGTACAAAGGATAAGATTGAAGCAGAGGTTTTTAATAAAAGATTGAATTATTTGCTTTATCAGAAAGGTATTGAATTGAAAGAAGGCGGACAAATAGAAAAAGCAAAAGAAATTTTTGTTGAATTAATTAACAGAAATAGACTCAAGAATTGTATATATGTTGAAAAAGCAAATTATTGGGTGAAAAGATTATGAAAAAGGCTCTAATATTATTATTTATTTTTTCTTGTTCATATTCTTTAAGGATAACAGAAATTTTTACTGGAAATGGAGATTTTTTTGATAGAGAAGAAAAATATATCGAAATTTTTAATGATGGAGAGGAGATAATACAAATTCAGAATTTGGAAGTAAGAATATATACAAACCAAAATAGTTATGTAAAAGTAGGCTTAAAAACTACTATCTTTAGTTTAGATTTACCAGATGTTTTGAGTAAGAATGAAATTAAGCCATTTGAAACAGCGGTTTTAATTTCATCCAAGTTTACAAATCATTTTGGACTTTTACCTTTTTCTTCTAATTGTATTGTTCTTCATCCTTCTTCTGAAACAGCCTGGATGAGTAGCTGGCATTCTAAAATATCAAATGTTCAAATCTATTTGAATGGGGCTAAAGTTTTTGAAACAGGTCCACTTATATTAAAAGAAGAAAATTTTAAATCTTTTTCTTTTGATGGAGAAAAGTTTATAAAGAGCGGTTTATCACCTGGTTTTCCATTTGTTGAATATATTTCGAGTTCAAACCTTATTGTAAAGCCTTTAGAATTAATACAAATTTTTGGGGTTGCAAATGGCAAAGAGAAGTTAGTTATTAAAACTACAAAAAGTTTTTACTCTGAAGAAAGAGATGTTGAAGAAGGCTTTTCCTTTTTTTGGAGGGTTCCTCTATTAAAAAATGGTGAAAATATTATCTTTGAAGCTAAGGGTAAAAGACTTGTTTTAAGATTTGTTGACTTAACTGTCAGGTCAGATTTTTATGGTAAGATTTTTTTAAATGAACTTGTTGGAGATCCAAAGAAGGATTATAGTGGTGGAGGATGGACGGGAGAAGATGGAGGTGGAACAATAAATTCAACAGATGACTGGGTAGAACTTTTGAATACTTCAGAAGAAAGTTTAAACATAGATAATTTATTTTTTCTTGAGAAAGGGATTAATGTTAAGAAGTTGATAGTAAGAACAAATTCAACCTCATTAGAAAAGAAAAATTTTTCAAAAGGTTTCTTAGTTGTTTCTCCTGATGGAGGACTTTCTCTCAAGGGGGACTTATATCTATTTGAAGGTCATCCTTTTAAGGGTGGAAAAGTTATAGATTATATTGACTATAATATTATTGGTCTTAGTTCTACTTCGTTTGATGATGAATCGTTAAGTGTTTTAATACAAGGAAATACTAATCTGCCAAAAGATAGAATAATCAAGAAAACAAAGGCAAGCTATTTGATTGATAATTCACCTATAAGTGGATTTTTATGTTATTTTTTTGATAAAAATGAGTTAAATATTTTTGTCGCTGATAGGAGTATTCTGGATACTAACCTAAATATAAATTTGAAAAATGGATTTGATGAAGAGAATCTTGTTTTAAAAAAAGAAGATTTTTATTTTAGTGGTGGAATCAAGATAGTTGAAAGTTCAGTTAAATATGATGGGATCTTAGGAGTAGGTAAAGGTTCGTATACGAAAATAAGCTATACCAATCTATTTTCTTACAATTTGGTGAGTGAGATTTGGAGTTATGTTTCTTTAGGCTGGAATTTGCCTGAATTTGGGAATGAGTTGAAGGATGTTGTTATTTATCCTAATCCTATTTTGTCCGGTAATAAAAAAATTAAAATAACAAATTTTCCAGAGGGGGCTCATATTTTTCTTCTTGATAATAGAGGAAATATTTTAAAAAGTGAAATTGCAAAGGAGAAGATAATAGAATGGGAAGAAAATTTTTTAAGAGGTTTTTATCTAATTGCAATTCATTACAATGGAAGAAAGGTTGTAAAAAAATTATTTGTTTATTAATTTTACTGAGTTGTGGAAAGATTTTTGCTGATTTTGAAATTATGAGGAATGGGAATAATCTTATCGGTATTAGTACAGGGAAAACAATTGATTTATTAAGTTTTGTTTCCTGTTTTGGTATGTTTAAGATGTCAGATTTTATATTTTATTCCAGTGGCAGGTATTATTTTCCGGAGCAGATAGAGATTTTTACAGGTGATGATATTGCTTATCAGAAAATTGGAGAGGGTAGTATAGAAAGATATAGTGTGGAACTAAAAGTTTGTTACGGTAAAGGCTTAAGATTTGGTGGAAGTTGTAAACTTGAATATTATAGTCTCAGGTTTTTAGGGATTGAATTTTTTGAGAATCTTTTTTCTTGTTTTACATTGATTGAATTTCCTTTTGGTTTACTTTATGGAGAATATTTTAGTAACAATGAATGGCAATGTGGTTATTTTTATGAATTGTGTATTGCCAAATTGAGAAATGGTTTTGAGATTTCTACTTTTTCTGTAAAGGATAGTTTAGCTTTTAAGTTTAAAAGTTATCTGGCAACTTTTGGGCGGGATTTAACTTTTTCTATTTCTTATATACATAGCCTGAATATTAAGAATGCTTATCCGTTTGAATTAACTGTTTCAAAATTTTATGAAAATTTCGAGATAGCTTTTAATTTTTTACCTTCTGATGTTGTTGATAGCAGTTTTAAAGTAGTTTTGTCATATTATTTTTAACTAATTTTGATAAATATTTTAGATTTCAAAAGTTTTTGTTTAGCTTATTGCAAGATTTTTAATTTCTATTCTTCATTCTTTGTAAAGTATCTTGTGTTTCATCAATTTCCTCATTTTCTTCAAGGTTACCAGTTTGCATATCGTCAAACATATTGAGTTCTTTAAGCACTCTTCTGACATTTTTAATCATTTTAAGTTTTCGCTGGGTTGCTCTCTGAGATTCATCAAGAATATCCTTTAATTCAGCGAGATTGTTTTTAGCTCTATTTATGAGGTTTTCAAGGGCTTTATTTTCATCGATTGTCAACTCTATCTCTTGATTTGCTTTTGCTACTACTTCAAGTTTTGATTGGATTTCTTCGTCATTTTCAAGTTCTGCAGGAAGTTTAACATTTCTTCTTAAGACTACTTCTCCCTCTTTAACTCGGCAAGTTATTTTTTTTTCATCAGTATCGATAATGAATTGTGTCCCCCTTACAGCTGCTACAGCTACTTCTGTCTCAACTTTAAAGGTTTCTCCTTGGGATAATTTTTTTGTTATATTAAAAAGCCCCTTACCTTTTTTAATCTTTATTTCTTCAATATTTGATTTTAACTGATTCATAATAACAAGAGTGTTGTCAAGAATTCTGAAAACACCTCTTTTTGGCATTAAAACATCACAATAAGATTCTCTGCCAGTTTTCACCATCGAAGATTCATACAAAGGCATTTCAGCTTTTGCTTTTGTCCATTTATCGTTTTCTTTAACGGCTACTTTAACATCTCCGACATACATCGAGAGTATATAGTTTGCTTTGTCATTTGCAAAGAGACATACAATACTTAACGTCATAATAATAAAATAAAATATTTTCTTCATATAAATACCCTCTTACTATATTTTAACATCAGAAACTTGATTTTTACAAGCAAAATTTTAAAAATTTTTACATTTTTTCTGGAGCTTCAACACCGATTATTTTGAGCCCATTTTTCAGTATGTTTTTAACAGCTAAAATTATTGATAATCTTCTTGAAGTTGTATTCTCATCCTCTGTAATAATTCTATGCTGGTTATAAAATCTATGAAAAGCTGCTGATAAATCTTCAAGGTATTGGGTGATTCTATGGGGTTCCATATTTATAGCAGCGTCAAGACATATTTCAGGATATCTTATAATCCTTATGGCGATATCTCTTGCTTCTGGGCTATCAATTATTGAATCAGTAACGATTTGCTTGTTATGAATGTTTCTTAAGACTCCAGATATTCTTGCATGAGCATATTGAACATAGAAAACTGGATTTTCTTCTGTTTGTTTTTTTGCAAGTTCGATATCAAAATCAAGGGGAGTATCAGCCTTTCTCATAACTAAAAAATATCTTGATGCATCACTGCCAATTTCATCAATTACTTCCTCAAGGGTTATCATTTCTCCTGTTCTTTTTGACATTCTTACTGGTTCACCATTTCTGAATAATGAGACGAGCTGTCCGATTAATATTTTTGATTCAATTTCTTTATTCATTTCTTTGGCAAATATTTTTATTGCTGCGGTTATTCTACCGACATAACCGTGGTGATCTGCTCCAAGAATGTTTATTATTGTGTTAAATCCTCTTTCTATTTTATTTTTATGATAAGCAATATCCACAGCAAAATATGTATATTCTCCATCACTTTTTATTAAAACTCTATCCTTATCATCACCAAACTCAGTAGTTTTAAACCATAAAGCTCCATCAAGTTCATAACAATGTCCACTTTTCTTTAAAAATTCTATTGTTTTTTTTACCTCTCCATTGCTATGGAGTGTAAGTTCTGAGAAGTAGTTGTCAAAATTTACTCTGAATTTAGCAAGCGTTTTCTTTTGCATTTCAAGTAGATTCTGAACCGGATCGCCATCCATTTTTGCTACTTCTTCAATATATGAACCATGATATCCGTTTTCAGGTATTGGCTTCCCATTTTTAGCTGCTTCAACACTTTCACGGAGGAGATTGATTTGATTACCAGCATCGTTAATATAAAATTCTCTATGGACTTTTGCTCCACAGAGAGAAAGTAAATTTGCTATAGAGTCTCCTATAGCAGCCCATCTTCCATGTCCGATATGAAGTGGTCCTGTCGGATTTGCACTCACATACTCAAGTATTATATTCTTATCCTTTAATAAATCATTTTTTCCATAATTCTCATTTGAAATTGATAATTTGATACCTTCTTCCAGAATCTTGTCAGAAAGATAAAAATTTATATACCCTGGTCCTGCTATATCAATCTTTGAAAAAATTTTCTCTTTTGATAAATCACTTGCAATTTTTTCGGCTATTTCTTTGGGGGATTTTTTTAAAATTTTTGAATTTGCTAACGCTACTGTTGTAGCATAATCTCCAAATTCCTTAACTTCTGGATAGGTGATAGGAATCAAATCTGTTTCAAGACCAAAATTATCTTTTAGTGATTTTTTTATCTTTTCTTTCAGTAATAACTTAAAATTCATAGGAACCTCAAAAAGATTAATTATAAGATTTTAAAATAATTGGTAAAAATAGTCAAATGTAAAGGCTTCTGCAAATTTTGACTTCTTTGGAACATTTTATTGAGTTCTTTTCTTGTATATTTCCAACAACTGACTTTTTGTATGGGAATAGAGTAGAAAACTTTTATTACACAAATTTATAGAGAGGAAAGGCTTCTAATGTTAAATTATTAAATCTT
>JAOACQ010000095.1 GCA_026417755.1 Brevinematales bacterium | reverse complement strand
TTAAATTTTAATCTATTGTTTTAGCTATTCTTGAGAAATTACCTAATTATTTTTGCGAAAGAAGTAAAAATATTTTAAAATATTCTGTTAGTATAAAATCGGAGAGAAAATGAAGAAAATTTTAATTTTGGTTTTGATTCTAGTAAATATTTCTTATACAAAGGATTATCTTACTATAGATGAAATTAAACCCGGCATGAAGGGTTATGGACTTTCTGTTTTCAGAGGATGGGAACCAGAGAAATTTGAAGTAGAGATAATAGACGTTATTAAAAACACTTCTCCTTCTAGATCATATATTCTTGCAAGGTTAAAAGGTCAAAATCTTGAGCATAGTGGTGTAATTGCTGGGATGAGTGGTAGTCCGGTATATGTTGATGGAAAAATGGTTGGTGCTGTTGCTTATACGTGGAGTTTTTCTAAGGATCCGATATGTGGTATAACCCCTATTCAAAATATGCTTGAAGAGGATAAATTTGTGAATACCCCTTCAACAGAAAAAGAAGATAAGTTTTTTAAGAAAATTTCTACACCTGTTTTTATAAATGGCTTTGGCGGTTTTGCTAGAACTTATCTTGAGGATTTTTTAAGATCAAAGAATCTATTTTCTTCTAGTATTTTTATTGAGAGCTCAAAGATTTCTTCTGGAGAGAGTAAATCCTTTTCAGATTTGAAGCCAGGTGATGCTGTGGCTATAAATCTTATAGAAGGTGATTTAAATGTTCAGGGAGTTGGGACAGTTACCTATGTTAACGGAAAAGATGTTTTTATTTTTGGTCATCCAATGGACGAAGCTGGTAAGGTTTCACTTCCTATTTCAAAAGCATATATTTTTACAGTTATTCCATCGAGTTATCTATCCTTTAAAATAGGAGCCTCATCAGAACCTATTGGTAAGACTGTCTATGATGGTCAGAATGCCGTATATTGTAAATTGGGTGAGAAGGCGGATATGGTTCCTTTTACTGTAAAAGTTAATGCAAATAATCTAACAAGAACCTATAATTACAGGATTGCAGACAACAGGGATTACTTCCCTTATCTTTCTACATCTTCTATAATTGCAAGTTTATTGAATCAAACAGGTTATTCAGATGATAAACGTGTTAAAATAAGTTTTTTAATTCAATTTTTGAAAGATAATAAAATTTATTCAATATCAAATGAGATTTTTTATTCTTATTATCCATCAGTTTATAATTTTTACTCTCTTGCAAATGACCTCAATGCCTTTTTTTCAATTTTTTATTATAATGATATTTCGGATTTAAAGATAAAAAAATGTGAATTTGAAATCAATATTATTCCTGAGATTGATTATTACGTTATTGATAATGCAGAAATTAAGCAAAAAAATTATTCAGCTGGGGAAAGATTAAATATAAAAGTAAGACTTAAGAGATATAAAGGTGATTATTTGAATAAGAATATAACATTAAAAATACCAGATAATATAAGAAACGGACAGTATAATATTATTATTGCAAATGAAAGCAGTCTTCTTTCACAATTAAGAGCGGCCTTTCCTTATTATTATAGTATAAATAATATTGAAGATTTGATTTTTTGGGGGAATTATAGAACTGATGACAAAAAGTTATTATGTGCTGTAATAGTCCCAAAGAAAGGAACTATAGTAGATGATAAAAAACTTGATGATTTTCCTGAAATATATAGTGGTTTTTTTCAGTTAACAAGTGATAAAACATTGTTTCCAGAGATTTTTCAGAATTCTCTGAGTCTTGATGCGGCTGTTTTTGGAACTTTTAGACTTACTTTAACTATTGGCCAATCAAAAACCGAGCAAAAGGAGTAATTATGGAAAAGTTCTGGACTATACCAAATATATTATCTATTTTGAGAATTGTTCTTATAATTCCTATTTTAAATCAGTTGAAAATTGATACAGAGACTTCAAATTTTTTAGCTTTCTGGCTCATATTGGTGGCATATCTTACTGATTTTTTTGATGGGCTTATAGCAAGAAAATTTAATATGATAAGTAACCTTGGTAAAATATTAGATCCTATCGGGGATAAACTTCTTGCAATAACGATTTCGGCAGTTTTATATATTAACAAAAAGGCTCCTTTCTATTTTTTTGTTTTGATTCTTTCGAGGGATTTAATAATTTCACTTGGGGCTATGTATGCTATAAATGTAAAGGGGAAAATTTTACTTCCAATTTTTGCAGGTAAACTTACAACTGCAGTTTTGGGGGTTGTTTTATCTTTGTATCCGTTAAAATATTCAGGGGTATTTGGAAGCGGATCTTTAATGAGATTACTTGATCTTATGATTCATTATGGAACAATTTTGTCTTCTTTCTTGCTTTTGACTTCTGGTTTAATGTATGCAGTTTATTATTTTAAGAATTTTTTAACTACAAAAAAAATGGAGAGATAAAGTGAAGTATGTAACTTTTTTGCTTGATGGTATGGCGGATTATCCAATTGATGAGCTTGGTGGTAAAACTCCTCTCGAATATGCTAAAACGGAGATGCTTGATAAGTTAGCTCAGAATGCTTCTTTTGGGACATTTTTAACCTTACCAGAAGGTTTTCCGACTTCTTCAGACGTTGCCAATCTTTCTGTGTTAGGGTGGGATCTTAAAACTGCTTATACAGGCAGAGGTGCTATAGAAACTTATGGAGCTGGCCTTTCAATGAGAGATGACACAGTCGCTTATAGGGTTAATCTTATTACTGAAAAAGATGGCATACTTCTTGATTATTCAGCTGGACATATTTCAAACGAAGAAGCCAAAATTCTTATAGAAACTTTGAATGAAAGACTTGGAAACGAAAAGATAATTTTTTACACTGGAGTGAGTTATAGACATATTTTACACCTTAATGGAGATGAATTTTCGGCAAATATTTATTACGCCAAACCTGATTCTTCCCATGGAGAAAAATGGGAAGAAATTTTACCTTATGCAATCGATAGTGAAGCAAAGTTGACAGAAGAAATCTTAAGAGAAATGATATATAAATCCAAAGAAATACTTGCCAATCATTTTATAAATAAGAAAAGAATAGAAGAAAATAAATATCCAGCCAACCTTATATGGCCATGGTCTGGGGGCAAAAAACCAAATATGCCATCTTTTGAAAGTTTATATGGCAAAAAAGGGGCGGTAATCTCTGCTGTAGATGTGATATTGGGTATTGGAAAACTTGGTGGTATGGAAGCTATTAAACCAGAAGGGGCGACGGGTTTTATTGATACAAATTATGAAAATAAGGCAAAAGCGGCAGTTGAATTATTGAAAAGAAATGATTTTGTCTATATTCATCTTGAGGCAATAGATGAATGTGGGCATCTTGGAGATTTAAAACTTAAGATTAAAGCAATAGAACTTGCAGATAAAAGGCTTGTAAATACGTTTTTTTCAGAATATGAGAAAACTTTTACTGAACCTTTAAGAGTATTGGTACTTCCAGATCACCCTGTTCCAGTTAAATTAAGAAAACATACAAGAGATAAAGTGCCTTTTATGTTGTGGGGCAGCGGGGTTGAAGTAGATGAAAATATTAAAAAATATTCGGAAGCAAATTGTTTAAAAGGTAAATATGCAGATTTGAAGGGAAGAGAATTAATGGATCTTCTTTTTTCAAAGTAGGAGAAGAAATGAAACAATTTTTAAAAGTTGCAATAGAATCGGCTTTAAAAGCAGGAAAAATCATTGAAAAAGGTTTTTATTCTATAAAAGATGTAAAATATAAAAGTTTTGCAAATCCCGTTACGGAATTTGATATTGCCTCGGAAGATTTGATAGTTTCTAATATAAGCAAGCACTTTAAAACACATTCATTTCTTGCAGAGGAAAATTATAGTAAACAGACTAAAGAAAGCTATGTCTGGATAATTGATCCCATTGATGGAACAGTTAATTTCACCCATCAGATACCATTTGTTGCAGTTTCTATAGCACTTGAGATAGAAGGAGATGTTAAAGTTGGGGTTGTATATAATCCTATTCTGGGGGAGCTTTATACAGCTATTAAGGGGGAAGGGGCTTATCTATCTTCTTCAAAATTTAAAAATAAAAGGCTTTATGTTTCGACTGAAGATGATCCGGCTAAGTCTTTGATAGTTACAGGTTTTCCATATGAAAGGGAAGGAAGAATAGATTATCTTACAGAACCAATAAAGACTATTAACAGAAATTTTACAGGCTTTAGAAGGCTTGGTTCAGCTTCTATTGATCTTGTTTATGTAGCAAGAGGTAGTTTTGAAGCCTTTTATGAGGAGAATTTAAAGCCATGGGATACAGCGGCAGGGGTTTTGATTGTTAGTGAGGCAGGGGGTAAAATCACGAATTACTATGGGGAAAATTATGATATTTACCAAAAGACTATTGTGGCTTCAAATGGCTTAATTCACGATAAGGTACTTGATTTTACGAAAAATATCCCATCTCCCGATTAAAAGTAAAACCTTATACCCTGTCTCTTATACACATCT